>JAYPUF010000043.1:0-19679 GCA_038133925.1 Marivivens sp. | reverse complement strand
CGCCCGCTTGCGATTAACCCTGTAGGCTGCGAACCCCGATGTCACCCTCGCTGCGAGCCAGCATGGCCAGCGCTGCGGCATGGGAGGCCGCAGCTGTAGTGAAATAGGGGATTTTGTCGTAGAGCGCGACTGCGCGGATATCGCGGCTGTCTTCTACGGCCTGTGCGCCTTCGGTGGTGTTGAAGACAAGGCTGATGTGACCGTCTTTGAGGCGATCCACGATGGTGCGGCCACCTTCATAGACCTTGTTCACGATTTCACACTCAACACCGTTTTCGGTGAGCCAGCCAGCGGTGCCGCGTGTCGCGACGATTGCAAAGCCCTGTTCGACAAGGATCTTTGCTGCTTCGAGCATATCAGCGCCCTTGTCCGCGTCACGGATCGAGACAAACACATTGCCTTCTGTCGGAAGGAGCGTGCCCGCACCAAGCTGTGCCTTGAGGAAAGCGCGGCCAAACGAGCGGTCCCAACCCATAACTTCGCCCGTAGAACGCATTTCCGGCCCAAGGATCGTGTCAACGCCGGGGAAGCGTGCAAAGGGAAGCACGGCTTCTTTGACCGAGAACCAAGGGGTCTTGGGGTCGGCAAGGGTGAAGGGGTCGGGTTGCGCGACGGTGGCCATCGGATCGAGATCGGTCGGATAAGGCTCGCGGAGCGGGAAGTTCGAAAGAGGCTCGCCTGCCATCAGACGTGCAGCGATAGACGCAATCGCAGAGTCCACAGCCTTGGCGACGAAGGGCACGGTGCGCGATGCACGCGGGTTAACCTCGATGAGGTAAACTTCTCCGTCCTTGACTGCGAACTGGACGTTCATAAGGCCGATGACCTTGAGTGCTTTTGCCAGAGCCACCGTCTGCGTGCGGATTTCTGTAACGATGTCCGCCGGAAGCGTGTGCGGCGGCAGACAGCAAGCGGAGTCGCCCGAGTGAACGCCAGCCTCTTCGATGTGCTGCATGATGCCTGCAACGTGGACGTTTTCGCCATCGCAAAGCGCATCGACGTCAACCTCGGTTGCGCCCGAGAGATAGCTGTCGAGAAGAACAGGGCTGTCGCCCGAAACGACCACGGCCTCGTTGATGTAGCGCTCAAGCTGAGCCATATCACGAACGATTTCCATCGCGCGGCCGCCCAAAACGTAGGACGGACGAATAACAAGCGGGAAGCCGATTTCTTTCGCGATCTCGATTGCCTGAGCGTCGGTCGATGCGATGCCGTTGACCGGCTGCTTCAGGCCAAGGCGGTTCACGAGGTCTTGGAAACGCTCGCGGTCTTCGGCAAGGTCAATTGCATCAGGCGAAGTGCCAAGGATCGGGATGCCAGCTTCTTCAAGTGCATTCGCAAGCTTGAGCGGGGTCTGGCCGCCAAACTGGACGATGACGCCGTGAAGCGTGCCGTTGTCTTGTTCAACGCGAAGGATTTCCATCACGTGTTCGAAGGTCAGCGGTTCGAAATAGAGACGATCCGAAGTGTCATAGTCGGTCGACACGGTCTCGGGGTTACAGTTGATCATGATCGTCTCATAACCCTGATCGGTCAGAGCGAAACAAGCGTGACAGCAGCAATAGTCAAATTCGATACCCTGACCGATACGGTTCGGGCCGCCGCCGAGGATGACGACCTTTTTGCGGTCCGAGGGACGCGCTTCACATTCCACGTCGCCCATCGCTGGGGCTTCGTAGGTGGAATACATATAGGGCGTCTGTGCTTCGAATTCAGCAGCGCAAGTGTCGATCCGCTTGAAGACTGCAACAACGCCGAGGTTCTGACGTGCACGGCGCACGTTGTCTTCGGTGCGGCCTGTCAGCTTGGCAAGACGCGCATCGGTGAAGCCCATCATCTTGAGCTTGCGCAGACCTTTTTCATCGAGCGGGAGGCCGTTCTTTTTAACTTCGGCTTCAGCCTCGACGATCTCGCGAATGCGGTTGAGGAACCAAGGGTCGAAAGAGGTGATCGCGATGATTTCGTCGTTGGTAAAGCCGTGGCGCATCGCCTGAGCGATCGTGCGCAGGCGATCAGGGGTCGCTTTGGAAAGCGCCGAAGACACTGCCGCCTTGTCCGGTGCGCCGGGAATTGCGATCTCGTCAAAACCGGTGAGGCCCGTTTCCATCGACGCGAGAGCTTTCTGCATCGACTCGTGGATCGTGCGGCCAATCGCCATGGCTTCGCCGACCGACTTCATTGCGGTGGTCAGTTCAGGCTTGGAGCCAGGGAACTTTTCAAAGGCAAAGCGCGGGATCTTGGTGACGACATAGTCGATGGTCGGCTCGAATGACGCAGGCGTGACCTTGGTAATGTCGTTGTCGAGCTCGTCGAGGGTGTAGCCCACGGCGAGTTTCGCCGCGATCTTGGCAATCGGGAAGCCCGTGGCTTTGGACGCAAGCGCGGAGGAACGCGACACACGCGGGTTCATCTCGATCACGACCATACGGCCGTCTTTGGGGTTGACCGCCCACTGAACGTTGGAGCCGCCCGTTTCAACGCCGATCTCGCGCAGAACCGCGATCGAGGCGGTGCGCATGATCTGGTATTCTTTGTCGGTGAGCGTCAGAGCAGGAGCAACGGTGATCGAGTCGCCCGTGTGAACACCCATCGGGTCAACGTTTTCAATCGAACAGACGATAATGGCGTTATCGGCTTTGTCGCGGACCACTTCCATTTCGTATTCTTTCCAGCCGAGAAGCGATTCATCGACAAGGATCTGACCCACGGGCGAGGCATCCATACCCGTGCGGCAGTAGTATTCGTATTCTTCGCGGTTATACGCCACGCCGCCGCCTGTGCCGCCGAGCGTAAAGGCAGGGCGGATAATCGCGGGAAGACCAATTTCCTCGAGCGCTTCAAGAGCAAGAGCGATACCCGCTTTGAGGTCTTTCTTGCCTTTGGCATCTTTGGGGGCGGTGACGATGGTCGCTTTGGGGTTCTCGATGCCGAGACGGTCCATTGCTTCGCGGAACAGTTTGCGGTCTTCGGCCATTTCGATGGCCTCGCGCTTGGCGCCGATCATTTCGACGTTGAACTTCTCAAGTACACCCATGTCAGCAAGAGCGAGCGAGGTATTCAGACCAGTTTGGCCGCCCATCGTCGGGAGAAGCGCGTCGGGACGCTCTTTCTCGATGATCTTGGCAACGACCTCAGGCGTGATCGGTTCGATATAAGTTGCATCGGCCAGACCCGGATCGGTCATGATCGTCGCAGGGTTCGAGTTCACCAGAATGACGCGGTAGCCTTCTTCGCGAAGAGCTTTACAAGCTTGGGCGCCCGAATAATCGAATTCGCAGGCTTGCCCGATGACAATGGGTCCGGCTCCGATGATCATGATCGACTTGATGTCGGTTCTCTTCGGCATGGTTCTATCCCTCGTATCGGTATGTGGCAGGCATGGGTCGTGAACGCGAGACTCGGTCATCTTGCGCCGCACAAATTGTCGTGGGTTATAGGGATGGAGAAGCGCGGCGCAAGGCCTGATCCGCGCTTTTCCGCGGAAAATCCGAGCAACCTTAGACAAGAGCGTCCGCCTGACAGGCAAAAGGGCGTTTTGAACCCAACTTTTACGTGTTTCTACCCTGTAACCTCGTCTGCGCTAGCATTATGTAAGCGGCGATTTGAGCAGGAGTGCATTTGAAACTTCGTTTTGATTATGGGCCGCAAGGTCAGGCTGCGGCATTTGTCGGTGCACATCGTATAATCGAGGCACATACAGTGCGTGAAGTCGGACCTGTGTTGGACGAGATGGAGCGCGCCCGCCGCGAGGGATTCTGGCTTGCCGGATATGCGAGCTACGAGGCGGGATATGCCCTAGAGCCACGCCTGAGCCCGATTGTTCCGCTTGAGCGCCGCGTACCTCTGCTTCGCTTTGGCGTTTATGAAGGTTACGGCGTAGCCTCTGAACTGCGAGCAAGTGAAGCGACGATTTCCAGCCTTAAACCGCGTTGGAACTTAGCGGATTATACGGCCGCCTTTGACCGCTTGCGCGGCTATATCGGTGCCGGCGATATTTATCAGGCCAATTTGACCTTCCCGATTGATGCCGTTGCAAAGGGGGGAGCAGAGGCTCTTTACGCCTCGCTCGCGCAGCACCAGCCAGTTGGGCATGGCGTGTTATTGGAATGCAGCGAGTTTGACATTCTGAGCCGCTCGCCTGAACTGTTTTTCAGTCTGGGCTCGGATGGTGTGCTCTCGACGCGTCCGATGAAGGGCACCATGCCCCGCGGCAAAACTGTTTCCGAAGACGCAGCGAACAAGTCGTTCCTAAGAACCGACGAAAAGAACCGCGCCGAAAATCTGATGATTGTTGATTTGCTTAGAAACGATCTAAGCCGGATAGCCGAGGTTGGGAGCATCCGCGTCCCCGAACTATTCAAGATCGAAACCTATGAGACGGTGCATCAGATGACTTCGCTCGTAACAGGGCAAAGCCGTCAGGGAGTCACGATCCCCCAGATATTCGAGGCGCTTTTCCCGTGTGGATCGATTACCGGCGCGCCAAAACTGCGCGCGATGGAAATCATACGCGAGTTAGAGCCATGGGCACGGGATGTGTATTGCGGCTCTATCGGCTGGATTGCCCCCGATGGCCGCGCAGAATTCAATGTGGCGATCCGCTCCATCCTTCTGCAAGGCGAGCGGGCGACATTGAACGTAGGGGGCGGCGTTGTCTGGGACAGCACGGCTACATCAGAATATGAGGAGGCCCTATGGAAAGCGCGTTTCGCCAAGCTATCCCCGAAAATACCCGCCTGATCGAAACCTTGGGATGGTCACCCCAAAAGGGTTTTGCCTTTCTTGACCTCCATCTAAGCCGTCTCGAAGCCAGCGCTGATCGGCTTGGCTTTCCATTTGATCGTGGTGCTTGTCAAAATGCGCTCGTGCTTGATGCAGGGCAGCCTCAGCGGGTGCGCCTGACGCTTGGCTCGGGTGGCGATATAGAAATCACCCGTGGCGCGCTTCCGCCAAATCCCGAGGTGTGGCGTATTGCAATCCATGAAAGCAGGCTTGACCCAAGGAACCCGTGGCTTGGGATCAAGTCCACGAACCGTGCTCTTTATGACCAGGCGCGAGCGGAGCTTCCTGAAGGCATCGAGGAGTGGCTTTTCCTGAACACAAAAGACGAGCTTTGCGAAGGGACGATTACCAATATCTTCATTATCCGCGGAGATGGCGAAAAGGTAACACCGCCTCTTCGTTCAGGGCTTCTTCCTGGTGTTCTTCGGTCAAGTCTTTTGATGAATGGATGGAAAGAGGCTGTTCTCACCCGCGATGATCTGGCAAAAGCGCGTGAAATATACATGGGGAATGCACTTCGAGGCCTGATTAGGGCTGAACTTGCGCCCTTTGCTTGACAACGCCGCGCCAACCTTGTGTATCGGCCACTGACCGAGCCTAACCCATAGGAAACGACTCTATGCACGCCTATCGCACTCATAACTGCGCCCAATTGACCAAAGCAAATGTTGGCGAGACCGTCCGTCTGTCCGGCTGGGTACACCGCGTGCGCGACCACGGCGGTATTCTCTTTATCGACCTTCGCGACACCTACGGCGTGACGCAGGTTCTTTGCGATCCCGACTCGGCAGCCTTTGCAGCCGTTGAAAAGGTCCGCTCTGAATGGTGTATCCGCATCGATGGCGAAGTGAAGGCGCGTGACCCCGAACTGGTGAACCCCAAGCTGCCGACTGGTGAAGTCGAAGTCTTCGTGCGCGACATCGAAGTTCTTGGCGAAGCTAAAGAACTCCCGCTCATGGTGTTCGGCGATCAGGAATATCCCGAGGAAACCCGTCTGCGCTATCGCTACCTCGACCTGCGCCGCGACGCGATGCAGTCGAACATGAAACTGCGTTCGGATGTTGTCGCCTCGATGCGCAAGCGGATGTGGGACCAGAACTTCCGCGAATTCCAAACGCCGATCATCACGGCATCTTCGCCTGAAGGCGCGCGTGACTTCCTCGTGCCCTCGCGTCTCCACCCGGGCAAATTCTATGCGCTCCCGCAGGCTCCGCAGCAGTTCAAGCAGCTAATCATGGTTTCAGGCTATGATCGCTACTTCCAGATCGCGCCTTGCTTCCGCGACGAAGACCCGCGCGCTGACCGTTCGCCCACTGACTTCTATCAGCTCGACCTTGAGATGTCGTTCGTGACCCAACAGGACGTGTTCGACACAATCGCACCCGTTCTCGCAGGCGTCTTCGAAGAGTTCGGTGGCAACAAAAAAGTCGACGCTCCGTCCGAATGGCCGCAGATCTCGTATCGTGACTCGGCACTTTGGTACGGCACTGACAAGCCCGACCTGCGCAACCCGATCAAGATGCAGGTTGTCTCCGAGCATTTCGCTGGCTCTGGCTTTGCAATCTTCGCGAAGCTTCTGGAGCAGGACGGCACCGAAATCCGTGCGATCCCCGCGCCAACAGGTGGCAGCCGCAAGTTCTGTGACCGCATGAACGCTTTCGCTCAGAAAGAGGGTCTGCCGGGGATGGGCTACATCTTCTGGCGTGACGGAGAGAACGGCGAAATGGAAGCCGCTGGCCCGCTCGCCAAGAACATCGGCCCTGAGCGTACCGAAGCGATCCGTCAGCAGCTCGGCCTCGGCGTTGGCGATGCGGCGTTCTTCCTTGGTGGCAAGCCTGCCGCGTTCGAAAAGGTTGCCGGCAAGGCCCGTACTGTGATCGGTGATGAGCTTGGCCTGACCGAGACCGACCGTTTTGCCTTTGCTTGGATCGTGGATTTTCCGATCTACGCAGCGGACGAAGAAACCGGCAAGATCGACTTTGAACACAACCCCTTCTCGATGCCGCAAGGCGGTATGGATGCTCTCATGGGTGATCCGCTTTCGGTCAAGGGTTTCCAGTATGACCTCGCTTGCAACGGATACGAACTCGTTTCGGGTGCGATCCGTAACCACAAGCCCGAGATCATGTTCAAGGCTTTCGAAATTGCGGGCTATGGCAAGGAAGAAGTCGAAAAACGCTTCGGCGGTATGGTCAATGCGTTCCAGTATGGCGCTCCGCCCCACGGTGGTTGTGCAGCAGGTATCGACCGTATCGTGATGCTTCTTGCCGACGAGCAGAACATCCGCGAAGTCATCATGTTCCCGATGAACCAGCGCGCAGAAGACCTCATGATGGGTGCGCCGAGCGAGCCGATGAACGAGCAGCTGCGGGAGCTTCGTCTTCGGGTTCTTCCGCCAGAGGCATAAGTCTCTGAGACATTGAACAAAAAGGCCGGATGCTGAGAATTGCGTCCGGCCTTTTTGTTTCAATCCTCGAAATGGTCAATTCTTTCGCGCCCCACTTTTTCGTGTGTGGTGAGCGGGCCAAATATCGTTATGGTTTAAAGAAAAGAACGTTACCGACGGAGTATGGTTCCCGTGACGATCGGCGATCCCGAAACTGCCGCGATCCGATTTGGTTTGGGACTTGGCCCTTTTGCCGAGTGGGATGCGCATCCTGATGATATGCTTCTTCGTCTTGTGGGGCGGGACGAAGCGGCGGCACGTTGGCCGATCCCAAGGTTTGCAGAGGCAAAGCCGAGCCTTGCGGATCAGTTCCAAACGACACTCGATATGAACGCGGCCCGCGACGCCGGCGATATTGAGCGGCAAGCAGAGCTCAATGCGTTGCGCCAAACTTATGCCGAGGACATGTCCTCGCTCTATTGGGAGAGTTTTCGAAACACGCTGGCACGAGCAACTCTTTCGCGGGATGGTTTTCGTGAAAGGTTGGTTGAATTCTGGGCGAACCATTTCACCGTTCGGTCCGAAAACAGCCGTACCCGCCATCTTGTGACCCCCTACGTTGAAGAGGCCATTCGCTCTCGCTTGACTGGGCGCTTTGCCGATATGCTCTGGGCCGTGACGATCCATCCGATGATGCTTTTGTATTTGGATCAAGTATCCTCGATTGGTCCAGATAGCCGCGTAGGACGCGGATCTGGGCGTGGGCTGAATGAAAATCTTGCGCGAGAACTGCTTGAATTACATACGCTTGGTCCTGATGGCCCCTATGAACAAACCGATGTGCGAGAGCTTGCCGAACTTTTGACTGGGTTGAACTTTCGTCCGGCGAGTGGCTTTGCCTTTGAGGAGCTGCGTGTTGAACCGGGTTCGGAAACTGTGCTGGGCGTGACGTATCCGGCGACGGCTGATCTAGAGAACGTGCTTTCGGTTGTTATTGACCTTGCTGCTCATCCTGCCACGGCAAGACACATAAGCCATAAGCTCGCAGCATATTTCGTGAGCGATGTTCCCCCGCAAGACCTTGTGGATGCAATGGTCAAGCGGTTTGAGGCGACGGGTGGTGACTTACTAGCTGTCTATGAGGCCATGTTGAAGCATCCTTTGGCGTGGGAGGCTCCGCGCCAAAAGGTAAAAATTCCCTTTAGCTTTGTCGCATCTGCACTAAGGGGACTGGGCGTTGGAGACGCGTTTTTTGAAACCGTGCCGCGCAGTGTTCTTCGAATGGGATTTGAGCGCCAATTGGCTGTTATGGGGCAAGACTGGCAGCGCCCCGTTGGGCCAGATGGGTTCGCGACGATGGCGCATGAGTGGGTCACACCGCAGGGCATGGCAGGTCGGATCAATTGGGCCATGACAGTCCCGCAAACCATAACAGAACAGCTTCCCGATCCCCGCGTTTTTGTTGAAACCGTTTTGGGCCGCAAGGTCCCTGAAAACGTGAAGTTTGCTGCTCGGGCTGCCGAAACGCGCTCGGAAGGCGTTGGTCTCGTTCTTGCCTCGGCCGCGTTTCAAAGGAGGTGACGATGCGAAGACGAGATTTTCTGATCGGATGCTCCGCGGCAGCGGCGCCTCTCTGGACTCCGGTTGTCATGGCCTCGGGGCCGTGGGACGCGCGGATTGTTGTGATCATTTTGCGCGGAGCGATGGATGGGCTGGATGTGGTCCGTCCCGTTGGCGACCCCGATTATGGCTGGCTTAGGCCGAGCCTCGCCTCACAAGAAGGTGAAATTGCGCTTGGCGGGATGTGGACAATGCACCAAGCGCTGGCACCACTAGTCCCGCTTTGGCAAAGCAGACAGCTTGGTTTTGTACATGCAGTTTCAACACCCTATCGGGACCGCAGAAGTCATTTTGACGGACAAGATATCCTTGAAGCAAGGGGGAACGATCTGACTGGTCGGCCGCGTGGGGGATGGCTAAATCGTTTGGTCGCTGAGACCCCTGCGGCGACAAGCCGAACCGCTTTTGCGATCGGGCGCGAAGAGATGCTGATCCTTGACGGCAGCGCCGCTGTATCAAGCTGGTCGCCCGAGGCCGGTCTATCGCTCTCGCCGCAGGCGCGTCGACTTTTGACACAAATTTACGAAGGCGATGCCCTCTTTGAACAAGCAAGCGCAGATGCAATCGCGATCGCGGATGAGGTTGCAGGAAGCAGTCGCAGCGCGTTCGAAGTCGAGGGCGTCAACGGCGGCACCGAGCATGCGAAACTTGCTCAATTTGCCGCGGCACGGCTCAAGGAAGACACTCGGATTGCAAGCTTTTCTCTTTCCGGCTGGGATACCCATAACGGGCAGGCTCGCGATATGGGGCGAGCGCTTGCGCGTCTCTCGGACACGATCCTGACGCTCAAAGCAGAGCTTGGAGCGCTCTGGGAAAAGACTGCGGTCATGTGCCTGACTGAGTTCGGACGTACAGCGGCAGAAAATGGAAGCCGCGGGACCGATCACGGCACTGGCGGCGCAATGATCTATGCGGGTGGTGCATTGAGCGGAGGACAAGTGTTTGCGGATTGGCCGGGCCTAAGTGAGGCAGACCTATATGCCCGCCGTGACCTCATGCCGACGCGCGATGTTCGCGCTCATGCGGGTTGGATCATCCGCAATTTGACAGGGCTATCGACCTCGGTGATTGAGGCGACGGTATTTCCCGATGTTGAACTTGGCTCTGATCCGAAACTTGTGCTCTAGAGCGATCGCGCACTCATGAGCCGTTGATGCACTTCGGCGGCGAGACGGCTTAGTGGCGGAGCGATTGGCTTTCGGGCCTGCCTCGCGCTCGCCAGTTCGGCGACAGCGTCGGACAGGGCAGGGTCCTTTGTGCTGACCGCGATGCTGTGCACAAACTGAGCAAGATAGTCGATCTGACCCGCGGATTTCACATCGATGAGCGCATCCGCAATCAAGGCGAGATCATCCTGAAGCGCAATTGGGTCGGGGCAAATTTGTTCATCGCTCAAGGCGCGCGGTCCCTTTGGGCGACGATCATAGGGAAGATGCTCTAGGATCGCGATCTGAAACTCGGCAAGCGAGGTGATCGGTTTGGCCAGAAAACCATCTGCACCAGCGGCAATAGCCCGCTCTTCGCCAAAACGATCGCCGCTCGTCGCAAGGAGCACATCGACGCGTGGACGCGCGGTGTTCAATTCCTCAATCAGTTCTTCGCCCATACCGTCTGGGAGCCCGAGATCACTGATCACCACCGAGGGACGATAAACCCTAAGATGCTGTCGCGCATGCAAAATACTGTCGGCCCGACGTATCCGTGCGCCAGACTTGAGGCACAGAAGGCGAACCGCTTCGCAGGCAAAGCGGCTGTCTTCGACCAAAAGGACCGTGTGACCCAGCAAGGGTAGGGAGGCCGTCGGCTTGCGGTGGCGATTGAGGTCTTCGAGGATATCCATGATCATCTCCGGTGGCAGAACCCGATAGCCCAGTTCTGCGCCAATATGGTAAATCGTCGGTTAAAGACCGCGACGCTATGCCACGAAAATCTACGTTGCCAATGCTGCGAGTGCGAAAGATACTCTGCCAAATTTTGTGCGAGGAGACATCAAATGATCGGAAGACTTAACCACGTGGCGATTGCTGTTCCGGATTTGGAAGCTGCTTCTGCCCAATATCGTGACGTTTTGGGTGCGAATGTTGGTGCTCCTCAGGACGAGCCTGACCACGGTGTGACCGTGGTTTTTATCGAGCTGCCAAACACCAAGATCGAGTTGCTCTACCCGCTGGGCGAAGGGTCCCCTATCCAAGGTTTCCTCGACAAGAACCCGTCGGGCGGCATTCACCACATCTGCTATGAGGTCGATGATATTATCGCTGCACGTGATCATCTCAAGGCCAATGGTGCCCGCGTTCTTGGAACGGGCGAGCCTAAGATCGGTGCTCATGGCAAGCCAGTCCTTTTCCTTCATCCCAAGGATTTTAACGGAAGCTTGATCGAGCTCGAACAGGTTTAACCCTTGCCCTTTGCGCCAGAGCCGCTAGGTCTGGCGCAAATCTAAAAAAGGAAGTCCCATGAACATCACTTCTGCCATCGTCCTGTTCGCCGTGATCTGGTTCATGGTGTTCTTTGTGGTGCTTCCGCTTCGCCTTAAGACCCAAGGTGAGGTCGGCGAAATCGTTCCCGGTACGCATGCTTCGGCTCCTTCTGATCCGCAAATCAAAAAGAAGGCAAAGGTCACGACCCTTGTCGCGATTGTCCTTTGGGCGATTATCGCAGGAACTCTATTGTCGGGTTATTTCTCGGTGAGGGACATTGACTGGTTCCATCGCATGTCCACTCCCGAGGTGAGCCGTTAATCTGCCAGCCTGTGGTAAAGGTGCGTAAACGTCGCGGCACCTAGCACAGGGACAAGTAGGTTGATCAGCGGAAAGCTAAGCGGGACGGCCATAAGGCAGCCTGCAAACCAAATCTCGATACTATGAGATTTACGCATCTTGATCGCTCCATCGCGGCCAAGGCGCCGCATTGCGACCATTTGGAAATATTCTCGGCCCAATAGATAGCCGTTCAGCACGTAGAAAATCGCAAAGCCAAAGAACGGCAACAGAAGCGAAAGCATCAGCGCAACTATGTTCAATAGGATCATCGTGCCAAGGAAGGCGAAAGTGTCGTTTAGCGCCTCTTTGAACGGAATGCGCGGCGGGACAGGAAGGCCTCTATAGTGCTCGTCCTCTACCGCTTGGGCCACGTCATCAAGAAAGAACGACGTGATGGCCGAGGCAACGGGCACCATGAGAAAGACGGACAGCCCGAGCATCAAGAAGAAACCGCCGACCGAAACGACGTTTCGCGTCCAGTCAATTTCGCCAACCAAAGGGAAGCTTAGGGTTTCGGGGAAAAACAGCTGAATGGCCGAAACCAATAGAAACGTCAGGCCAAAAAGTGCACCCAGCGAAAGTCCGATACCCTTGAGCAGCACACCCCGAAACCTTGGATCAGGGAGCTGACCCAAGGCTTTGAAAAAGTCGGTGAAGATCATTCAGAGATCCACTTTGTGATTTGTGCGAGATCGGGGCGCGGTCGCTCGGGGGCTGCATTTTCATAGCTCCCAAGGTGGATCACACCTGCAACCGCTTCGCCGTCCTGCATGTCAAAGAACTCGCGCGCGCTGGCCTCATCATGGCTTGCCCAACCCGAAAGCCAGTTCGCGCCATAACCCATCGCGTGCGCTGCGTTCACAAGCGCAAGGCATACGGCACCAGCGGAATAGACTTGTTCGATTTGCGGAATGCCGGCCGAAGGTTTGGGCGAAGACAGCACTACGATTGCCAATTGAGCATTTCCATAGGTCGCCGCAGATTTCGCAACCTTGTCGGGGTCAACGCCAAGGGCTGCGCCTTTTGCAGGCATCGCCTCGGAGATGCGCGTGAGAGCGCCCTTTTCAAGAACGACGAAGCGCCATGGCTCAAGCTTACCGTGGTCAGGGGTCCGCGCAGCGGCAGTCAGAATTGTATTCAGTTCATCCGCGTTCGGAGCGGGGGCTTTCAAAAGCTTTGCCGGCTGAGAGCGGCGGGTCAAAAGAAAATCAAGAACGGCATCATTACGTTGAGACATGTCTACTCCTATGGTTGCGTCCTATTTAGTCACTCGTTCAATGTGGTTCCAGTGCCTATGGATCAAATCAAAGGGCTGAAGTCAGCAAATTTCGGTGCTAGGAAAAGCCATGAGCGATTTAAAAGAATTTCTAGCGGGAAGGGTCGAGTTCACGGTCCGTGCGACTCCCAAGTCAAGTCGAGATCGCATTGTGATCGAAGGCGATGAAATTCGCGTTTATGTGACGACAGTTCCTGAAAACGGCAAAGCGAATGCGGCTATTCTCAAGCTCCTTTCAAAGGCGCTTGGGGTTTCGAAAAGCTCGCTTTCGCTGGTGCGCGGAGACACCTCTCGGGACAAGACTTTTCGGTTAGACTAGGCCTCGTCCTCGTCGACAAGCTTGAGCCGATAAACCCCTTCTGGCAGGTCAAGTGCTGCTTCGAGATCACGGACTTGGGTAAATGAAAGGGTGATGGTCATCACGCGATCATGCAGCGGATCGTATTGTTCGATCGTAACGCAATCGTCAAAGGCATTGACGGTTACGTCTTCTTTTAAGGGCGTCTCACCCTCATCAACGAGAGTGACAACAGTGGCGTCGAATTCGTGTTCGATTGTAAACATACTCTCAGCCTAGACCTGTCCTTCGAGCACGGAAAGAGGAAACTGTCAGGCCAATCTTTGCGATCACCACTGGCGGCTTGGATGCAAATCACTAAACTGGTCTAAAAAAGGTCCAGGCATGCGTATCCTTCTGTCCGTATTTACTTTCGCAACGCTTTTGGCAGGCTGCGCTGCGCCGATGCGCGATGTGCCTACGCAAGTACCCGAAGAAATCGGGACACAGACAATTGGGCGGGAACGCGCACGAGAGATCGTTGAGCGCTTTATCAACGTTGTTGATCGTGTTGGCCCAGTGGCCGAAGATATCTGTGTCGCCGCGCAGACTATGGAACGCTGTGATTTTTTGATTGCTGTTGACGATAGCCCCGAGGCGCCATCGAACGCTTTTCAGACAGAAGACAAGAACGGGCGTCCTGTGATTGCTTTCACGTTGGCGCTTCTCGCGGACGTTCAGAACGAAGACGAGCTGGCCTTTGTGATGTCCCATGAGGCCGCGCACCATATCGCGGGCCATTTGGGGCGCCAGCAACAGAACGCAACGGTTGGTGCAGTGGTCCTTGGTCAAATCGCGGGCGTTCTAACGGCTGGTTCGACCGAGCGTATCCGTGAGGCTCAGGAGATCGGCGCGGCAGTGGGCGCTCGGTCTTATTCCAAGAGATATGAGCTTGAAGCAGATGCGCTAGGTGCGCGGATTGCGATGGCCGCTGGCTTTGATCCTGTGCGCGGCTCGCTCTTCTTCACGCGTATCCCTGATCCGGGTGATCGCTTCCTCGGGTCTCACCCTGCAAACAGCGATCGACTTGCCATTGTGCGTTCGGTTGCAAACGGATCGTGAACTGTTTGATCTAGCGCAAGGTGTCGTTTGAAATCATGTGATTACCCTTGGCCCAATTTGATTGGGAAGGTTTTATCATGCATCCGATGGGCGAAATTCGCACTCATTTCTGGCTTACCCTTGCTATGGCAAAACATTGCCACGCCGACCTTGGGCGTGCTTTGGCCGAGGGCAAAATTTCCCAGATGGAATATGCTGATATGGTGACGGCCTGTCGTGGGTGCGATGCGCCCCATGCTTGCTCTGAATGGCTCAAAACGGCCGAGCAAGGTGATGCGCCTCCGGCATACTGTGTAAACCAGAGGCGCTTTGCTGAACTTGCAGATTAATTCTTAAGTCCGGTCAAAAGGAAGGCTGCTGTGCGCATGTCTCCTCCGGTAAGGTCAGAGAGCGACTGGCCCGCGACGGGCGAATAGCCTTGATCGCTGAGCGATGCCATCAATGTGCCTGCGTCTTGGTTCAAGAGAACCGCAAGCGTTTCAATCGGAGCCGTGGTTACAAGTTCCACCGCGACCATGTCAGGGCGCATGCCGCCTCTTTCTTCGCCGCCGACTGAAACGAACGAAAGCGCGAGGATAAGGACCGATGCCCCAACAAGGGTCAACGCAACAGGACGCTTAAAGTAACCGGTCATTGCGCGCCAGTTTAGCACCACGTGAAGGATGACTGCGACCACCATGACCAGCCCGACCCATTCGTGGACGACTTTGTTCAGACCGGTGCTCGCATGGAAAAACATTAATATACCAGTGACACCGATGATAAGGAACGTGCCGATCGTAAGGGGGGTTGCGAATTTTCTAAGGTTTTTCATTTTGGAACTCACTTCTATGCTTGGGTGATACGGCGCAACCGCTGCGTTCCGTCGCGGAAAAAACTGAAAAATGATCGCAATGTTGGGTGCTTGACTGAGTTCGCTTAAACCTATGACACGCGCTCTGGATGGTATGGTCGATTAATCTGAAAAGTACGTAAGAAATATTCGAACGAATATAAAATGCAGTCCCATTGGGTCGTTCTTCTTCTCGAAGGAGAATGGGATGACTTTTCAGGTGCGCATGACGATCAATGTAGAACAAGCAGGCATTCCAGTTTGCTCCAAAGGAGCGTTGGAGAATTTTCCAAATGCGAAGCTCGCCGATATCATGCAAGTACAGGCAATCTGTCATGAATGTAATTGGAAGTATCGACCAGACGCTTGGCTAGACGGGTCTTCCAACAATGGGATCAGCCGCAATTGCAAACTTGCTTCGGTTTGGCTTCGATTGATGAGCGCCTGAGCCTTGTGCTTTTGATCTCCGCGACTAGGGTAGCGGAATGAAAATCCTCGATAATATTATTTCCGATCGCGGTTCAAAGTACTCTGTCTCGGGAGCGCCTTGCCAATCGGCAGACGAGGCGAAAGAATTCATCAAAGAGCTCTGCAAAACCAAGAAGTTCGCGAAGGCGACCCACAATACATGGGCCGTTCTCTTGGACGATGGTCCGCTAAAAAATGATGACGGAGAGAGCGGCGCGGGGATGGTCATCGTGCGCATGCTCGAACGCGAGGAGCTGCGCGGGCATATTGTCTGTGTCACCCGTTGGTTTGGCGGTAAACATCTTGGTGGAGATCGGTTCCGCCATGTCCAGAGTGCAGTGCGCACTTATCTTGACGCGATCAAATAAGCCATTTGCGTTAGATCAAAGCGCAGTGCGGGCTTCGGTATCAGACATGTTTCATACCTAAATGGGGAGAGAACCATGTTTGGACTTCGTAAATTTGAGCCGCATTTCGATTTGATGCATGAAATGGCAGAGACAACCGGCGTTTCGCTGGATCAGGCTCTTGATAATGGCGTAAGCGGCGCGCAGCGTCTGCGTTCGGCCATGATGCGCTGCGCTTACTGTGATGACGTAGACGGGTGCCGCAAGTTCCTCGGCGACAAGCGCGAAACCACACAGGAGCCGATGGCGACTTGTCCGAACAAAAGCTTCCTGATGGAGCTTAAAGAGGCGTAAAATCAACTCCTTTATCAGCACGCTTCCGCAAACCCACTCTTGGTTATATGTTTGCAGGGCATGTGCTGAGCCATAAGGAGGCGTCATGAAATACTTCTTTGAGCGCCTCAAATATCGCACGATCTGGAGCTTTGAGGGCGTCAAGGACGCTTGGATCAACGAGCATTCCTTTCGCACTTGGGTTTGGGCCAATTTGGTGTCGGGCGCGCTTGGCTTTTGGCTCTTGGAGGGCGCGGAGCTTGCGCTCATTATTGTCCTCGGCATTCTTGTACTTGCCTCAGAGCTGATGAACACCGCGATCGAGCGTGCGGTGGATCTTGTCACCCAAGATCAGCATATCTTGGCGAAACAGGCCAAGGACGCAGGTTCTGCTGCAGTCGCCGTGACGGCGATTGCGGCAGGGATGGCTTGGGTGGTGGTGCTTTTCAACTAGATCTACGACCAAAGGAGGGGCGATCTGTTGATCTGTCTCAATTTTTGGTTGTGAGTGCGGGTCTAAAATCCCTCCAGCAACATAGGAGGCTTATATGCGTCACGTCACTCACCTCATCGCTCTTGGCTTCATCGCGCTCGGCTCGCAAGTGGCCGCAGAGAGTTTCGACCAGATCAAAATCGAAGCGGGCGAAAAGCTCTTTACCGCCGAATGCCGCCGCTGCCACGCACCTGACGCCAGTGATGCAAGCTATGGCCCCATGCTAGATCATGTGGTCGGACGCGCCGCAGGATCAGTCGAGGGCTATGATTATTCCGAGGCCCTCGCCTCGTCGGGCATCGTCTGGACCCAAGCCGCTCTTCGCGCATGGATGGAAGACAACGACGGCTTCATGCCCGGCACCAAAATGCGCCACGTTGGTATCGAAGACCGCACCGTGCAGGACTTCATTCTCGCGTATCTGGAGAGTATTTCGGGGTGATGACTTACAGGAGTTGATGTTTTATGCAACTCTTGATAATAAAATTATTTATTGATGCACATCAAGGATGTGTCACTGAATCGCTGCCTCTCTTAGACCAAGGCCCCGCGCGGCAACGTTTTTTGTTGATGTTAGGTGTGGCACCATATATCGAATTGATACTAATATTTTAGTCATGTGTTGAAGTGGTGTTGAGAGTGCAGCGTTTTTCGCCAAGTTCACCTGAAAATTTGAAGTATCTTGCGCCCAATTTACGTAAGTATAAGGCTCTAAACTCCTTTGGGCTTTGGGTTCTTGCGCAGTGGTGGATTTGGACTTTAGTTTCATTTGTATTCTTCTTTCCAGCGGTCGTTAGAGGTCTGGAAGATCAAGGGAATGCAATCGATTCTCGGTTAGAAATTCTAGTCTCGACAGATTTCAACAAATCCCTAGAGGCGATCATGAGTGAGTTAGCTGAGAAAGACTACATATGTCGTGAGTTAACAGACATCCACGCTGGTTGCGTAGGATTGTTCACCTTCGAACTAAAGCAAAAAAGTAACTCAGTTTCCCTAAACACATCGATAAATCAATTGATTAGCCAAGAATGTCAGAGCTTCAAACAACTCGTTGAATGTTTCGAGGTAGCGCTGGGAGATCAAATTCTCAGAGTTAGGCCAAGAGGCTCTAATCTTGTTACACTTGATTTGGAGGATCGACGAATTTTGGTGTCACCCGTCCTGGTAACACTAAGTATGAAATGAGCGGGAGAAGGAATTTATTCCTTCAACACACCCCACAAATCATACTCCCCAGCTTCGTCAACTTCAACCTGAACGATATCGCCGACGGACAACTCTTCCGTGCCTTCGTCGATAAAGAGGTTACCGTCGATCTCGGGGGCGTCGGCCCATGTGCGGCAGGTGGCGATGCCCTCTTCGTCGATATCGTCCACGATGACTTCGAGGGTCTTGCCGACCTTGGCTTGGAGTTTGGCCTCGGAGATAGCCTGTGCCTTTTCCATGAAGCGGTCCCAGCGGTCCTGTTTGACCTCGGCGGGGACGTGATCAGGCAGATCGTTCGAGCGCGCGCCGGCCACGTTCTCGTATTGGAAGCAGCCGACACGGTCGAGCTGTGCCTCGTCGAGCCAGTCGATGAGGGTCTCGAACTCTTCCTCAGTCTCGCCCGGATAGCCGACGATAAAGGTCGAGCGGAGCGTGATGTCGGGGCAGACCGAGCGCCAGGCGTTGATTTCGTCCAGCGTTTTGGCGGCCGCAGCGGGGCGGGCCATGCGCTTGAGCGTCTCGGGGTGGGCGTGCTGGAACGGAATGTCGAGATAGGGAAGGATTAGCCCTTCGGACATGAGCGGGATGAGGTCGCGCACATGCGGGTAGGGATAGACATAATGGAGACGCACCCAAGCTCCGAGGCTGCCAAGGTCACGGGCCAAATCGGTGATATGGGCGCGGCGCTCGCGCTCGGTGGCGTGTTTGATATCAACGCCATAGGCCGAGGTATCCTGTGAAATCACGAGGAGTTCTTTGACCCCTGCCTCGACGAGTTTTTCCGCTTCGCGGATCACCGCATGGGCGGGGCGCGAGGCGAGTTTTCCGCGCATGTCGGGGATGATGCAGAATTTGCACTTGTGGTTACAGCCCTCAGAGATCTTGAGATAGCTGTAGTGGCGCGGCGTGAGCTTGACGCCCGAGGCCGGCAAAAGGTCGATGAACGGATCGGGTGAGGGCGGCACGGCTCCATGCACGGCGTCGAGGACCTGCTCGTATTGGTGCGGCCCCGTCACAGCGAGGATATTGGGATGATGCTCGCGGATGTAATCGGGTTCGGCGCCCAAGCAGCCCGTCACGATGACTTTGCCGTTTTCAACCAGTGCCTCACCGATGGCGTCGAGGCTTTCGGCCTTGGCCGAGTCCAGAAAGCCGCAAGTGTTCACGATCACCGCATCGGCGCCCGCGTAATCGGGGCTGATCTGATAACCTTCGGCGCGTAGCCGCGTGAGGATGCGTTCTGAGTCCACAAGCGCCTTGGGGCAGCCAAGGGACACCATGCCGATGGTCGGCTGGCCATCACGTTTCACATCTTCAAAGCGGGGCTTCGGAGCGAGGTCGGGGCGGAGATTGGGCGGGTTCGTGGACATGGGGGCCTCATACGCCTTCATTGGCCTTGCGTGAAGGGGGATTCTGGCGCGCAACGTTACGGTGCTGTCGGGCGGGTTTAACAGTTTGGGCTGTATCTCTTGCGGTGATGATTGGGTCGGCGGGGATGGCTTGGCTTTGTCCATTGGGGGCAGGGCGAGCCTTCTCCGCCAAGAGCGAGGGATAGCGTATGAACAAGGCAATTACCGATGGACTTCAACTTATGCCGACGCCGTTTTCGGCAGGATTGGGCGTTTGGTCGAGCGGCGACGGCACTCCGGGGTCTGATACTTATGCGGGATCAGGGACAGGCGTCTATGTCTCGGCCGACCAGCATTTCGGCGGTTGTCTCGAGGTCTACAAGACGGCGAGCGTGCAAAAGGTCCGCTATATGGGCGAGACGATTA
>JAYPUF010000042.1:0-20178 GCA_038133925.1 Marivivens sp. | reverse complement strand
CCATGAGCGGCCCCCACATCAGCGTGTTCCAGACCATCCAACCCGTCGTCGAATAAAAGAACAAACCTCCGCCTTTGCGAATTTCAAAATGAAATGCAGCCGATTTATAGTGTTCAAGAATGACGCCCAAATGCCCGTGAACAATGGCTTTTGGCAACCCAGTGGTCCCCGATGTAAAGAGAACCCAGAGCGGGTGATCGCTCGACACACGGGTATAGCGGAATTCGGACGGTGCGACGTCAGGGCCAGATAGCATTGCGTCCCAAGTCGAAATCTTACCGTTCCACTCCGGCTTTTTCTCACCGCTCGGGAGGTAGTCGAGCATCACCAAATGACGCGCAGTTGGCAGGGCGCCCATGATCTTTGACAGATCGGACGTGCGATCAAAATCGCGTCCACCATAGCGATAGCCATTTGTCGCAAAGACGAGTTTAGGTGCGATTTGCGAAAAACGGTCGATTACCGTTTGTGCACCAAATTCGGGAGCAGCAGATGACCACACCCCACCAATTGCTGTTGTCGCGAGCATCGCAATTACAGTTTCGGGCAGATTGGGCATGTAAGCGACGACGCGATCTCCTGGCAAGATGCCCATTGCGCGCATTTTCGTAGCAAGTCGACGAACGGCACTCCCGACTTCAGCCCAAGTCATCGTGCTCAAGTCACGAATTTCCGACCCGTGATGCAGCATCGTTCGATCGGGATCACCAAAGTTTTCATTGCGCAGAACATGCTCTGCATAATTCGATTTGGCGTTAGGAAACCAACGTGTCATCGGCATCGGATCATCGGTCAAAACCGGATCAAGAGTGCCATCGAATATCACACCGAAATATTCGGCAAGCGCCGTCCAGAAACCAGCTTGATCATCCACGGACCACTGCCAAAGATCGTCGTACCCTTTGAATTGCTTCCCCTTTTCTGAAAGCCAAGTCAAAAACGCTGTTAGGTTTGCGTTTGCTATGCGCTTGGGATTTGCTTGCCAGAGGATTTCGCCTTCAGTTGCCATCAGACGCGCTCCTTCAGCCAAGCTTGGCCGCCGATTTCGGTCAGGCTCTCGATCACGTCATGTACGCGAATTACCTCATCCATCGCTAAGAAAGCAGCGCGATCACGTACACCTGTGGTGACGCCAAGCGTGAGCGATCCCGCCTTTCGGCCCATAGCGATTTCGAGCGAGGGATCATCGCCGATGACCACCATTTCTTCAGGCTGAACGCCGGTCAGAGAGGTTACAATGTCGAGCCCCGCAACTTCGGGCTTGCCAAAAACGGTCACCTTTTCATCCGTCGCATTCTCGAGAGCAGCCGCAATTGCCCCCGAAATGCCAAGCATACGGCCTTTGCCTGCCGCGAAATACGGCGCAACAGAACCGGCAAATGGCTTTGCACCATCCCAGACCGCTTGCACAGTTGCCTCAAGAGCTTCCGCACTCAGATCTCTGGTCCAACCCAAAAGCACAGCTTCGACGGGACCGGCATCCTTGGTTGGGGCGACAACTTCGATCCCTGCGTCTTGCATGGGAACTGTGGTGCCGTCCGCACCAAACACCATCACTTTCTTATAACCCATCTCTGCCATCGCCTTTGCCGCCACCTCTGCGGGGGTCAGAATATGATCGGGTTCGAATTCCAAACCCGCATCCGCGAGGAGCGGGTAGTAATGCGCGGGCGGGAAAAACGTTCCGTTGGTGTAAGCGACCACCTTGATCCCTGCCCTGCGGCAGCGTGCAAGCGCCTCAACGGCCCCCGGCAGAGCGGTATAAGTGCCCGTTGATTTGTCCATCAGAGCGAGCGTGCCGTCGATGTCAAAAACGGCGGCTTTGATTGTTCGCTGAGGCATTACTTTGCTCCTTTGAGTTCAAGCTTGAGCCCAGGGCGCTCGATCTTAACCGAGCCGATCTTGCTGCGCTTGGTCAGTTCGGACATGAGATGAATGATCGGGCGGCTGGTTGGTTCATAGGTGCGACGGGCAGGCCCTGCGGCTTTCATGGCATCGACCTGATCGGAAGGCATCACCGCACGCAAAAGGAACTCTTCGTCCGAATATCCCTTGCCAATCTTGGCGCGAAGCTCGTCGAGAGAGCCCATCTGCGGCTCTGCCTCTAGCTCTTTGGCGCGCTTTGACGAGCGAATTCTATCCTCTACCTCGGCGTCAAGCGGCATCACTGGCGCACCAAAGCGACCAAGAACATATCGCGTCACCTCGTCGGGGATATTCTTATAGCGCTCACCTGCAAGCACGTTCATAAGGGCTTGGGTGCCAACGACCTGACTGAAGGGCGTCACCATAATCGGATACCCAAGTTCGGCGCGTACACGTTCCACCTCTTCGAGAACTTGCGGAAGCAGATGAAGACGCTTGGTCTCTGAAAGCTGGCGTTTCATCGTTCCCATCATCCCACCTGGCATTTGGTGGCGGAAATAGCTGCGATCAAACTCGCCAGGTTGCCCATGAGGAAGCCCTTCAGCCGCCGCAAGTTCGGTGAAGTACTTATCCATCTCGGAAACAGCGTCGTCGTCTACATCGACCGAAATCCCCATGTCGCGAAGGTTGAGGATCGTTGAAGCCATTGCAGGTTGAGACGTCCCATTCGCCGCCGATGATGACGCCGTATGAAGGTACTGAACGCCCTGCTCTGCCCCTTCCAAATATGAGAACGGGCCGAGACCGATCGTGCAATGCGAGTGAAACTCAAGCGGCGTTTTTCCCATGACCGCTTTGAGCGCTGGGATCAAACTGCGCGCGCGCTCGGGTGTCACCAAACCACCGGGGTCCTTGAGATAAAGCCGATCAAACGCGCCTGTCTCAGTTAATTTACGTGCCGCATCAGCAAAATGCGCGTCATCGTGAAGTGGCGAGAGCGTAAAGGTCAAAGCCGCGACGATCTGATTTCCCCCTGCACGACGCGTAATCTTGGCCATGTTGAGCATCGCAGGGACGTTGTTCATTGGGTCCATCACTGCAAAGCGATCAATGCCGTTGCGCACCAAAAGACCGAAAGCAAACTCCATGAGTTCTTCGCTTGCGACCTCCCAACTGATGAACCGCATCCCAGTTGTAAGAAACGACAGCGGTGTTCCACCTATAGCATCGCGGAAGAGGCGCATGCGCTCCCAAGGGTCCTCTTTTTTAAAGCGAACGGCCACGGCCATATGTGTCGAGGTTGTGAAATCAATCGCGTCGAAGCCGACACGCCCCATCGTTGGTGCGATCTGCAACATCATCGCGGTATCGAGTCCCGTTGCACCCCAGTTGGACTGGTTACCATCACGGACAGTTGTATCGATTAGTCCAACAGTGCTCATTTCGAGGCTCCTTGGCTCAAACGGGACATCAGCCCGGGAAGATAATTTGTGTCTACGCCGCCAGCGGCGAAAATCTCATCGGCTAGTATTGTGTCATGCAGCGCGGCGTTGGTCGTAACACCTTGCAAGACAAGCGTGCGCAGGGCACCACGCAAGCGCGAAATCGCTTCATCACGCGTTGATCCGTGCGCAATCACCTTTGCAACGAGAGAGTCATAGTTCGGTGGGATCATCGCCCCCGTTTGGGCAAATGTATCCACACGCACACCGGGCAAATCTGGGAACCACGCTTGGGTAATCCGACCGGGGCTGGGACGGAAATCCTCATATGGGTCTTCCGCGTTCAAACGAACCTCAATGGCGTGCCCTACAAGCGAAATTTCCTCTTGGGCAAGACCTATCGGTTGCCCTTCAGCTATCGCAATTTGAAGCGCGATCAAGTCAAGCCCAGTGATTGCTTCGGTGACAGGGTGTTCGACCTGAACGCGGGCGTTCATTTCAAGAAAATAGAACTCCTCTCGCTTCACATCGACAAGGAATTCAACAGTCCCAAGCGAGCGATAACCGATATGCTTTGCATAGCGGATTGCGCTTTCGTAAAGGCCGTCACGGATTTTTTGCGGGAGCTTAGGTGCCGGTGCCTCCTCGACAAGCTTTTGATAGCGACGTTGCACAGAACAATCTCGTTCGCCGGCGTGAAGGACAGTCTTACCATCTGAAAGGATTTGGACCTCCACATGGCGACCGATTGTTACAAAACGCTCCAAATAGACCCTTGGGTCACCGAAAGCCGCCTCGGCTTCTGTCATTGCCATCGACAATTGCGAAGGAAGGTCTTCAGCGCGATCGACGCGTTTCATTCCCTTGCCACCGCCGCCAGCCACAGCTTTGATCAACATCGGAAAGCCAACTTCCCTTGCGAGTTCGAGTGCTTGCGCCTCGGTCTCACAAGACCCACCTGGAACAAGAGGGACGCCCGCCGCCTCTGCATGCCCACGTGCGGTCAACTTATCGCCGACGGCCATTAAATTGTCAGGCGAAGGACCGATAAAGATAAGTCCGTTCTTTTCACACTCTAATGCCAAATCTCTGTTTTCGCTCAGAAAACCATAACCAGGGTGGACGGCATCGCAGCCAGTCCCTTTGGCAGCCGCAAGGATGGTCGGGATATGAAGGTAGCTCTGACGCGCCGGTGCTGGCCCAAGAACCACGGTCCGAGTGGCAAGCTGTGCCCCAAGGCTATCGCGGTCAACGGTCGAAACACCAAGAACCGTCTCGATCCCGAGTTGCCGTGCTGTTCGAATGATGCGCACGGCAATTTCGCCGCGGTTGGCGATAAAGATTCTACGGATCGCGGTCATGACTTACCCTGCAACCACGCGGATAAGACACTGGCCATGCTCGACGAGTTCAGCATCAGGCGCGACAATTTCCGCGACAGTTCCATTGATACCAGCGGTCACCGAATTCATCAGCTTCATCACTTCGATGATACCAATCACGGTGTCTTCCGTCACAGTGTCACCAACCTTGATGAAAGGGTCCGCCCCTGGACGTGGCGCATGATAATAGGTCCCGAGCATGGGCGCAGGCACCTCTTGCCCCACACCAACAGGAACCACTGATTTTGGAGCAACGGACTGGACAGCACTAGAAGCAGGTGCAGCCGCGACGGGAGCAGGAGCAGCAACTTGTGTCTCTGTCAAAACTGCACCACGACGCCGAAGCGATAGTTTGACATCGCCCATTTCGAGGTTCATTTCATCAAAATCCGAAGCGTCGATCAGTTCGAGAATTTCTTCGATGTCAGCACGTGTCAAACCAGTCATGATACGTAGATCCCTCCTCTAGGCTTGATCGAAAGCTTAGAGACGAGCCAAATTCGGTCAATCTGGCACACAGAATGATTTCACTGTGTGAAATTTTAGCCGAATAATTCGGCAACCTCCTTGGCCGCAGCAATCGTTGCGGGCGCGAGGCGTCGAATGGCTTCAGCGCGGCTTAGACTGCGTTTGGCCCAAGTGATGTTGATCGTACCGGGCACATGTCCACCGACAAGTATCGGAGCAGCAAGCGAGTCTCGACCATCATCCACATGCGCGCGTCCCGCGTTAAAGTCGCCGCCAAAGTCTGGATCACGCAAAGCAAAGCCTTGTGAACGGGTTTCTTGAAGCAGTTTGCGCACGTATTCAGCATTTGCAGCGACGCGGTCTCCTTCGAATTCCGACCTCACCAAAGCGTCAAGGATCGCATCCCGCACAGGAGCCTCACAAAAGGCAACGTAGGCACGCCCTGACGCAGATCGAAGCATATTCACTCGAAAGCCAACGGGACCAAGTGGGATATGATCAACATGGGTGCGACTAACGTTCGTCTCTATGACCTCCATATGTGTCAAACGTGGTACTGCAAGGACTGAGGGCCATTTTGTGGTTTCAGACAAACGCTGCAAGGCTGGCGCAGCAATCTCGACAAGGGCGCTTTCTCGGTCCATCTGGCTTGCCAACTCAAAAAGTGACTGCGAGGCGACATAAGCCCCGTCTGCCATCCGCTGCCAGACAAGCCCCTCTTCGTTCAGAGTTTTGAGAATACGCAGCAAGGAAGCTTTGGGATATCCACTTTCATTGTGCAGAGCAGCAAGCGCCAAGGGCCCTTTCGTCTGTAAAAGTTTCAACACACACAATCCTCGCGCCAAAGAGGCAATGGATTTAACGCCGAACTCTGCTGGTTTGGACGCAGAATGACGCGCCATTCAATCTTCCTCTTTACGACTTCACTGTGCCGAGCCTAGCTTTGCAAAGGGGTTGGGTCCATCCTGCAAATCGCAGATACAATCGGGTCCCATCATCTTGCTATGAGGGGAAGGAAAACCATGGAAAATGACATTCATACAGGCGGCTGCATGTGCGGTTCTCTTCGCTATGAAACGCGCGGTGCACCATCGAAAACCGCTGTTTGTCACTGCCGTTATTGTCAGCTTATGACCGGATCTGCTTTCGGAGTCTCAACATACTTCAACCAAGAAAATGTATCTTTTTCAGGACCTAATCCCAAAGAGTTCACCTTTACGACCGAGAGCGGGCGCGAATTTACCGCGCGCTTTTGCGAGACCTGTGGAACACGATTGACCTGGACGCTTGAAGCGCTTCCCGGGCTTGTCGGGATCGCAGGTGGAAGCTTTGATCCGCCCTCATTCTGGTACGAAATTTCACGGGAAATCTTCACTCGTTCAAAAGCACCTTTCGTCAATCTTGAACTATCAGAGCATATGGACACCACCGCCAGTTACGCGCCTTGCCGAGATGAAACCGGCCCGCGTAATGGCGGCTGATCAAACGCTCATCCCACCATCGACGGAAATCACAGCGCCGGTGGTGAAACTGCTTTGGCTAGAGGCCAAATAAACCACCGTCCGAGCAACCTCTTCGGGGCTTGCATGTCGTCCAAACGGAATGATGCTATCAAAAAACTCCGTGGCGTCGCGGCCGATGATCTGCCCAAGATCATCCTCGACCTTTTGTTGAAAACCGTTCGAGATCGGCCCCGGATTGATCGTGTTCACACGAATTCCACGTGGCGCGAGATCCTTTGCCAAAACCCGCATGAGCCCCGTCAATGCGTGTTTAGCGGTAATATAGCCATAAACTCCCGGATCACCGCGCAGACCAGCAACACTCGACGTTATGATGACACTGCCGCCGCGCTTCATGTGCGGAACGGCATTCTTGGCCGCGAGAAACGCGCCGCGTACATGGACAGAGAGAACATCGTCAAAGACTTCGGTCGGGTAATCTTCGATGGGTGCTACAGTCCCAAAGTTTCCTGCGTTGCTAAAAAGAACATCAATTTTCCCAAAGTGATCAACCGCGGCTTGGACATAGCGATGCGCATCGTGCGCGAGCGCTACATCTGCCTTGATTGTAATCAGGCGATCTTCTTGCAAGCCAAGGCTTTCAAGCGCCCTACTCAAAGCATCACCATCGCGGTCCACTAGGACAATCCGAGCGCCCTCTTCCGTCAGTGCTTTTGCAGACGCAATCCCAAGGCTTCCTGCGCCCCCAGTGATCAAACAAACCTTGCCACTTAGTTCCAAATCCATGTTGTGCCTCGCTCCGGTATTCAGTCCATTGAAACGAACAAGCGCGCGCAAGGTTTCCCTCACACGCGCCTGCCACTGCTTAGCAACTCTTAGTTCAGGCCGAGCGCCTTTTCGGCCGCAAGATGCGGTTCAAAATAAGCGCTGTCGTATTCGTAGCACGCACGAACCACTTCGTAGCCGCCACCAACGATACGTACCATGTAGCCTGCGTGGTTTGGCATGTGTACGTCTGCATCACCAACATAGTAAGGTCCGCACATCAGGTCAGACGTATAGCCCGAGATATTGCGGATCGCTGCTGAAACCTTTGCGCGGTCGCCAACATCTGCGGGGTCCATCTCCAGCATCGCTTTGACGAAGAACTCAGCTGAAAGATAACCGGCTTGGCCGAAGGTGTCGCGCGGATCATCCGCATTACCGTAGGCATCAAGCACCGCAACCCAGTTCTGCGCATCAGGACCGTTCATATCGAGCGGAGCAAGTTCAGCGTTCACATAAACCTTGCCATCCCAATAGTCGCCAAGTGCTGCCGGAACCGAGAGGTCATAGAGCGGCGTAGGCGCGATCCAGTTGTAAGCGTCACGCAGATCCTGCTCTTCAGCCGACTTTAGGATCGCAATTGCAATACCTGCAGGCTGGTTGATCAGGATCGTGTCGGCTCCGCTCGAAATAGCCTCAAGAAGCGCCGAGTTAACATCAGGCGCACCAGGGTTCAAAAGGACCGTCGTGCCTTGACCACCGCGGGACTCCATGAAGTTCGCAACTTCACCACAGGACCAAATGCCGTTGTTAGGAATGTTCAGACCGATACAAGCCACGTGCTGGGTGCCAAGTTCCTCTTGAGCATATTGCACAGCGCCAAGGTTCGAAGCGAGTGGACCTTGATTTGTCGAAACAATGTTCGGGGTCTCAAAGCATTCGGAAATTGCACAGGCAGAGGCCATGACCATGATGCCGGCATCTTCGTAGGTCTTAGCGTTTACAGCCATTTCAATGAACGAACCGTTGCCAACCATCGCGACTGTTGCAGTATCGTTCACGAGTTTAGCGGCTGCCTGCGCGGCTGCTTCTGGTGCCCAGCTGTCATTTTCGACGAGATACTCGATCGGGCGGCCATGAATACCGCCATTTGCGTTCACGCAATCGAAATAGGCGTTGGCCGAGTCTGTGGACGAAGACCAGTCACCAGGCGCTGCGTTGCCGTAGATGCCACCAACTAGAATGGGCTCGCCAGTCGCAGCAGCGCCAGTATTTGCACCACATTCAAGAGCAAAGCTCGGGGCAGCGATGCCACCGGCGAGCATGACGGCAAGTGCCGCCAGTGTCTTTTTCATTTTCATTTTAGTCCTCCCTAACATCCGTCCCATTTTCAAAAAGTGGGTTCGGAAACTTTCTCTAGGGTTGCACTTGGGCTCCTCTTCCCTGCGCAGGTCCGACGGTGATCATGACCCCCCTTACTATGGCAATTGCCAACAGAATCACCCTATTCAGGCCGCTTTGGTTTTTGTTTGGCAAATTGTGGAGATGCCAAATCGATGCGGCGCCTCTAGAGTTCACTTAGCTAGACGCACCCATTTTCGCGGCATTGATCACCATATCGGCGCACTTCTCTCCGATCATGATTGCTGGCGCATTTGTATTCCCGCTAACAATTGTCGGCATGATAGAGGCGTCAGCGACGCGTAGCCCCTTGATCCCATGAACACGCAGCTCAGGATCGACAACGGCACCAGTGCCAATCCCCATCGCGCATGTTCCAACCGGATGATAAACCGTCCGAGCTTGATTTCGGACGTGCTGGCGTAGACCCTCGTCGTCGATCACGGACTGTCCGGGCACAACTTCGGTCAATCCATGCTTGGCGAGCGGCTCTTGTGCCAGTATCTCTCGCGCAAGACGAACACCTCGAACCAACCTTTCCATATCCCTATCATCATTCAAAAGGCCGAGATCGACCTTGGGCGGACCGTTCGGCGCGGAGCGCGTGACACTACCTCGACTATCTGGCCGCAAGACGCAGGTATGTAACGACATACCGTGACCATATTCGATCAACCTGCCGCGATGGCTCTTTAAGCCTGGAATAAAGTGGAACTGAATATCTGGTCGAGGCTCAGAGGGTTGCGAGCGCACAAAGCCGCCCGCTTCGACAAGATTAGAGCTTAACATTCCGCGCCGCGCCAAGAGCCAAGCAAGCCCATCTCTTGCAAGCCTCGGTGCAGCCAATGCAGAAATACCCCAAGAGGCCATCGACTTGGACTTGCATATAACCATGACGTCAACGTGGTCTTGAAGATTGGCGCCCACTCCACTGAGTTCATGGACCACATCTCCTCCGAACCCTTTGATTTGGGCCCCAGCACCTACCCCCGAACGCAGGAGGATATCTGGCGATCCAATTGCACCTGCCGATAGAATGACTTCTCCCGCAGCCTTCACATGATGTACAGCGCCATTGCGGGAACGATACCTAACGCCGGTCGCCCTAAGGTTCTCAATCGAAATATCTAGAACATCGGCTCCAGTTCGGATTTCCAGATTTGGACGTCGGCGGATTGGTCTGAGGAAAGCTGCGCCTGTGGAATGGCGCTGCCCATCGGATTGTGTCACCTGATAGATGCCGACACCCTCTGGCTCGGCAACGTT
Source organism: Marivivens sp. (assembly GCA_038133925.1). GTDB lineage: Bacteria > Pseudomonadota > Alphaproteobacteria > Rhodobacterales > Rhodobacteraceae > Marivivens. Next base: position 10,125 of record JAYPUF010000042.1, on the reverse strand, counting down.
GAAATCAGGACAGGGACGCAATTGTAGCTGCTCTGCGGCCTCTACAAAATCCAAGTCCGTCGTGTTTGGTCCCGTTAGGTCCGACACGCAAAGCGGACCACTCGTTCCATGGACTTCGGCATCAATGCCTTCGCGTTGGTTGCTCTCGGATTTTTTGAAGTAAGGCAGCACACTATCATAGTCCCACCCCGTGCAGCCTGCATCGGACCAACTATCATAATCAGCTTTGTGACCACGAATGTAGATCATTCCATTAATGGCGGACGACCCTCCAACCACCTTGCCACGCGGCACTGTAACCTGTCTGTTATCAAGAGCAGCTTGCGGCTCGGAGACATAACCCCATGTGTGGCGCTTGTCTTTTGATAGGAACATCACCCCAAGAGGCATTGAAATGAGCGGGCTTGTATCTTTGCCCCCCGCCTCCAACAAACACACTTTGGTCGTTGGGTTTTCGCTCAAACGGTTCGCAAGAACCGCGCCTGCGGAACCACCGCCGACTATGATGTAATCAAAAACGTCTGACATAAATCCTTCCCGCACAACCGCTTATACAGCCCTTCGCCTATCCCGACTTCCCTATCGAGAGTTTCCGCCGAACGGATGCAAAAGCGCCTCCCAACGCCGCCTGCAGTATCCTATTTCACGCTAATTGAAAAAATTTGGTTTATGTTTGGCAAATTAGCTAAGGATCGATATGGATTGAAATAACACACCCAACTCCGTTTCTTCTGTACCCAGCACACGTTCTAGAAATGACCAAAAACTCAAACGCAGCCGTCTTTTGCACATCGGCAGACACTGCTTCAGCGACAGAGGCACTTCGGCACTTTGATGGCTTTGATCGGGCGTACATTTTGACGCTTGATGAAACGCTGATGCCAGAGATCCAAGATGGCCGCAGGCTCGCTCCACTGAAGTCGCTCCCCACTAGCCCAGAAGTGCCCCTCGATAGCGTGAAACAGGCACTCGATGCTCTTTGCACTTCGCTCGATGATCCGCGCGTTATGATTGTCGATATGTTTTGGGTGCTAAGGACCACTTGGGCCGCCAATATGATTGAACGTTGGGGGGCAGTGGTTCAGGACTTTGTCACACAGCGCAATCTTTCCGTCATTTCACTCTATAACCGTGAACATATCGTCGAAGATCAATTAGGCGCTGCACTGCGCGTCCATCAGCAAATCGCTGCACCTTCGGGGCTTTACACTAATCCTCACTGGCTCCCCTCTGAACTTGTGGCGCGGGGAACGCTTCAAGAGCAATTAGAGTTTCTTTTGGGACGGGTGGTTCCAGAGTTCAGTGACAATAAATTCTACTCTGCTCCCCTTCCCAACATGGCCAGAGGAGCAACGCCAAGTTGGGCGCGGCGCTCGCGCAATGTGCTCAGCTCAAACGCCTCAGAGGAGAAATGGCATATCCATTGTCTTGGGCAACTTCAGGTCTTTGTGGAGGGTAGCAACAAGGTCGACTGGACGATCCCAGGGAGTGCTCCCAAAAAGTCGCGCGCCCTTTTTGCCTACCTCCTCAACAGAGGCGAAGCAGGGGCGCATTCGGACCAACTTGGAGAGTTCCTTTGGCCGGATGACGCGACCGAAGACCTCAAACGTAGCCGTCTTCGCCACACGATCGCGATGCTGCGGAAAACTCTGGGAAGCAAGAACAGCGTGATCAGAAATGGTGATCACTATCGCCTAAACGTGCCCCAAGGAAGCTGGATCGACATTCGCGCCTTTGAACAACTTTGTCGCCGCGGTCTTTCACTGCTTCGCCAAAGTGATCATGCTGCCGCGGTACACGTCTACGAAGCCGCAGAGCGGCTTTATAAAGGCGATCTATTCGAAGATATCCAACTGGAATACGTCGAAAACGAATTTGACGATTGGTGTGTCCCCAAGAGAATTTGGCTCCGCGACATGGCAGTCAAGCTCCAATACGATATGTCAAAAGCGCTTCGCCAATCTGGACGGCAACGCGAGGCCCTTGAGCACTCGATGAAAGCCTTGCAGATGGACCCACTTAACAATGATGCGAATATCGAAGTGATGCGTGCCCTAGCCGCGCAAAACCGAATTGAAGCGATAACGCGGCAGTACCAGCAGTACCTCAAATCCATTGTGATAGGAGGGGATGCCGAGCCATCGGACGAGGTGCTCGCCGTCTATCGCGAATTGGTCCCACAATCCGCACGAAGATCAGCAGGAACAGCAGCGAGGTAGCCTATCAAAATGTCTCGCGGGCGATAGCAACATTCAAAAGAACTTGGCGCCTTTCTTCCGTTGCCACTTTGATTGCGCGATCAAGTGCGGCTGGAAGATCGCCCCCATGCAAAACGGTTTCGGTGTAAGCTCGGCTTGCCTCGGCAGTCTTGGTGAAATCTGGGCTCGGCCTAAGCGAGGTCAATGGGACCTCATTGGCAACCTTTGCCTTTCCGTCGGGATAAAGACTTTCTGCGGAGGCACGAACGGCGCCCCACTCTTCATTGTTAAGTACGACGACAACAACTGGGAGCGATAGAGCCTCTGCAACAAGATGACATGCGCTGGGGTTCGAGAACATATAGCTCCCATCGCCAATCGTCGCAAAAACGAGCCTGTCAGGGTCCGCCAATTGAGCACCAAGTGCAGCAGGAAACCCCCATCCAAGGCCGCCTGAGTGTGGTTCTTGGAAATAGCTATTGTGGTCCTCTAAATCGAGCGATTGCAGAGGACAGCCAAGCTCGTGAAAGACACTTACCTTTTTGCCCTTGATCGCTTTCCCAAGACAGTGCGCGACCCATTCTTTGGTCATCGGCGAGCCGTTGCCCTGTTTGGCACGCTCGTTCACTCGATCTCTGTTCGCCTTTGCTATTTCTGCAATCGCGCTGCGTCGCGTTTCGATCTGCATTTCATTACGTGGCAGGCTCTCAACTGCATTTATCAGTGCCATAAGCGTCGCGGCGGTCTCACCCGCCAAGGAATAGTCCGAAGGGAAGTTGCGAACAGGGGTCCGCGAAAAAAGTGGATCAGGCCCGACCTGTATTACTTTGGCGTTCGCTGCGAGCGCCATTTTATCTGGAAACCATGGCGCGAGAGAATTGATAACAAGGACAACATCCGCTTTAGCCAATAATTCCGATGGATCCGCTCCGATCTGCATTGGGTCGGAAATCGCGAGCGAAATCTGGTTAGACCAATAATGACAAACGGGAATTGCTCGGGAATTCACAAACCTACGAAATGCTTCCATCGTACTTGCATCACCGGTTCCGCGCTGGGCAATGATCAAGGGTGAGGTTGCTTCCGAAAGCGCCTTTGCCGCAGCTTCCATGATGCCTGGGGCAAAACTGGACACGACAGGTTGCATCTTGGCAGTGCTACCAACATCTTCATCGCCAATTTCTTCGCAGAGAACCTCTCGTGGGAGACTAAGATAAACCGGACCCTTCGGCGTTGAATTGGCGATTGCCCAACCCCGATCTATGAGATCGCTTATCTGCTCGGGAAACCGTAGTTCATAGTCCCACTTGGTAACTTCTCGGACCATCCCAGTTTGGTCGAACATCTCTTGGCCCCAGCCAATCGGGACTGTTCGAGCGCCGAAGCGCCCTTGCTCTGTTGTCGGCGTTCGTCCGGACATCACAATCATTGGAACTTGGTCACACCACGCGTTGATCAGTCCCGTCACGCCATTGGACAACCCAACATTGGTGTGCAGCATCACGGCCTGAGCCTTACCTGAAATCTGGTAATATCCATGCGCCATCGAAACGGCCGCATGTTCATGCGGGACAACAATAGGGGTAGGAACGCGCCGGCCATCTGCCTTTGCATTCACATAACCTTCGATGATCGGAGGGAAATCTGTGCCCGAGTTCACAAATACATATTCAACATCCAGCTTGCCCAACTTTTCAAAAATCGCGGCTCCGGCAGTGACTTTGCGCTTTGCAGACATTGAGGCCCTCGCGTTCAGATCAAGACAGTTTGGAGAATACCCAAAATTGCCCGCACGTAATCTGAAAAAACCTCCCCAAGGTAAGGGGAGGTTTCGACAAGAGGCGTATTAGCTCACAATTGCAACTAGGACGCAGGCGATTTTAGAACTGATCCGCTTCGAAAACGGTGTGGATCACATGTCCATCAAACATCTCGAAAAGCTTCTTTGACACTTCTTTGCTTTCCCAGCGCGTCGGAGACGCAAGCGCTTCTTCGATATGTGCTCGGCTCTCAAATTTCATGGCCATAACGAGAGGGAACGGGCTCTCAGCATCGTCGCTCTCGACTTCGCGGTGAACGCGCAGTTCCAAGAGGTGTGGGAATGCACCCCAAAGCGGAACGAGATTTTCGCGCCAATGCGCGTGAAACGCGTCTTCCATTCCACTCTTGATTTTGCCCTTAAAGAAGGCGCAGCGAATATACATTGGTCAGGTTCCTTATTCGATCTGTGTTGGCGATGATGAGTGCGCTCAGGGACTACCTTCTGCAAGCAAAAGCGAAGCGTCGATACCTAAGAGTTCCTAAACTCAGCCTTAGGCTATTCTTCCGCTGAGTGAGCAACGGGCATGAAAAAACCCGTTTTCACTCTCTCCATGACAGCGTTACTTCGGAACCTTTTAATGTTCTTGTCAGCAAAAAAATACTTGCGGGTGAAGGCCTCGTAATCCGCCATATCTTTGGCAGAGACGATCAAGATGAAGTCTGCGCTGCCAGTTACATAATAGCACTGCATCACCTCAGGGGCCGCCTGAATACGTGCTTTGAAAAGATCGATATCCGCGATGCGTTCATTCTCGAGCGTAACTTCAACAATCAGGGTTATACCCCGCCCGACCTTTTGTGGATTTAGGACCGCTATCTCTTGTTCAACAAAATCACTGGCCCTCAGCCGTGCGAGCCTTTTGCGGCAAGCATCGGGCGAAAGACCCACGAGGGGCGAGAGCGCTTCCGCTGTGATGCGAGCATCACGCTGAATGACCTCAAGGATAAGGGCGTCGAATCGATCCATATACAAATATTCGACCGAATTTCGGCTTTGGTTAAGCCCAAATTGACAAACCTGTCCGAAATTCGGCGCAGAATGATGATTGCGATCTAGGATTATAGCTAAATCGCTCAATTTCATCTGAAAACGGGAGCGCCGTTTTTGCTATAGTTGCAGAAACTCAGGAGCGTCGGATGCCGATTACGATACAAAACCCATTGCGCGGAGAAACACTCGACCTCGGCGTCCCTTTTCCGAGTAACGATGCCACAGACGTAAAGAAGTTGCTTCATAGCTGCCATGCCTATCGGCAAACGCCTTTGATCGCCCTACCCGATCTCGCAGAACGCTGTGCCGTCAAAGAGGTCTGGCTCAAAGATGAAAGCAACAGAATGGGCCTTGGGAGCTTTAAAGCTCTGGGCGCTGCATACGCAATTGCGCGAGAGGCCTCACAGATCGGCGGCAACTTAAGCGTTGCACTTTCAGGGCGCACTTATGTCACGGCAAGTGCGGGAAATCACGGCCTATCGGTTGCGGCTGGCGCTCATCTTTTTGGGGCTCGCTCGGTGATCTATCTTTCCAAAACAGTTCCCGACGCCTTTGCTGACCGCCTCAGGGCCAAGGGCGCAGACGTCGTGATTGAAGGCGAAACCTACGAGGAAAGCATGGACGCCGCGATGCATGCGGCAGAGGAAAATGGCTGGACACTTCTCTCGGACAGCTCTTGGCCAGGCTACTACGAGATGCCTTACCGCGTGATGGAAGGTTACCTCATGCTTGCCGAAGAAACCGTCCAGCAAATCCCCGCGCCACCGACACATATCTTGCTTCAAGCAGGCGTTGGAGGACTCGCAGCAGCCGCGGCCGCCCTGTTCCGCAAAGCTTGGGGTGACGCTCCGACCATTATTGTTGTCGAGCCGGAATATGCACCAGCCGTTCAACAAAGCCTGATTGCCGGAAGAGTAACTGACACCACTGGTCCTGTGTCCAACATGGGTCGTCTGGACTGTAAGACCCCCTCGCTCATCGCTTTTGGCGGTCTCGCACGCGACGCGGATCTTTCCACCACAATCACCGAAGAAGAAGGTGAAGACGCGGTAACACTCCTGTTGGAGATGGGTGTTCAAACGACACCTTCGGGCGCAGCGGGTTTCGCAGCTTTGATTGCAGGTCTAAACCTTCCACCTGATGCTCGGGTTCTTGGGATCGTGAGCGAAGGCGCAGCATGATGAACAAAAGCTCTTTGGTCTTTCCGTCTTCCGAATTTCGTGGCCGCGTCGCATGGCTCCAAGAGAAAATGGCGGCTGAAAATCTTGAGGCTTTGCTCCTAACGACGCCTGCGGACATTTTCTATGTGACAGGGTTTCTGACACGGTTTTGGGAAAGCCCTGCCCGCCCGTGGTTCGTCATTGTTCCAGCCTCGGGCGAACCTATCGCGATCATTCCATCAATCGGACTGGACTTGATGAGTCGAACTTGGATCGAGGACATCCGCACTTGGGATGCCCCTCACCCAAGCGACGATGGCGTCTCACTTCTTGCGGGCACCTTGCAAGATATAACGAGCGCGTCCGCCCAGATTGGCCTCCCAATGGGGCTTGAAACGCATTTGCGCATGCCTCTAGGTGATTTCAGGCGCGTCTCCGAACTGATTGGCGCTCGCCGTTTTGTTGACGGGACCAACGCTATTCAACGCGTCCGAGAGGTAAAAACCGAACGCGAGATTGACCGCATACAAACCGTCTGCCTCTCGGCAGGCCGCGCGTTTGACCGCGTCCCTGAGTTTGCGATCGTCGGTGCTCATCTTGACGCCATATTCCGCAAATTTCAAATGGCGCTCCTCGACGAGGGTGCAGATTGGGTTTCATATACGGCGGGCGGTGCTGGCTCAGATGGGTATGGAGATGTCATTTCGCCCGCGCCTGCGGTACCACTCAACACAGGCGACATCTTGATGCTTGATACAGGAGCAGTGATGGACGGCTATTTCTGCGACTATGACAGGAATTACTCGGTCGGCCCCATTTCGAGCGAGGCAAAACGCGTTCACGAGGCACTCTGGCAGGCGACCGAACACGTTATCGAAACGCTCAAGCCAGGAATGTTGGCCGCTGATGTGCACAAGATGCTTGTCGGAACGCTTCATGCGTCTGGCGTTACAGCCGGTGGCGGGCGTCTTGGTCATGGACTTGGGATCAATTTGACCGAATGGCCGTCCTTCACCCCCGTTGATCGGACCGAGTTGGTGGCGGGCATGGTTCTCACCATAGAGCCCGGTGCAATGGTACGAGACGGTGTTTATATTGTGCACGAGGAAAACATCCTCTTGACCGATAACGGTGTTCGCCTCTTATCACCACGCGCTCCCTTTGAAATGGTAGAAATCTAGATGCAACGCGTCCCATATAAACTCGCTCAAGATGACCGCCCCAAGATCGGTGTGATTGTCTTAGAGGCGGATGAAACACTCGAAGATGACTTGCGTCAGATTTTTCCTCTTTCCGAGGCGAAAATTCATATAACCCGCATCCCTTCGGACCCTGAAGTCACCGTCGATACGCTCGCCTCGATGGAAAAAGCTTTGCCGAATTCGGCGCGTCTATTTCCTTCATCCGCTCATTTTCAAGCGGTCGGTTACGGCTGCACCTCTGGCACCACAATCATCGGCGCGGCAAAAGTGACAGAGCTTGTCCAGAGTTCGACAAAGACCGATTACGTCAGCAACCCGCTCACCGCTACTCTTGAGGCTTTGCGCGTGCTTGGCGTCAAACGGCTTGGGATAGTATCGCCCTATATCGAAGAAGTCGCAGAGCCGCTTAGGAAAGAATTCCAACGTCACGGCTTTGAGGTTCCTGCCGCCGTATCCTTTGGTGAAAGCAGTGAAGAAAAAGTTGCAAGAATTGACGATGTATCTCTCAAGAACGCAGCTCAAGCTATTGTTCAAGAAGAAAAAGTTGATGCAGTCTTTATGTCTTGCACTAACCTGCGAACCCTTGGCGTGATTGCTGAGATTGAGAACGAAATCGGCATACCAGTTCTCAGTTCAAACCAAACCCTCACATGGCATCTTGCACGCCTTTCAGGTCTAAGCACGTCAAAGCCAGAATTGGGAATGCTTTGGACGAAGGGGCTCTCGGGTTAAGAGCTTTGCCTAGGCCAGTCTAAAGGATAAAACAACGCAAGTCAGAGGAGCCTTAACTTGCGTGAAGCCGACCTATATCCCCCCGTCAAAGTCTATCTCGAAACGCAAGGCTATGAGGTAAAGTCCGAAATCGGTGCTTGTGATGTAATGGCGATGCGCGGCGATGAGCCGCCCATAGTTGTTGAACTCAAGCTCACATTTTCACTTTCTTTGATTTTTCAAGCTGTTGAAAGACAAAGCATTAGCGAAACGGTCTATGTCGCGGTCCCTGTTTCCAAGGATCGCGGATGGAAACTTCGATACAAGGATATCACGCGTCTGTGCAAACGCCTTGGTCTTGGCCTATTGGCAGTGGATGTCGCAAGTGGTGTCGTCCAAGCGCATCTTGACCCGCAGGACTATGTTCCGCGTAAGAACCGCAAGCGACAGAACCAGCTGCTCAAGGAATTTGAGCGCCGTGTTGGCGACCCCAACACCGGCGGCACCACCGGAACCAAACGGGTTACGGCCTATCGTCAGGATGCATTGCGATGTTTGGTCATGCTTTCGCAATGTCCGTGCGCACCTGCACTGATCAAGAAGACATATGGTGTGGATCGTGCCGGCGATATCCTCCGAGCAGATCACTATGGCTGGTTCCATAAAATCGAACGAGGGATTTACGGTTTGACGGCAAAGGGTGAAGCGGCTTTGACCGACTTTGCTCCCGAAATTGCCGCCCTTGGTCTTTAGTCCGTCATCGGCTCAGATGTAATCACCTCGGAACCGCCCTGCAGTTCGGTGTAGAAACAGCTACGTCGATTGGTATGGCACGCTGGCCCAGTTTGGTTCACTTCGACCAAAATGCAGTCACGATCACAATCAACGCGGAATGAAACGAGTTCTTGCAAGTGTCCAGACGTTTCACCCTTGATCCAGAACGACTGACGCGAACGCGACCAATAGGTCACCTTGCCGGTCTCAAGGGTTTTCTGGACAGCCTCGGCATTCATCCAAGCCATCATCAGCACTTCACCCGAGCTCGCATCCTGTGCAATCGCTGGGATTAGACCTTTTTCATCATACTTTAGCGTCAAAGGATCGAAGCTCATGGTAAAAACCCTTTTGCCATCTTCAGTTGCGCCCTATCTATGACAAGGAAGAGCGAAAGGTAAACTCCGTGTCTGAGAATTCCGATCTGATCAAACTTTATTCGTCGCGCATATTGGCGCTGACGGCAGATATTCCGCACACAACGCGGCTCGAAAATCCTGATGCAACGGTAAAAAAGCGTTCCCCACTCTGCGGATCGACCGTGACCGTCGATATTAATTTCGCAGATGGGGTAATCAAAGACTTCGGTCAGGACGTTAAAGCTTGTGCACTCGGTCAAGCTTCCGCCGCGATCCTAGGAGCGGTGGTGATTGGTCGTACGCAAGACGAAATCGAGCGTGCACGCGCTCAACTCCGGGCCATGCTTAAAGAGGAAGGACCTGTTCCGGATGCTCCATTCGATGCGTTGGAGAACCTTCTTCCAGCGCGCGAATACAAGAATAGACATGCTTCGATCATGCTGGCTCTTGATGCCACTGCCGAAGCAATAACGCAGGTAAAGCTCGCGCAATAACCCCATCTCCTTTGGGGCGCGAGCCTCAGGGAGAAACGGATGTCGTTGCAAGGACTGATTACCAAAGCGACCGAAGGTCGTGGCAAAACGAACCTCGATGAAATCACCAACGTCGGCTCTAGAATGGCCTTCGATGTTGTCGACCTTGCAGGGTTTCTGGATCAAACCGGCGACAAAGCTCAAAAACAGCTCAAGCAGATGGGTGAACTTCGTGCTCAAGCCGAACTCATCCAAACGGCAAATACCTCCGTCCAAGTTGCGATTTCCGAGTCCACCGCATCAAGCCGTGAAACTTTGACCAAGCTCAATGATACTCTGCATAGCATCCGCGGCTCGAACCAAAAGAACGAAGAGATTGCACGCTGGGTCGCATCGATCAGCGAACGCATGCAAAACATCGAAGAAGCGCTCCATG
>JAYPUF010000041.1:0-20850 GCA_038133925.1 Marivivens sp. | reverse complement strand
ACACAGCTAGATTCCCTGCATAGACCGATTCAACCATGGGAGGTCCCTATGAAAAGACTTTTTAAGACGCTCGCAATTTCGACCGCACTTCTTGCCGGCACAGGCGCTGTTTTTGCGGAAAGCCATGCTGCGATGTCAGCTGAAGACGCTGCCGCCGCACGTGTCACGCACATGAAACTCCTTGGCCAGAACATGGGCGTTCTCGGCGGGATGGCTCAGGGCAAAATAAACTACGACGCCGCCGCTGCCCAAGCCGCAGCTGACGCACTTGTCGAAAATGCAATGATTGCCGATATGGCAAACTTCCCAGAAGGTTCGGACAGCGACAGTATCGCAACATCGCGTGCGCTTCCCGCGATCTGGACCAACTTTGACGACTTCACTGCCAAAGCCGAAGCGTTTTCTGTTGCAGCAACTGGTATGCGGGCCGCAGCCGGTCAGAGCCTAGAAGCGCTTCAAGGCGCAATGGGTGCACTTGGTGGCTCTTGTGGTGGATGCCACGAAACATACCGTAAGCCCAAGTAATCGGACAACGGGTTATGAGCAAAACACTCTACTCCCTCGGAGCTTTTGCTCTTGTCGGGCTCGGTGCCGCTTGGTGGCTTACCGAGCCTGATCCCCTTCCTGCCTCGGCCATTGATGGGCTCGTAGGCGATGCAGATCGCGGCGCTCTTATGTTCGCTGCGGGTGGGTGTGCGTCTTGTCATGCATCACCCGAGGCCGACGATCAAACCGCCTCCCATCTCGGCGGTGGTCGTCGGTTCGAAACACAGTTTGGGACATTTATCGCACCGAATATCTCAAGCGATGAAGTGGTGGGCATCGGAGCGTGGTCTGATCTTCAGATCCTTAATGCCGTCATGCGCGGTGTCTCTCCTGACGGCGCTCATTATTACCCAGCTTTCCCCTATTCATCCTACATCCGAGCTGATGTAGCCGATATCGTCGATTTGGCGGCCTATCTGCGCACCCTACCCGCGGTTTCCACGCCGAGCCTTGCACATGAAGTCGGATTTCCTTTCAACATCAGGCGATCTCTTGGTGGTTGGAAGTTATTGTTTCTAAACGACGATTGGGTTGTCCAAACCGATCTGACCGCTGATGAAGAGCGAGGCCGCGAATTGGTCGAAGGTCTGGCCCATTGCGGGGAATGCCACACAGCGAGAAACATCCTTGGTGGCACAAAGCGTTCGTCTTGGCTTGGGGGCGCAGCCAATCCATCGGGCGATGGGACTATTCCAAACATCACAACCGCAAAGCTAGATTGGTCGGCCGAAGACATCGCGCTCTACCTAGAGAGCGGGTTTACGCCAAGCTTTGATACCGCTGGCGGCGAAATGGCGCATGTCGTTCGGAACATGGCCAAACTTCCCGAAAGTGATCGACAAGCGATTGCGGCCTATCTCAAAGTCGTGCCGCCTGTCGCCAACTAAGGCGACGGGCAGACTCATCGACCAAGTTTTTTCAGCCGAGCTTCACGCAAGCGCGCAAAATCGTCGCCTGCATGATAGGAAGAACGCGTGAGCGGCGTCGCAGAGACCATCAAGAAGCCCTTTCCGAAAGCCGCCTTTTCATAACCTGCAAATTCCTCAGGCGTTACAAAGCGATCAACTTTGTGGTGCTTAGGTGTCGGCTGGAGGTACTGGCCAACGGTTAGAAAGTCGATGTCAGCCGCGCGCATATCGTCCATCACTTGCATGACGGATTGGCGATCTTCACCCAAACCAACCATGATCCCCGACTTAGTGAAAATCGTCGGATCAAGTTCTTTTACCCGCTGAAGGAGACGTAGCGAGAAAAAGTAGCGCGCTCCGGGGCGCACTTCGGGATAAAGGCCGGGGACAGTTTCAAGGTTGTGGTTGAACACGTCAGGCTTGGCGTCCACGACAACCTTGAGAACCTCTGGGTCGGCATGAAGGAAGTCGGGGGTCAGAATCTCAATGGTCGTCTCGGGCGACCGATGGCGTACGGCGCGGATTGTCTGTGCAAAATGTTCGGCACCACCGTCTTTCACGTCGTCTCGGTCAACCGAGGTAATCACGACGTGCTTTAGGCCAAGTTTTTTGACGGCGTCAGCAACACGACCAGGCTCAAATACATCAAGAGCCTCTGGCGGTTTTCCCGTAGCAATATTGCAGAACGTACAACCGCGCGTACAAACCTCGCCCATGATCATCATAGTCGCGTGGCCTTGGCTCCAACATTCGCCAACGTTGGGACAGCCCGCTTCTTCGCAAACTGTGGTCAGTTTGTGCTCGCGCATGATGTCGCGTGTTTCTTTATAGCCGGCAGAGGTCGGAGCCTTAACCCTGATCCAGTCGGGTTTCTTGGGTTGAGCGTTATCAGGCCGATGCGCTTTTTCAGGGTGGCGCTGGCTTGGAATCTTCAGATCACGCATAAGACGGCCTCCTCCGTCGAAACAGTTGCATGATCATTAAGCACCTTTTTCCATAATGACAATGAATGGCAGCTATGCAGCCAGTGCGCGTTGAAGGCAGATTAGAATCATTCTAGGAAACGCATAATCTTTTGACCGTAAGACTTTAGGAGTTTTCAATGAAAGTCGGCTTTAAGCTTCCTTCTGTATCCTTCAAAACCCGTGTTCGCGACGAATCCGTAGGCGGACCGAACCCTTATCGCTGGCAAGACATGTCCACGGACGATTATTTCGCTGGTAAGCGCGTTGTCCTATTCTCGCTCCCGGGGGCATTTACCCCAACTTGCTCAACCTACCAGCTTCCGGGCTTTGAGAACGGCTTTGCTGATTTCGCTGCTCAGGGCATCGATGAAATCTATTGCCTCTCGGTCAACGACTCCTTTGTGATGAACCAGTGGGCCAAAGCTCAGGATCTCACGAACGTCAAAGTGATCCCCGATGGTTCGGGTGAATTCACGCGCCGTATGGGTATGCTTGTGCGCAAAGATAACCTTGGCTTTGGTCTGCGCTCGTGGCGCTATGCTGCCATCGTCAACAACGGTGTGATCGAAGCTTGGTTCGAAGAGCCAGGTCTAGAGGACAACCACGGCGAAGACCCCTATGGCGTTTCTTCGCCTGAAACCGTTTTGGCGTGGCTCGTTGACAACAACAAGACCGCCGCAGCCTAATAAAATAGGCATCGCTTTTTCAAGGCTCGCCAATTGGCGGGCCTTTTTGGTTTTGGACATCTAACCGATTTTCGGAGCAAATTGGCCCTGCTCCAGATAGTGACGTTTAAGTCTTTGAAGGGCGATCCTCAGAACAATTTTGCCAGATCGTGCAGCCCAGCCCATGTTCTTTTCCGCTGTCTCAAGTCCTTCCAAAAGGCAACAACAGCGCAGCGCGACATCACCAAGTCCTGGGCCTAGATCAGATAGAGCGGCAATCACTCGATCCCTCGGTCCCGCAGATTTATCAACCGAGTTGGGTTCGCATTCGATCCACTTACTCCAGTCGGTCGCGGTATTCTCGTCCATAGAGGCCAATTCAAAGTCTTCACGCAGCCTTTCACCGACACTTACAAGGTCACGGCTAAGAAATGGTCGGCCATCGCGATCACGGCGACGTGCCAAGCCCGATAATGGCGTTTCACCAAGACCATATCGCGCTTTGCTTTGATCATCCTCGCCTCCAAAATTTGGACCTTGATTAGAGCCCGCAAATGAGCGGTTTTCGTTGTCTGTGATGAACTGCTTTAGAGCGCTTCGTCCAGATGCCGTGATGTGGTAGCGCATGATACGTGCAGAAGGGTCTGCGCAGGTAATCCAATCGCGTAGCGCCATCGCCTGAGCTACTTCACGAGCCGCAATCGCGGTGCGCGTAGTTGTACCATCCTGCCCGTTTCTCACGACGACAGCCATCTCCATCTCACGTGCGACAGCAAGAACGGCTCCGCCTTCGCACAGCCGGCGCAAGACCCGAAACGCTTCTGCTTCGAGGTCACCAATTTCGGAAATTTCAGCTCCAACGTTTTTCATCTTTATCGCCTCTTCACGCGATTTTCTTGTTTTTGCGGCATGGCGAATTGCAAGTGACTTAAGAGCATCATCAACAAGCGGATCATCGCGCCGTCCTTCAAATCGGCGTACCTGACGCAAAATTGTCGATGCATGACAGTCAGCAGCGCGCGCCAGCTCTCGGATCGACGTACCCTTCTCGGTATGTGCCAAATAATGTCGTGCAGCGTCCGGTACCCAAGCTGGATAGTCGCTGTGAATTCCATGCTGTCCTTGTGCCATCGCACATCTCCCATTCTTTCGAGGTGACGCGGCGCGAGGACCGCAGCCCCTTTTCCATTAACCAAATAGCAACCTAGAGTTGGACTTGTTACCCAAGGGTTAATGCGTCCGAGACAGCACTAGAATTGAACGATTTCGATAATGTTTGATAACCACGCCGAACGCTGAACGGGCGCGTCACGCAACACCCCGCAAAATCATGCCACGCTCTGGTTCGATCACCAGATGAGGAGAGAATTATGCTTGATATTATGGGACTGGTTGGACAGTTGAAGCGCCCCACACTTCTGGCACAGGCCGCCCGACAAGGGGCTGCGAATTACAAACGCCACAGGCTTCTAAAGAAGATACTTAATACAGAAAGCCTCCCCCGTTCGGGAGAGGCTTTGGTCCGCCTGATTGAGGTCGAAGCCGGACAAAACGCCGCTCGGGTGGGCCGAGCTGCGGAATATGATGTTGCGGCCCATGTCGAAACACTGATCGCAATCGTGGGAGAAGCCGCTCTTTACCGCGCAGCTTCGTCCCAAAGGTCTCTTACATAAAGCTGTCCGGCATGGAGGCTTTTTTCTTCGCGACAAACTCGTGTAGTGCCGCTTCGGTTGCCGGATCCATCGGGGGCTTTTGATAGTCGTTCAGGAGTTTCTCAACGCGCAGGCCTGCAAGCGTGCGAGTGTCGCGCGCGCCCTCTTCGTCCCATGTTTCGAAGGGCTTATAGTCAAAGAGGTTCGAGCGCCAGAACGAGTCCTTGAAGTTCGCTTGCGTGTGAGCACAGCCAAGGAAGTGACCGCCGGGGCCAACTTCGCGAATAGCTTCCATCGCCTGCCCATTCTCGCTCATGTCGATGCCGCGAGCGAGATGATGCAGCGTGCCAAGCTGGTCTGCGTCCATGACAAACTTTTCGAAGTCGGCAACCAGACCGCCTTCGAGCCAACCGCAAGCGTGGAGCATGAAGTTCACGCCAGACAGAAGGCCCATGTTGAGCGAGTTCGCAGTCTCGTATGCGGCCTGTGCGTCAGGGAGCTTGGAGCCACAGAAGCTGCCCGAAGAACGGAACGGCAGGTTTAGACGACGAGCAAGTTGACCTGCGCCATAAGTGATATGCGCGGCTTCTGGCGTACCAAAGGTCGGTGCACCCGAGTTCATGTCGATCGAAGTCACAAAGGCACCAAAGATCACTGGCGCACCTTTGCGGATGAGCTGGCTATAAGCCACACCCGCAAGCACTTCGGCCAGAACCTGCGTCAGAGTACCCGCCACCGAAACCGGCGCCATTGCACCGCCAACGATGAACGGCGAAATGATAGATGCCTGGTTATTGGCCGCAAAGACCTCCAAAGCGCCCATCATGATGCTGTCGAAGGTAAGCGGCGAGTTGATGTTGATAAGCGAGGTCATCACGGTGTTGTTCTGGACAAAGTCCTCACCGAAAAGAACGCCGCACATATCAACCGAATCCTGCGCGCGGCTCGGTTCGGTCACAGAGCCCATAAAGGGTTTGTCCGAGAGGGTCATGTGTGCAAGCAGCATGTCGAGGTGACGCTTGTTCACAGGCACATCAGTTGGTTCGCAAACGGTACCGCCCGAGTGGTGAAGCCATTTCGACATATAGCCAAGTTTCACGAACTTCTGGAAGTCGGCAATTGTCGCATAGCGGCGGCCACCGTTGGTGTCGCGAACAAAGGGTGGGCCATAAACCGGAGCCAATACGAGGTTCTTACCGCCGATGACAACGTTACGCTCGGGGTTGCGGGCGTGCTGGGTGAATTGCGAAGGAGCGGTTTTGCAAAGCTCGCGTGCGAGGCCACGGGGAATACGAACGCGCTCACCTTGAACATCAGCACCTGCCTGACGCCAGAGTTCAAGAGCGGCAGGGTTCTCTACAAAGTTTACGCCGATCTCAGCAAGAACGGTTTCCGCGTTCTTTTCGATGATCTGAAGCGCTTCTTCGTTGAGAATTTCGAAATTGGGAATGTTGCGCTCGATATATTTCGCGGTCTCGATGCTGACAGCCGTGCGTTCAGCGCGGCGAGCGGCACCACCGCCGCCTCTGCGACCACCACGACGGGCTTCTGCGACATCCGACATAAGGAATCCTCCAGTGAGTGTTTGATATTTCGATACTCCCACCGCCCTATCAGCGGTGACGAAATAGCGGCGCGTCCGCGCAAAAAGCGACATTTGGCAATTTGCGCGCTCAAAAACCGACATTCACCAACGCTTGAGCATCACAACGGTCTTGCGAGTCGAGCCTACCCGCCCTATTCCCCGCACATGACCCAGCATGAACGCCTTCTTATCATCGACTTCGGCTCTCAGGTGACGCAGCTGATTGCGCGCCGTCTTCGGGAACTCAAAGTCTATTGCGAAATCCGCCCCTATCAAACCGTCACCGAAGACGTCATCCGCGAGATGGCTCCTTTGGGCGTGATCCTTTCGGGTGGTCCTGACAGCGTGACGCGCGATGGTTCGCCCCGCGCGCCGCAGGCCCTTTTCGACATGGGCCTTCCGATCTTTGGTATCTGCTATGGCCAGCAGGTCATGATGGAACAACTTGGCGGTAAAGTCGAAGCAGGCCATCACGCGGAATATGGCCGCGCTTATGTAACCCCTGCCGAGGGTCATAAGGGCGACGGTATCTTCAAAGGTCTTTTTGAGGCGGGCCGCGAACAGGTCTGGATGAGCCACGGCGACCGCGTCACCAAGCTTGCGCCAGGGTTCGAGGCAATCGGAGTTTCGCCGAACGCACCGCTTGCGATGGTTGCGGATGAAGAGCGCCGCTTTTATGCCGTTCAGTTCCATCCCGAAGTGCATCACACGCCTAACGGCGCAAAGATGCTTGAAAACTTCATCAAGATGTGTGGCTTCACCGGTGATTGGACAATGTCGTCCTATCGCGAAGAAGCCATTGCACGCATTCGCGAACAGGTTGGCGACAAACAGGTGATCTGTGCGCTTTCGGGCGGCGTTGACTCGTCAGTGACGGGTATCCTTCTTCACGAAGCGATTGGCGATCAGCTCACTTGCGTCTTCGTGGATCACGGTTTGCTCCGTCTCAACGAAGCCGAACAGGTCGTCGCGATGTTCCGTGACAACTATAACCTCAACCTGATCCACGCAGATGAGACCGAGCTTTTCCTCGGCGCGCTCGAAGGTGTTTCGGACCCAGAAGTCAAGCGTAAGACAATCGGCAAGCTTTTCATCGACGTATTCCAGAAATACGCTGATGGGATTGAAGGCGCCGAGTTCCTTGCTCAAGGCACGCTTTATCCTGACGTGATCGAATCCGTATCCTTTACTGGCGGACCCTCGGTAACGATCAAATCGCACCACAACGTTGGCGGACTTCCTGAAAAGATGGGGCTCAAGTTGGTTGAGCCGCTGCGTGAGCTGTTCAAAGACGAAGTTCGTGCGCTCGGCCGTGAACTTGGTCTTCCTGATAGCTTTATCGGTCGCCACCCCTTCCCCGGTCCGGGTCTCGCGATCCGCTGCCCCGGTGAAATCACACGCGAAAAGCTTGAAATACTCAAGAAAGCGGATGCGGTCTATATCGATCAAATCCGCAAGCATGGCCTCTATGACGAAATCTGGCAGGCCTTTGCTGCGATCCTACCAATGCGCACGGTTGGCGTGATGGGGGACGGACGGACATATGACTATGCCGTTTCGCTTCGCGCCGTGACCTCTGTGGACGGCATGACAGCTGACACCTATCCGTTCACGCACGAGTTCTTGGGCGAAACGATGACCCGCATCATCAATGAGGTCAAAGGTGTGAACCGCGTCTTCTATGATGTGACGTCAAAGCCGCCGGGAACCATCGAACTCGAATAATCATTTTAGAACGCCCGCTGGTCCAACCCGCGGGCGTTTTGCTTGACAGATCAGCGTTTTAAGTTCCCTCTGCCGACAAAGAGCTGGGAGCCGAGCATGTCAGACGTTTTACGCGCAGTCTTGTGGATGTCAGGGGCGATAACGTCCTTTACGTTAATGGCCATTGCTGGCCGCGCCGCCGCTCTCGATTTTGACACCTTCGAAATCATGTTCTACCGCAGTATCACTGGTATTCTCATCATCGTCTCAATTGCGGTAGCGACTGGCAAGCTCTCAGCGATGAAGACAGAGCGTATTGGCCTTCATACAATCCGAAACATCGCGCATTTCACAGGTCAAAACCTCTGGTTTTATGCGATCACAGTCATTCCGTTGGCTCAGGTTTTCTCGCTTGAGTTCACTGCACCAATTTGGGTCATGATCCTTTCGCCACTGTTCTTAGGTGAACCATTTCGCAAAATCGGCGTGGTCTGTGCAGCACTTGGATTTGTCGGTGTCCTCATAGTTGCCCGCCCTACCCCAGAGAGCTTCAACTTTGGCGTTCTCGCTGCTGCCATAGCCGCCATCGCATTTGCTTTCTCGGCGATTTTCACGCGCAAGCTGACCCGCACCGAGCCAATCCTGCGCATTCTGTTCTATCTCACTATTTTGCAAGCGATCTTTGGAGCGGTTTGTGCGGGGTATGACCTTGATTTCGCTCTTCCAACGCTCAGCGGTCTGCCATGGCTCATTCTTATCGGATGCGCTGGGCTACTTGCGCATTTCTGCCTGACGACGGCGCTTTCAATCGCTCCCGCAACAATTGTGATCCCAATCGATTTCACGCGTTTACCCATCATCGCGGTGGTTGCTATGATGCTCTATGGCGAGAGCTTGGACATTTGGGTTTTCGTCGGTGCGGCTCTGATCTTCGCAGCAAATTGGCTCAATATTTCCACCGCAACAAAGAAATGATCCGTGCACGACGCAATGTCTACGAGCACATTTATGCGAAAGCGCAAGGATCGGATTGAAGTCCGCCTGAAAATCACATCTTAGTCCGCATATGATCGTACAGCGCACCATTCCACCCCTTGCTTGGGCACTTCTCTTTCTCTTGGCATTCATGTGGGGCGGGTCCTTCCTCGCCAACCGCATAGCACTTGAGGAAGTCGGCGTTTTCACGACTGTTGCGTTTAGAGTCACAGGAGCGTCCGTCGTTCTCTGGATTTACGTACTTGTTCGTAGGCTCGAAGTTCCGTTGACTGGCCGCGCGCTGGGCACATTCGTAGCGCTCGGACTATTGAATAACGCGGTGCCGTTCACGCTCATTGTCTGGGGGCAGCAACATATCGCTTCCGGTCTCGCCGCAATCCTTAACGCGTCGACTGCGATCTTCACTGTCCTTCTTGTTGCGCTGATTTTCAGTGACGAGCGGTTGACCAAGAATAAAGCTCTGGGCGTTACAATCGGCTTTGCAGGTGTCATCACTGCGATAGGAGTTGAAAACCTGACCAAGCTTGATCTTCGATCGGTGTCTCAGCTCGCTCTTATGGGGTCATCGGTTTCTTATGCGGTTTCGGCTGCGATTGGCCGTGTTTACCTCAAAGGTATCCGCCCTGAGGTTTCGGCGGCGGGTATGTTGACCAGCGCATCCTTGTTTATGATCCCCATGGCCTTTTGGCTCGAAGGGACGCCAACATTTGCATATGAGGCGGCCACATTTGGCGCGCTTGCCTATCTTGCAGTGATTTCTTCGGCCCTTGCCTATATGCTCTATTACGTCGTTCTAAATCTTGCAGGTGCGGGTAACCTAAGCCTCGTTACGCTTTTGGTAGCGCCTGTCGCCATCGTCCTTGGCGCTCTGGTTTACCGCGAAGCTTTGGCTGCAAACGCCTTTTTAGGCTTTGCTCTGCTTGCTTTGGGTCTCTTGATCATTGACGGACGGCTTCGGACGCGCAAAAAGCCTCGGTAACCTTTTCGATTATGTATCGGCTGAGAAATGAAATACCAATCCGCTGCTGAGTGGCGCGCAGAAGCCAATAAACATGTCCTCCTGTTCGGGATGTCGGGACTGGGGAAAACCCATGTGTCGAACATCTTGCGCGACCAAGGTGATTGGTTCCACTACTCGGTCGATTACCGCATCGGCACGCGCTACATGGGCGAATACATCGCTGACAACGCAAAACGCGAGGCGATGAAAGTTCCGTTTCTACGAGAGCTTTTGCTTTCGGATTCGATCTACATCGGCTCGAACATAACATTTGAGAACCTCTCGCCGGTATCGACATACCTGGGCAAACCGGGTGATCCTGACAAGGGGGGCATCGACATTGAAGAGTTCCGTCTGCGTCAAGCTCAGTTCCGTAAGGCAGAGATCGAGGCACTCCTCGATACGGGTCATTTCATTCGCCGTGCCAAAGAGCTTTATGGCTATCCGCATTTCATCTGTGATACGGGCGGATCAATTTGCGAATGGGTAGACCCCGATAACCCCGAAGATGAGGTTATGACGGCCCTGTCTAAGGAATGTCTGATTGTTTGGATCGAGGGCTCGGACGCGCATATCGACGAGCTTGTGCGTCGCTTTGATAAAGCGCCCAAACCGATGTCCTATCAACCTGAGTTTTTAGATCGCGTTTGGGCTGAATATCTTAGCAAAAACAGAATTCAACCAGATGAAGTTAATCCTGACGACTTCATTCGTTGGACCTATCGACAAGCACTTGACCACCGTCAACCTCGATATGCCAAAATGGCTGAGCAATGGGGCATCACGGTTAAGGCCGAAGATGTCTATGCCGTTAAATCAGCCCAGGATTTCGAAGATCTCATAGCTCGCACCCTTGAGGCCAAGAGCTAAACGCACTACCTACACGCTCTCTTATTAATAGTTGGACTGATACAATGCCGATCAAACTCCCCGAGAACCTTCCTGCCTTCGACGTGCTCTCACGCGAAGGTGTGATGGTTATGTCGGATGATCGTGCTGCACGTCAGGACATCCGGACCATTCGCATTGGGCTATTGAACCTAATGCCCAAGAAGATCCAAACCGAGAACCAATTTGCCCGTCTGATTGGCGCGACCCCGCTTCAGATAGAGTTTTCGCTCATCCGGATGAGCGAGCACGAGACCAAGAACACCGCAGCCGAACACATGGCAGAGTTCTATCGCCCCTTTAGCGAGGTAAAAGCCTCGGGCGAAAAGTTTGATGGTTTGATTATCACGGGCGCACCGATTGAACATCTTCCCTTCGATGAGGTGACGTATTGGACCGAGCTGACCGAGGTATTTGAATGGTGCAAAACCCACGTCCACTCTACCTTTGGCGTCTGTTGGGGTGGCATGGCGATGATTTATCATCTTCATGGCGTTCAAAAGCACATCTTAGATCAAAAAGCCTTTGGCTGCGTTCGTCACAAGAACTGTGCACCTGCGTCGCCTTTCCTGCGTGGTTTCTCTGACGATCTGGTGATGCCGGTCAGTCGTTGGACCGAAATGAAGCGCAATGAGATCGAAGCCGTCGGCGGACTGAATATCTTGCTCGACAGCGAGCAGACCGGCCCTGCTCTTGTCGAGGATGAAGCGAACCGTGCGCTCTATATCTTTAACCACTTTGAATATGACAGTGGCACGCTCAAGGAAGAGTATGATCGTGACGTAGCTGCAGGAAAGCCGATCAACGTCCCCGAGAACTACTATCCTAACAATGACCCTACGCAAGCGCCTCAAAACCGCTGGAGAAGTCACGCGCACCTCCTATATGGTAACTGGATAAACGAAATTTACCAGACAACACCATTTAGCCTTGATGATATTGGAAACACTTAAGCCACTGGTTTATTTAGCTATTGCAACTCTGGCGCTGTCGCTCCTGACGGCATGCAGCGCTAGAGAACGCACCAAACGTGCAGAGCAAGACTTTCCTCCGACTGGGCAAATCCTCGACGTTGGTGGCGTGCAGATCCATGCGCAAGTCGAAGGTAGCGGCCCTGACCTTGTGCTTATTCACGGCGCGTCCGGAAGTACGCGCGATATGGCCTTTACCTTGCTGCCGCTCCTCAAGGATCGCTATCGTGTCATTCTTTTTGACCGCCCCGGCCTCGGGTACAGCGGGCGTGTTGATCCGAAATATGCGGCGGCATTTACAAGCAAAGCCGAAAGCCCACAAGAACAGGCCGCTGTGTTGGTTCAAGCCGCTGAAATGCTCGGCGCAAAGCGACCACTTGTGCTTGGACACTCCTATGGCGGTGCAGTCGCACTGGCTTGGGCGACCTATCATCCTGATCATATCGCTGGGCTGATCGATGTCTCGGGTGTTGCGCTCCCTTGGCCCGGAGACCTTGGCGCGCTTTATCAGATCAATGGAACCGCTTTAGGCGGAGGCCTTATAGTGCCGATGATCAGCGCACTTACTCCTGAAAGCTATGTAAAACGGGCAATCAATAACCTTTTTGATCCAGAAGACGCGCCCGAAGGTTATGCAAACGCGATAGGAGCCCCTCTTACGCTTCGTACTGACACATTTCGCGCGAACGCAAGGCAAGTGAATACACTTCGACCGCATATCGTCGCAATGGCTCAGGACTATGACCGTCTTGTTGGATTCCCGATTGAGATTGTTCACGGAACGGCTGACGATACGGTCCCAATTGACGTCCATTCGAGACCTCTCGCAAAACGGCTTCCTCATATTCGTCTCACTGAAATTGAGGGAGGTAGCCATATGATCCACCATACCCATCCAGACACAGTGATTGAGGCAATCGACCGCACCGCACGCACCGCCCGATTGCACTAGGCGCTGATCCATCCCATATTGGAAACAAGAGATATTTTGGAGCAGCAAATGGATTTACCATTCGACGGCGCAATTTCTGCGTTCCACAAGGATCAGGCACCTGATGAGATCCGCGCGGTCATCGCCAGTGCTTCCAAAAACGACATCATCGACAACGACTTCCCATACGCGGAACGTTTGAAGCGTTCGGCATATGATGATGAAATGGCAGCATTGCAGATCGAACTTGTAAGGCTTCAGCACTGGGTCAAAGAAAAGGGAGAGCGCGTCGTCGTCGTTTTTGAAGGGCGTGATGCTGCGGGCAAAGGCGGGACGATTGAAAGGTTCCGCGAAAACCTAAACCCACGCGGCGCGCGAACCGTTGCTCTTTCTAAACCAACCGATACCGAAGCAGGTCAATGGTATTTTCAGCGCTACATTGATGAATTACCCACCGCTGGGGAGATCGTATTTTTTGACCGTAGCTGGTACAATCGGGGCGTTGTAGAAAAAGTATTCGGGTTTTGCTCGGACGAACAACGCGCCAAGTGGTTTGATCAGGTGGTTCCTTTTGAAAAGATGCTCGTGGATGAGGGTATAAAGCTTTTCAAAATATGGCTTAACGTGGGACGCGCAACTCAGCTGCAGCGATTTCTTGAGCGCGAAAAAGACCCACTTAAACAATGGAAGCTAAGTTGGATCGACGTTGAAGGTCTTAAGAAATGGGATGACTATTCGGCTGCGATCCAAGAAACCCTAAACCGCACCCATTCGGAACATGCGCCTTGGACCATCGTGCGATCTGACGATAAACGCCGCGCACGCTTGAACGCGATCCGCTCAGTTCTTAGCGCTATTTCTTATGACCGCAGAAACAGTTCTGCCATTGGCGAGCTTGACACCCAGATTGTAGGAGGCCCAGACCTCTGGCATGAGTAAGCGCGGCTATCATCACGGAAACCTACGCGAAGCACTCGTTGGCGCTTGTCTGAAGCTTATCGAGGAGAAAGGCCCGACGGGTTTTACTCTTTCAGAGGCTGCACGCGAAGCAGGCGTGACACCGGCCGCAGTTTATCGCCACTTTGAAGGACGGGAGGATCTCATCGCAGAAGCCGCGCGTCAGGGATATGAGATATTCGCAGACCTCATGGAGCACGCCTATTCCAAAGGTCAGCCCTCGGCACTCGCAAGCTTCGAGGCGACAGGTCGCGCCTACCTCGCTTTTGCGAGGCGTTTTCCGGGGCACTATGTGGCAATGTTCGAAAGCGGCATTTCTATTCAGCGAACGCCGGAACTGAATACGGTGGCCCGCCGTGCTCTTGGCGTGATGGAGAAGGCGGCGTCTGACTTAAGCCAGCACATCCCGCCTGAAAAACGCCCGCCCCCCCAGATGTTCTCGGCCCATATATGGGCGATGAGCCATGGAGTTGTAGAACTTTTCGCGCGTGGCTCCCCCGGCACCAAAAGCCCCTTCCCGCCCGAGGATTTGCTCGAAACGGGAATTGGCGTGTATCTACGCGGACTTGGTTTGTTGCCACCAGATAATTGATCAGAGACCGACCAGAACGGTTGTACCATCCAGCTTTACAGGAAAGCTCAGGGTCTGACCGCTGTCAGCGCCCTGTGCCTCGCCTGTCTCAAGCGAAATGACCCAGTTATGCAGAGGGCATGTCACGCAACCGTCATGCACGATCCCTTGGCTCAATGGTCCATTCTTGTGCGGGCAACGGTCTTCCAATGCGAAAACGCGATCATCGGATGTACGAAACACCGCAATCGTCATATCGCCATTCGTAGCGCAGCGAGCGCCTTGACGCGGGATATCGTTGATCGAGCCAACAGCGACCCAGGTTTTAGCGATCGCGTTCATTCTGCGGCCTCCATTTGAATGTTTGCCATTGGTGCGAATTCGTGGGCGTCTTTGCCGTCGACGAACTCGGCCCATGGATCGACTTGCGCAAATTGTTGCGAGAACACAAAGCGTTCGTAATAACCCTTGCGCGCTTCAAGGTCGTTCATAATCACATCTTGAATATGGACATAGCCCACGCGGTCCGCCCATTTATAAATCCGCTCAAGATAAAAGCCTTGCTCGCGATACATCTGGGTCAATGCGCCGATGACCTCGATGCATTCTTCCTCGGTCGGGACTTTTCCAAGTGGGGTAGTGCCTTGGATATGCAGGCCAGCGGCGCCGCCATAGACAATCTCAAATCCACTATCGACGCAAATCACGCCAATGTCCTTACAGGTCGCCTCGGCACAGTTGCGTGGGCAGCCCGTGACAGCAAGCTTGAGCTTGGCTGGCGACCAAGACCCCCATAGAAACTTTTCAAGCTTTATGCCAAGCCCCGTGGAATCTTGCGTCCCAAAACGGCACCATTCAGTGCCAACACAGGTTTTGACCGTGCGAAGTCCCTTTGCGTAAGCCGCGCCAGAAATCATACCGGCCTTGTTCAAATCAGCCCAAACAGGGATCAGGTCCTCTTTCTTGACGCCAAGAAGGTCAATGCGCTGGCCACCCGTGACTTTGACGGTTGGGATGCTGTATTTGTCTGCAACATCCGCAATAGCCCGAAGCTCATCTGGCGTGGTGAGGCCGCCGAACATGCGCGGCACAACTGAATACGTCCCATCTTTCTGGATGTTTGCATGAACGCGCTCGTTGATGAAACGCGACTGCTGATCATCTTTATACTCGCCCGGCCAATCAGCAACGAGATAGTAGTTTAGCGCAGGCCGGCACTTGGCGCAGCCTTCGGGAGTTGACCATTCTAGCTCTTGCATGACCTCAGGGATCGACTTGAGCTTTTTGGCTTTTATCAAACGGCGCACATGTGCGTGGCTATGCGTGGTGCAAGGACACATACCCTGCGCTTCAGGGACCACAAAGCTATCACCCAGAGTGATACCCATGAGATTTTCAACAAGACCTGTGCACGTGCCACATGAGGCCGACGCTTTGGTATGTGCACGCACATCGGCGAGTGTTGTTAGGCCCTTGTCCTTAATTGCAGTGACAATCATTCCTTTGGTGATGCCGTTACAACCGCAAATTTCAGCGTCATCCCCGAGCGCCGCCACGGCAGCGAAAGGATCAGCCGCACCGCCACCCTGATAGGCCTGACCAAAGATAAGTGTATTGCGCATGTCTTCAATGTCTTCACCAGACTTGAGAAGCTCATTGTACCATGCGCCGTCGGCCACATCGCCATAAAGAACGGCGCCGATCACTCTGTTATCTTTAAGAATTACGCGCTTGTATGTACCGCGCATAGCATCTCGCAATACGATATCTTCGCGGTCGGGACCTTCTGCAAAGTCGCCCACCGAGTAGAGGTTTACGCCAGTCACCTTGAGTTTTGTCGGAGTTTCAGCGTGCGCAAATTCCGCATTGGAGTCACCTGCAAGGTGCTCTGCTGCGATCTTGGCCATCCGATAGAGCGGTGCAACAAGCCCATAGACCATCCCGCCCACTTCAACACATTCTCCGACCGAATAGATGTCGTGATCCGAAGTCCGCATCGTCGCGTCAGTGACGATACCGCGGTTAACCTCAATCCCCGCTTCTTTGGCGAGCTGAACGTTTGGCCGAATACCAACGGCCATCACAACGAGTGAGGCATCAATAATTCGACCATCCGCTAATTCAACACCCTCAACTTTGTCTTTACCGATGATTTGTTTGGTATTTGCCTCGCAGATGACTTCAATCCCGCGCCCCTCAAGCTCGCGGCGCAAAAGGTAACCCGCAGCCGTATCAAGTTGGCGCTCCATCAAAGTCGGCATCAGGTGGATGACTGTGACCTCCATGCCGCGCATTTTGAGACCAGCAGCGGCTTCTAGTCCCAAGAGACCGCCACCGATGACCACCGCACGCCCGCCTTTTTCGGCCGCAGCAACCATCCCTTCGGTGTCATCTAGGTCGCGATATGCAAGCACGCCTGAAAGATCTTTGCCAGGCACTGGAATAATGAACGGTGATGATCCAGTGGCAATTACCAACTTATCGTAATGTGCGACCGTCCCCTTGTCCGAAGTGACTTTACGCTCGGCACGATCAATTGCGATAACCTTTTCGCCCTTGTGAAGCGTGATGCCATGCTCTGCGTACCAACCTTCACCGTGGATGATGATATCAGCATAAGTCTTCTCGCCAGAGAGTACGGGCGAAAGCATTATGCGATCATAGTTTACACGCGGTTCAGCATTAAAAATCGTGACGTCATAGGCGTCGGTAAGCTCAAAGAGGTTCTCCAACAGTCGGCCCGGGGCCATACCATTGCCGACGATTACAAGGCGTTGTTTGGACATTAGTGCGCTCCATCTTTGCTGGGTGTCCCAGCTCAAAACAATCAGGATCGCAGCGCCGTTGCCGCTCAGGTCGAGGCTCACTACGGCCTTGTAGCTACCTCGCCATCTCTTTGAAATATCTGTGTCCCTTTGTTCCAAGGGACGCAATCAACCGTAGTTGATACCGAGCGCTTCAGAACATGATTGCTCAAATTTTCAGCAGCCACTCGGGACGATGCTGCAAAAGCAGAAAGATTATGGAGCGCGTTATGGTATTGTGCGGACGAAGGCGACCTAGAGTCGCGCCAGGATCGCATCGGCCGCGCGCTGACCAGGGGGCGGTCCACCAAGACCAAGCCGTTCCATCGTTATGCGCATCGCTTCATGCTGTGCTTCGGGATTTAGAAGCACCTTTTCGAGAGCGGGAGCAATCAATTCGGGCTCGCAGTTTTTGCCCAAAAATTCGGGCACAGTGCGGCTTTCGGCAACGAGGTTTACCAAAGTGACCGTATCGACGCGAAGCAAACGTTTGACCATAAATCGGGTCAATTTATTCATGTCGTAGGCGATCACCATGGGCGTCCGAGACGCGGCAAGCTCAAGGCTTACGGTGCCACTTGCCGCAAGCGCAACGTCAGCGGCCCGAAAGGCAGCCTTCTTAGTCGCTACTGCATCTGGATCAGAGTTCGGGTCAATCAAGATGGGTTTGATCGGCCAATTTGTTGTCAGATCACGCACGAGCGACGCCACAGGAGCGGCACAAGGCAGGACAACTTTGAGATCAGGATGCTGTTTGAGCAAAATACCAATCGTGATCCCAAATCGTTCGGCAAGTCTCGTGACTTCTCCGCGGCGCGACCCCGGAAGGGCCAAAAGCAATGGTCCACACGCACCGATACTTTCACGAAAAGCCTGTGCATCTTGGTCGGATGCAATGACTTCGGTCGACACGGGATGGCCAACGAAATCGCAATCCATGCCTGCCGCTTCCATGAAGGGCGGCTCAAACGGAAAGAGAGCTAGAACGTGGTCGATCACTTTGGCCATCTTGATCGCGCGTCCCGGCCGCCACGCCCAGACAGTCGGCGCGACATAGTGAATACACCTCAGATTAGGCCGCAGGATTTTAACAAGCTTGACGACCCGCAAGCAAAAGTCAGGACTGTCGATCATAACGAGGAAGTCTGGATTTGCGGCGATCACAGCTTCAGCCGTCTGCAGAATGCGGCGCTTGAGATGGAAATACTTAGGAAGCACCTCGGCAATCCCCATGTTCGAAAGCTCTTCCATGGGAAAGAGACTCGTCAGACCATGCCGCTCCATTTCGGAGCCACCAACACCTTCGAATATGATATCTGGATCGCGGTTCCTTAAACCTTCCATCAGCGCGCTGCCGAGCCTGTCGCCCGATGGCTCACCTGCGATCAAGAACGCTTTCATAGGGGGACCACCTCTAGAAAGAGCCCCAAGCGATCAGCGGCATCAATCGTTGCCCCACGATCAAGGATCATCACGCCACCTTCAGCGAGGACAACACCCTCAAGTCCGGCCTCAGCCGCTTGTTCAAGCGTATCTGGTCCAATTGCAGGAAGGTCGATACGGCGATCCTGCGAAGGTTTGGGCGCTTTATAAAGGATGCCCCCTTTGCCTAGACCTGCGATACTCCGCAACATATGCGCCGTTCCGGGCATAGCCTCAAGCGCAAGAACTTGCTGGCGACGAATGACACATGCTTGTCCGATATCCGCAGCGCCAAGAAGCGCAACGACGTCCTTGGCTTTTGCAATATCATCAGGGCTATGTTTGGGATGCTTGTGGCGACCCAGGAGGCCAACAGGTGGAATTAGATCGGGGGCTAGCTCATGCGCAGCGCGAATGCGGAATCCTTTTTCCTCAAACGTCTCAATAACGATCCGAAGAGCGGCGTCATCACCCTGCCCCAAGGCTTTGATCATTCGAGGCACGAGAGGCAAAGTCGCGGCGTCGATCTTGGCAGGGTTCAAACTCGGTCGCTCGATCCCACCTGCAAAGCATACCTCTGTCACGCCGCGCTTGCTCAGTTCCTTTAGAAAACTGCCCAGACGTTCGATCCGAAAGGAAATTGCCACGGGCAGTTCTGTTGGTTCAAAACCTTCAAGAGCGGTGACAAGCACATCTTTGCCCCCAGAGCGGTCAAACAGAATACGCGGCAAAAGTCCTCGGCCTGCGATGAGGGCAAGCATATCAATCAGCTCGGTGTAAGAAAGCTTCGGTCAGATTGACCGAGAATAAACTCGACCATCTCTTGGACGTAAACGCTCTCACTCTCTTGCTTGAGCCGCTCTGCCCTCTCGTGGAAGGTGCCTTCCCCATCCTTGAGCGTTTGGAACGCGGCACGCAGGGCAGTTATGTCAGCGCGGCTTACCCCGCGACGCTTTAGGCCCACGAGGTTCAAGCCATCAAGCTTGCCACGCGGCGCTTGCACCAACGCATGTGGGATCACATCATTCGTCACCATTGTGAGCGCGCCGATAATTGCACCGCGGCCAATCCGTACAAACTGGTGAACGCCGCAAAGCCCGCCAACGATCACGTCGTCTTCGATGATGCAATGCCCAGCAATCGCTGTGCTGTTCACGATGATAACGCGGTTTCCAAGATGAGCGTCATGCGCGATGTGACATCCAGCCATTAAGAGGCAATCGTCACCAACCTTGGTCATGCCCCCGCCACCTGCCGTGCCGGTGTTAATCGTCACATGCTCGCGTATCCGGTTCCGTGCACCAATGCGAAGAGCGGTCTTTTCACCACCGAACTTTAGGTCCTGAGGGATTTCGCCGATCACTGAAAAGGAAAACACAACGGTGTCGTCGCCGATATGCGTGTCACCCGTGACAACGACATGGGACTTCAGAACGACATTGTTCCCAAGAACGACATCGGGCCCTACGATACAGAACGGACCGATTTGGCAGCCCGCTCCTATCACCGCGCCATCTTCAATGATCGCAGAGGGATGAATGCTGGCGCTCATTACGCAGGCAAGTCCATCATTGCGGTGAATTCGGCTTCTGCGGCCATCTCACCGTCAACGGTAGCAACGCCCTTGAACTTCCAAACCTTTGCGCCAGGCTTGCCGCGCGTGGTTTCAACCTTCATTTCAAGAACATCACCCGGCACGACTTTGCGACGGAACTTGCATCCGTCAATCGCCATGAAATAGACCAGCAGATTGTTATCGGTCAGGCCCATGGTCGCGCCAACCATGACAGCAGCGGTTTGCGCCATAGCTTCAACGATTGTAACGCCGGGCATAATGGGATTGCCGGGAAAGTGACCCTGAAAATGCGGCTCGTTCATCGTGACATTCTTAATGCCAGTTGCCGAAGTAGTTCCTTCGATATCGACAACGCGATCTACGAGTAGAAACGGATATCTATGCGGAAGGATCTTTTGGATCAGCATGATATCTGCGGTGGTAACTGGCTCGCTCATCGGGTGTCCTTTCTTTGACTTTGCGGAAGCAAAGCATTTGCTTGCTAAATCCCTAGCAAGACCCTGCTCTATCGGCAAGCTTTGTAACTATTCTACTGTCTCGAGAAGCGCGGCACCGTCGCCAAGCTCGGTGTTGATACGCTCAATTGCGGTTGCTGTAATATCGGCAACCGATCGGGTCAGAAAAACGGTCCGGCGATCAAGGATCACGACAGCACCTCGTTCAGCCATCATTTGTCCCAGGATCGGGCTTACCGCTTGAACAAAACGTT
>JAYPUF010000040.1:1514-20871 GCA_038133925.1 Marivivens sp. | reverse complement strand
GAAGCGGTCCGCGACTGTACGCCAGAGATGACTGCGACGTCTGCTCCAGCTGCCTTTGTGCAGCTAGAATTGGTCGCTCCATGTCACAGCAACGCAGGCGTGACCATCCATCATCAAGGCATGATGTTCAGTGCCATCACCGATCAGGATGGTTACCTTTCCGTTATTGCACCAGCTCTAGCAGAAGAAGCGGTCTTCATCGCTGCCTTTGATACGGGTGATGGTGCAGTCGTAACGCTTCAAATGCCTGAACTCGCTATGTTTGAACGTGCCGTGCTCCAGTGGCAGGGTGAGAGCGCTTTTGCGATAAACGCTTACGAAAACGGCGCTGAATTCGGCGAAGACGGCCATGTCTCGGCGATACATGCCCGTGACTTTGTAGCAATCGACACCGAACAAGGGTTCCTGATGCCGCTTGGTGATCCGAATGCTCCACAGCAGCTTCTCGCCGAAG
Source organism: Marivivens sp. (assembly GCA_038133925.1). Taxonomy (GTDB): domain Bacteria; phylum Pseudomonadota; class Alphaproteobacteria; order Rhodobacterales; family Rhodobacteraceae; genus Marivivens. The sequence goes on along the minus strand of JAYPUF010000040.1, from coordinate 20,417 downwards.
TGTACACCTTCCCCGCTGGTATCGATGAAAACGTTGTGTTGAGCGTGGACGCCTCGATCACCAAGACAAACTGCAACCGTGAAGTGAATGCTCAGTCAATCCAAGTGTCCCCTGGTTTGCAACCTGAAGCGCTCGACCTTGTGATGATTATGCCATCATGTGACAGCGTTGGTGACTATCTGGTGTTGAAAAATATGTTCAAGGACCTGAAACTCGCCTCGAATTGACGCGCAGAGATTGGTTTGATGACAACTTTTTGGAGAAGCGTGGCTGTAATGGCCGCGTTTTCGCTTTTCGAGACTTTTCCGGTATTCGCCGAACCCGTCACCATTTCGACCGAGTCGAACGGTGTGGTTGTGAGAGGCGAATTACTGGCTTTTGATGGGCGCTTTTTGCAACTCGATACCGATGCAGGTGTCGTGACGATGAAAGCCGACGGTGTGAGCTGCACGGGCGAATCTTGTCCGGACTTTGACAACTTTGTCCCACGTGTTCGTATCTCTGGCGCTTCCCGCGTCGGAGAACTTTTGCTTCCTGCGCTAATCGAAGGCTATGCGCGTTCCGCCGGGCTTCAGGTCGAGCGTGAAGAAGGTGAAGTCGTCTCCTATTCGCTTAGTAGTGTTGACGGCGATGTGCTCGAAGTCACAATCCGTTCCACCAATTCCGACCAAGGTTTTATTGACCTACTCGAAGCGAATGCAGATTTGGTTATGTCCGCTCGAGAGATTCGCGAAAGCGAGGTTCAAAGTCTTAAAGAGGCAGGCTTTGGAGCACTCAATGAAGCGGGCCATTCGAAGGTCATCGCGCTCGACTCTCTTGTCCCTGTCACCGGAATTGGTCAGGTGGCGACAGACGTTTCTATGGCTGAACTCGCAGGGGTTTTTTCGGGCGAAATTACCGATTGGGGCGCTCTGGGCGGTCAAGATGGGCTTCCGATTCACCTCTATTTGCCGAGTGATCATTCTGGGTTTGCCCAAGGGTTCCTCAAACGCCTGACAGGCTCGGAACAAGTCAATATTTCGCTCTTTCGTGAAGATAACACGAGCGCACTCGCCGATGTAATTGCCGCTGATCCGCAAGTCCTCGGAGTGCTCCCGTCTCGCGCCCTCGGGGGAACAGTGGCACTCGGTCTAGTCGGGGAGTGTGGGTTGCGATCTGTTCCGCGGGTGACTGCGGTCAAGACCGAAGACTATCCCCTCACGTTCCCGCTTTTTCTCTATATCCCTGACAGGCCGCTTGCCCCTTCGGTGAACGCGATGCTTGCTTGGTTTAGAACCGCAGAGGCCCAAATGGTCGTCCGCCGTGCTGGCTTTGTTGATCAAGGCGCAGTGCCTATCGGGCTCGAGGTTCAAGGCGAGCGGCTTGCCAATGCGATCCTAAGTGCTGGGACGGAGACGACACTTGATGACCTCAAAACGCTCGTCGCGGATATGTATAGCGCTGTGCGGCTTTCCCCGACCTTCAGATTTGAAGAAGGCTCGTCGGAACTGGATGTCGTGTCTCGTTCAAGTCTCTTGGCGCTCGCTCAAGGAATTCGAGACGGTCGGTATTACGGACAAAAACTTAAACTCGCTGGCTTCAGTGATGGTGCCGGCCCAGCAGAGGCGAACCAATCTCTTGCTGAAGCTCGTGCTTTGAGCGTTCTTAACGACCTCTTGGTGATGCTTGGTGGCGAGTTGCCTGCTGGCGTCACTGTGCAAACTGTCGCCTATGGCGAAGCACTCCCAATTGGGTGTGACGAAAGCATTTGGGGCCGCCACATCAATCGCCGTGTTGAGCTATGGCTTGAAAATACATCGCCCGACATTTCACAGTAATCCTTCGCTGCGAAAACTAAGCTCGCGAGAGCGTCCAATGATGAGGTGATCGTGGAGCTCGATTCCTAATGCAGTGGCAGCCGCTCCAATTTGCTTGGTCATTTGGATGTCTTGGGCTGACGGAGTGGGATCTCCCGATGGGTGATTGTGCACAAGGATAAGAGCCGATGCATTCACCTCCAGTGCCCGTTTCACCGCTTCCCTAGGATACACTGGGACGTGGTCGATCGTCCCGCGCGCCTGCTCTTCATCAAGAATGAGGACGTTCTTGCGGTCCAAGAAAAGTATCCGAAACTGCTCGGTGTCGCGATGCGCCATCACAGTGTGGCAATAATCGAGCACCGCGTCCCAGCTTGAAATTACGTGTTTGCGCAACACCCTCGCACGGGCAAGTCGCTGCGCCGTCGCCTCTACGATCTTTAGCTCACAGATTACTGTGTCACCAACGCCTTTTACTTTTGAAAGTTGTGCAACGGGTGCCGAGATTACAGCGTTGAAGTCCCCAAAGGTTTCCAAAAGCAGATGAGCCAAGGGCTTTACATCCTGACGCGGGATCGCGCGAAACAGCACAAGCTCTAGAAGTTCGTAGTCAGGCATCGCTGCTGCGCCGCCCCGCATGAACCTTTCGCGCAACCTCTGCCGGTGATCTTTAAGATATGAAGGCGATTTCGCGTCGGGACGTACATTAACCTCGTCCCCCGAGAGGTTGAGGGATCCGAAAGGAAGCTGTGCCTCTGAAAGAAAACTGCCGCCATGATTCTGTGTCATGACGGCAGTTTGTATGATCGCGAATGAAAGAAGGGTTAATTACCCTTTCATCGAGTCCCAAAATCCTTTGACCGCCGAAAAGAACTTGGAGGTATTGGGGTTATTGTCTTCGCTCAGTTCCTGAAACTCTTTGAGCAGTTCCTTTTGACGTCCAGTGAGTTTTACAGGCGTTTCCACTGCGAGTTCGATGAACATATCACCGCTGCCCGAGCCACGAAGCGCAGGCATACCTTTGCTCCGAAGACGCATCTGACGGCCAGACTGGCTACCTTCGGGGATGCGAACACGGCTCCGGCCACCGTCAATTGTCGGAACCTCGACATCACCGCCAAGTGCTGCATCAACCATCGAGACAGGAACGCGGCAGAAGAGGTTCATCCCTTCACGCTCGAAAATCTCGTGCTCTTGCACTTCGATAAAGATGTAGAGATCGCCTGACGGTCCGCCACGCATACCTGCTTCGCCCTCGCCGGCGAGACGGATACGCGTTCCGGTTTCCACACCTGCTGGGATGTTGACCGAGAGCGAACGTTCTTTCTCAACGCGCCCAGCACCGTGACAGCTCTTGCATGGGTTCTTGATGGTTTGGCCCATACCCGAACAAGTCGGACAGGTACGTTCAACCGTAAAGAAGCCCTGCTGTGCGCGAACTTTGCCCATACCTGAACAGGTTGGGCAGGTCACAGGCTCGGAGCCTCCTTCGGCCCCGGTCCCGTTACAACCATCACAAGAGACAGAAGTTGGAACTTTGATCGACTTTTGAAGTCCGTTGTAGGCGTCTTCAAGCGAGATGCGCATGTTATAGCGAAGATCGTTGCCGCGTGCTGCACGCGAACGACCGCCGCCACGACCACCCATCATGTCGCCAAAAAGATCGTCGAACACATCTGAGAAGGCCGAAGCAAAGTCACCTTGGCCACGGAAGCCACCACCCGGATGACCGCCACCGCCCATACCGTTTTCAAAGGCGGCATGACCGTAGCGGTCATACGCTGCTTTTTTGTCAGCGTCCTTCAGAACGTCATAAGCTTCGTTGATTTCTTTGAACTGAGCTTCTGCGTTCGGGTTGTCGGCGTTGCGGTCAGGGTGAAGTTCTTTGGCTTTGGCACGATAGCCCTTTTTGATCTCGTCAGCGCTTGCGCCCTTGGAGATGCCAAGAAGTTCGTAATAGTCGCGTTTTGCCATGAGTTATCTTCCCCCTTGGGAATGGAAAAACCGGCCCGTCGTTGGGCGAGCCGGTCTTCTCAAGCTATACGCTGGCTTTAGCCGCGCTTGTTGTCGTCGAGATCTTCGAAGTCAGCGTCAAGAATGTCGTCATCGTCCGAACGACCGCCAGCAGAGCGGGGTTCGTCAGAGTCAGCGTCATCTTGGCTGGCTTTGTAGATCGCTTCACCAAGCTTCATCGCAGCTTCAGTCACGTTCTGGATGCCCGAACGGATCTTGGAAGCATTGCCTTCCTCGAGCTCGTCCTTGAGCGCAGCAATTGCCAGCTCGATCGCTTCGATGGTGGTCGGGTCAACCTTGTCACCATGCTCTTCCATCGACTTTTCGGTCGAGTGGATGAGGCTCTCGGCTTGGTTCTTGGCTTCAACAAGCTCGCGGCGCTCTTTATCGGCCTCGGCGTTGGCTTCAGCGTCGCGGACCATCTTTTCGATATCCTCGTCGGACAGACCGCCCGAAGCTTGGATCGTGATGTTCTGCTCTTTGCCGGTGCCCTTGTCTTTGGCCGATACCGAAACGATGCCGTTAGCGTCGATGTCGAAGGTCACTTCGATCTGCGGCATACCGCGCGGTGCTGGCGGGATGTCTTCAAGGTTGAACTGGCCGAGCATCTTGTTATCGGCAGCCATCTCTCGTTCACCCTGGAACACGCGAATGGTCACGGCGTTCTGGTTGTCTTCTGCGGTCGAGAACACCTGCGACTTCTTGGTCGGGATGGTGGTGTTGCGGTCGATCAGACGGGTGAATACGCCGCCAAGCGTTTCGATGCCGAGCGAAAGCGGAGTGACGTCCAGAAGAACAACGTCCTTCACGTCACCCTGAAGAACACCAGCCTGAATGGCGGCGCCCATGGCCACAACTTCATCAGGGTTCACACCACGGTGCGGGTCTTTGCCGAAGAACTTGGATACTTCTTCGATTACCTTGGGCATACGGGTCATACCGCCGACGAGAACGACCTCGTCGATGTCTGAGGTGGACAGACCAGCGTCCTTGAGCGCAGCTTGACACGGCTTGAGCGAGTTCTTGATCAGATCGCCAACGAGGCTCTCAAGCTTTGCGCGGGTCAGCTTCATCACCATGTGGAGCGGCTGACCATTCGCGCCCATCGAGATGAACGGCTGGTTGATTTCGGTCTGGCTCGAAGAAGAAAGCTCGATTTTGGCCTTTTCAGCAGCTTCCTTCAGACGCTGAAGTGCCATCTTGTCTTTGGTAAGGTCGACCGAGTGCTCTTTCTTGAACTCGTCAGCAAGGTAGTTGACGATGCGCATGTCAAAGTCTTCACCACCGAGGAAGGTGTCGCCGTTGGTGGACTTCACTTCAAAGAGGCCGTCGTCGATCTCGAGGATGGTTACGTCGAAGGTACCACCACCAAGGTCATAAACAGCGATCGTCTTGGACTCTTTCTTGTCGAGACCATAGGCAAGCGCAGCAGCGGTCGGTTCGTTGATGATGCGAAGCACTTCGAGGCCAGCGATCTTGCCAGCGTCTTTGGTGGCCTGACGCTGTGCGTCGTTAAAATATGCAGGCACGGTGATAACGGCCTGAGTGACTTCTTCACCAAGATACGACTCGGCGGTTTCTTTCATCTTCTGAAGGATGAAAGCAGAAATCTGCGAGGGGCTGTATTTTTCGCCACGCGACTCGACCCAAGCGTCACCGTTGCCGCCGCTGATGACGTTGAACGGGAGGTTCTTCTTGTCTTTGGCAAGGTGTGCGTCGTCAGCACGGCGACCGATAAGACGCTTCACACCAAAAATGGTGTTGTCGGGGTTCGTAACGGCCTGACGTTTGGCGGGCTGGCCGACAAGACGTTCGCTCTCGGTGAAAGCAACGATCGACGGAGTGGTGCGCGCACCTTCTGCGTTTTCGATAACGCGCGGTTTGGAGCCATCCATGATGGCTACGCAAGAGTTGGTGGTCCCGAGGTCAATCCCGATGACTTTTCCCATTTTCAAATCCCTTTCTTTAAGCGGTTTGAACGGCACAAACCCGTTCCGGCATCTGTGCCTTTCTGGATTTCGCATTGGGCAGGGCCCGCAGCGGATCAAGCGGTATATAGGGGCCGTTTTTAGGCGCTGCAACGGGTAGGACGGGAGGAAATGTGATAAAAATACAATACAAATGGGAAAGAGTGCGAACTCTGCCCCTTTTGGTCGGAAAACTTAGGCAAACAAGCCTTAGCGCGTGGCGAACCAGCTGAGCGAAACACGTTTCCTGGTGAAGAATTCAGCCATGAGTCCGATCATGATAAGTGCGATCGAGACATAGATCGGATACATCAGCGAACTCTTGTGCGGGAAATAATTGATAAAGATATAGCCCCGCGCCTGATCAATACAGTGGAACAAAGGGTTCCATGTGAAAAGCTTGAGGATGTAGTTGGGCGTCGCATTGGCGACGAACATCTTGCCCGAGGCAAGCATATTGGCGCGAGAATAGACTTGGTTCGCCACATTCGCGAAATTGGGAAACCACGGTTTGAGCGACAGGAAAATCAGCCCGACCGCAATACCAGAGAGCCACGCCAGCAAGAGACACCCGAATGCTTTGACGGGATCATAGATCGTGATCCGTTCGATGACGGTGTGATAGAGATAGAGAATGCAGATTAGCGTCAAAGTCTGCATATAAAGTGCCGACAGCGCAGAAGACACAATTGAAATCAGAGTGTTAAGCGGCGCGTGTTTCATCATGGCCGATGTCGGACCCTCTGCACCCGCGACGGCGCCCATTGCCTTGTTGTGGGTCAGAAAAAGGAAAACCCCCGACATGATATACAAAAGGTAATCGCCACGGATGGGCGCACTGCGCATCCCCAGAAGAATGAACATCGCATAAAAGATGGCGACAAAGATCACAGCCTGGAACATGCTGAGCACAAGACCGACAACTGCATTGCGGTGTGATTTGCGATTGGATCGCACCACACTATGAAAGATCAGCTCTCCCATAGTGATGATCGCCATAAAGACGCTCTGACGCTTGATCGGCGTATGCATTGCTCCGAAGTCCTTTCGACGCCTTTATAAACACGAATTTCTTGCGGATCCGTTATGGCTTGAGCATAAGGGCCCGAGATGCTTCAAGCAACTACAACGACATATTGCACGTTTATTTGAAGGTATTTTCATGGACCACGCTCGCCTGACACAAGTTATCCGCAAACTGGCGCTCGAGGCGGGCGATATCATCATGGAAATCTACAATTCCCCTGATTTTGAAGTGAAAACGAAATCTGATGCTAGCCCCGTGACCGAGGCCGATGAAGCGGCAGACGCGCATATTTCTGCGGGTCTTCGTGCTGCGTTTCCTGACATTGCGCTCGTCACCGAAGAGCAAGCACAGTCCCACTCCCAGTCTGTTTCGACCTTTTTGATTGTTGATCCACTGGACGGCACCAAGGAATTCATCAACCGCCGTGGGGACTTCACCGTGAACATCGCTTACGTCGAAAATGGCAAGCCGATCCGAGGTGTGGTCTATGCACCTGCTCGTGGTCGTCTTTTCTACACCGAGGCCGACGGTAAAGCCGTCGAAGAACTCGGCGCGCTCGACAAAGATGCTGTCGGTGAACTTAAGCCAATTAACGTGTCCAAGCCGAACAACGCCGCTCTTCTCGTTGTTGCTTCAAAATCCCACAGGGATCAGGCGACCGACGATTACATCAACAAATACAGTGTTTCTGACATGCGCAGCGCGGGCTCGTCGCTAAAGTTTTGCCTTGTTGCGACAGGAGAAGCCGACCTCTACCCTCGCGTTGGTCGGACCATGGAATGGGATACTGCGGCGGGTCATGCTGTTCTGAATGGCGCAGGCGGTGATGTGATCCGTTTTGACGACCATAGTCCGCTTGTGTACGGCAAGAATGGCTTCGAGAACCCCTTCTTCATTGCCTACGCTCCGGGCGTAGAACTTCACAAGGCCTAGAATCTAATGGCGGAGGGTTTGTCTCAATCTCCCTCTGTTACTGTCGTCGTGGTCACGCGAGACCGGCCTAAGAGCCTTGCTTTGACCATCGCGGGACTGCGGCAGCAGTACTACGACAACTTCGAGATTATTATCGTCGGCAATGAAACAAGCCTTGCTGGGTTTGCGTCCGAAGTGGGCCTTAGGATTATCCGCTTCGACGAGCCGAATATTTCCAAAGCGCGTAACATTGGGGTTGGCGCGTCTTCTGCCGAGATTATTGCCTTCATCGACGATGACGCAGTGCCAGAACCGACTTGGCTCAATTTTCTCACCGCACCGATTTCCACGGGAAAGTCCGATCTTTCAGGTGGTTATGTGCGGGGACGCAACGGCATAAGCTTTCAATGGAAGGCGCGTTGGGTGGACCATAGCGGTCAAACCGAACCTATCGAAGTTGATGATACGACCATCTTTGAGCCCAACCAGCGAGGTGTTCCCAAAACCGAAGGCACCAATATGGCCATTCGCCGTGAGGCGTTGATTGCACTTGGTGGTTTTAATGAGGCTTTTCACTTCTACCTCGATGAAACTGACCTTAACCTACGGGCGGGGTTCAAAGGCTATAAGACTGCGATTTGTCCAAATGCTCAGGTCCATCATGGGTATGCCGAGAGCGAGCGCCGCCGCGGTGATCGAGCGCCCAAATCTCTGTTTCAGATGGGGGCGAGCGTCGCCGTATTTGCGCGCGAACATGCATCCGAACCAGAGCAAGCAATACAAGACTTCCGTCTTCAGCATCGAAAATGGCTCATAGCCCTCATGGTCTCTGGTCATATCGAACCGCGTGATGTTGAGCGTCTCCTATCGACATTTGACCGAGGTGCAGAAAATGGTGTTTCAAGAAAAAATGCATTTCTGACCCACTCTACACCGAGTGCGTTCACCCCTCTACCTGTTAGCAAAGCACCTCACGTTTCGTTGTTTGGACATTGGCTGCGTGCAATTCCACTGATCAAAAAGGCACGCCGTCTCGCAAAAAGCGGCAATAGGGTGTCGCTCTTTCTTTTTTCCCTTGGTTCGCGGTTTCATAGTGTCCGTTTTGTGAGGTCCGGCTATTGGCTTCAGCATGGCGGTTTGTTGGGGAAATCCGAGCGTTCTGATGGTATGATGCGTTGGATGAGTTTCGAACGAAGATGCGAGATCGAAGAAAAGCGGGTGAGAAAATTCCGCACAAATTGTGCGCAATGGTGACAAAATTAACGTCATTGCGCAAAATTGTCGTAATTTGGTTGCCAATCTCTTCACAAAATCTGAACCAAAGGGTTAGTCCTGAAACTATACCTTTGGATGAGATCAATCGAGGCCTGTTGAATGAAGCGCAAAGTTACAAAAGCGATTTTCCCGGTTGCTGGTTTAGGAACACGGTTTCTTCCCGCTACCAAGTCTGTTCCCAAAGAGATCATGACCTTAGTGGATCGCCCCCTTGTTCAATATGCGATCGACGAGGCGCGCGCTGCCGGCATTAAGGAATTCATTTTCGTCACTGCAAAAGGCAAATCAGCGCTCGAAGATTACTTTGATACGTCCCCAGAGCTGGAGTCGTCGCTCAAGAAGTCTGGTAAAACCGACCTTCTCGAGACGCTGCGCTCGACTTACATGGACAGCGGTGCCATCGCATATATCCGCCAGCACAAGGCGCTTGGTCTTGGCCACGCGGTTTGGTGCGCGCGCCGCTTTATCGGGAACGAGCCTTTTGCTGTAATGCTGCCTGATGACGTGATCGCCGCAGAAAAGCCGTGCCTGCAACAGATGGTCGAAGCCTACGAGGAAACGGGCGGCAGCATGGTCGCTGCAATGGAAGTACCCCGTGATAAGGTGTCTTCCTACGGTGTGCTCGACATCAAAGCGGACCACGGAAAACACGTTTCGGTTTCGGGCATGGTTGAAAAGCCCAAAGCGGACGACGCGCCTTCCAACCTCGCGGTTATAGGTCGCTATATTCTGTCTCCGAAGGTGATGAGCAACCTAGGTAAGATCAAGCAAGGTGCAGGTGGAGAAGTGCAGCTTACCGATGCAATCGCGTCCGAAATTGAGCAGGGCCGTGATGTTTTCGGTTATCGCTTCGATGGAACGCGATTTGACTGCGGCTCAAAGGCGGGTTTCCTTCAGGCGACAGTCTCCTTTGGCCTCTCCCGTCCCGATCTTCGCGACGAGCTCGCAGGCTATCTCGACGAGCTTTACGCTCACCGTCGCGCGGCGCAATAATAGGCCATGACGAAGAACGTTCTGGTTACGGGCGGAGCCGGCTACATTGGCTCGCACGCCTGCAAAGTTCTCAAAGCTGCGGGCTTTACGCCTGTGGCTTTTGATAATCTTTCGACGGGTTGGAAAGATGCCGTCAAGTTTGGCCCCTTTGAACAAGGCGACCTTCTTGAGCGCGCGCGCCTTGATGAAATCTTTGCGAAATACCAACCGGTTGCGGTGATGCACTTTGCGGCGCTGTCTCAAGTTGGTGAAAGTGTAAAGATTCCCGGCGCCTACTGGCGCAACAATGTTTCGGGTAGCCTGAATTTGATTGAGGCCGCGATTGCCGCAGATTGCAGAAAGCTCGTATTCTCATCGACTTGCGCAATCTTTGGCGATCAGGATGGTGTCGTCTTGCAAGAGGACAGTCGCCGCGCACCGCTCAATGCCTATGCTGCATCCAAGAGCGCGATTGAGGACATGTTGTCCGATTTTGCTGTGAGCGATGGCATGGAGTCTGTCATTTTTCGCTATTTCAATGTTGCGGGGGCAGATCCCGAAGCCGAAGTTGGCGAATTCCATCAACCTGAAACCCACCTTATTCCACTGATGCTGTTCTCTATCATGGGCAAGCGAGACGCCCTGACGATTTATGGCACGGATTATGCAACGCCCGATGGGACATGTGTTCGCGACTATGTCCACGTAATGGATCTAGTCGATGCGCATGTGCTTGGATTAAAATGGTTACTAGAGGGCAAAGGTAGCTCAGTTTTCAATCTTGGAACAGGAAGTGGTTTCTCTGTTAAGGAGGTCATTTCTCATTCGGCAGCAGTTACGAACTGTGATGTTCCGATCATCGAAGGCGCGCGGCGCGCGGGCGATGCGGCGAAACTCGTTTCGGGAAGCCAAAGAGCGGAATCTGTGCTTGGATGGACGCCAACGCGTTCTAACCTGCGTCAAATGATTGGTGATGCATGGCGGTGGCACCAGAATGGGAAATACGAAGGCTGAAAAACCTACTCGGCTCCTCGACGTCACGCGGCTCGTTAGTCGCGCGGGCAGGAGGCTAACCGGTGTCGATCGCGTTGAATTAGCCTATCTCGATCGCTTTATATCTGATTCAGTCCCAGCTTATTTTATTGTAACGACTTCAATCGGTTACCTTCTTTTGGATAAGAAGGGCGGCCGAGACTTGCACGACGCCATCGCTTCGGGCAACTGGCCCGAGCGCTCATTGTTTTCGCGTATCTTTCGCAAACAGACCAAGGAGATGCAGGCCGCATTGACCCTAATCCGTGCGACCGCAATCGACAAAGCTCCTACAAACGGAATTTCGCGCCTTTTGGTAAGGAATTTCCTACCGGGTGTTGAGTTCTATAACGTTGGGCATAGCAACTATCGTGAAGGGTTTTTCGCGGCGCTCAAGGATGTGCTTGGAGCGAAGATCAATTTGATGATCCATGATGCGATCCCCGTGGAATTTCCAGAGTTCCATTCACCCGCATCTGTGCAGAGGTTTCAAAGGAAACTCGAAATTGCTTCGAAATATGCGAACCGGATCATCACAATTTCTAACGCGGCTAAAGAGTCTGTCGCGTCTGCGCTGTCAGCGCTCGGTCCTGTTCCAAAAATCGAACGCGCTTATATTGGCCTCACCGCCCTTCGTCCAAAGTATGCAGATTTCCCCGAATCCATCGATCTAAGTCGGCCTTACTACGTTACCATCGGGACAATCGAACCCCGCAAGAACCATAGTTTGCTTCTGGACGTATGGGATGAGCTGCCCAAAAATGGACCTCAGCTTGTGATCTGTGGCACGCGCGGATGGATGAATTCATCGCTGTTCGAACGGCTTGATGAGGGCAAACAAAACGTCATCGAGCTTCCGAATATGGGTGATGAAACGATTGCAGCAGTGATTGCAGAGTCCCAGGGCTTGCTTTTCCCGACCTTTGCAGAGGGCTTTGGTCTCCCTCCGGTAGAAGCACTCGCTCTCGGAGTCCCTGTATTTTGCAGCGATTTGCCCGTTTTCTATGAAGTACTGGGCGATGCAGCCACCTATTTACCGAAAGAAAACTACAAAGCTTGGCTGCGCACGCTTAAAGAGATTCCGAGTTCAGACACGAACAGGGTTCAAATTGAAAAATTTGTTGCTCCAACGTGGGACGAACACTTCAATATTGTGTTAAGTTAATAGAAATAAACCAAGGCGAACAAAGCATTCGCACGTTTGAGGGGAAAATTTGGGTGTTTGGCAATCATATCGGCTTAGGCTGCAACGCAAGAGGTGGCGCATTCGTGCGCTCCGCAAGCGTTCCGAGCTTCAAGTTGTGCAAGATCGCACCGCTCAGATCGAGCCTTCCGACATCCTTCTCTTTTCCACGCTTCGTAATGAACACGTTCGGTTGCCTTTTTTCCTCGACTACTATCGCAAGCTCGGGATCAACCATTTCTTGATCGTCGATAACGATAGCGATGATGGAAGCCGCGAATATCTTGAAGGCCAACCTGACGTTTCGATTTGGACGACCAAGGCAAGTTACAAGCGTGCCCGTTTCGGTGTTGATTGGCTCAACTGGTTACAGCGCAAATACGCCGCAGGACATTGGGCGCTCGTCGTCGATCCAGATGAATTCTTTGTCTACCCGTTCTGTGATACACGTCCGATCCGCGCCCTGACTGATTGGCTTGATGCCTCATCGATCAAGTCTTTTGGCGCAATGCTACTTGATATGTATCCAAAGGGGGGGATCAACGACACGCCCTATCGAATGGGGCAGAATCCGTTTGAAATTGCCTCGTGGTTTGATGCAGGTAACTATCTGATTGAAAAGAATAAACGCTTTGGAAATCTCTGGATACAGGGTGGCCCTCGGACGCGTGTTTTCTTTAGCGATGCTCCTGAAAAGTCACCTGCGTTGAACAAGGTTCCGCTCGTGAAATGGGAAAAGCGATACACGTATGTCAGCTCGACCCACATGCTTTTGCCACGCGGTCTCAACCTCGTTTATGACGAGTGGGGTGGCGAAAAGGCCTCTGGCGTTCTTCTCCATGCCAAATTTCTCAATACTTTTGCCGCCAAGGCCCAAGAAGAACTCAAGCGCCGTCAGCACTTTGCAGGCAGCATGGAGTACAAGGCTTATGCCGAAGGCGCGTCGGATAATCCCGACCTTTGGTGCAAGTGGAGCGAGAAGTACATCAACTGGCGCCAGCTAGAAATTCTGGGTCTTATGTCCAAAGGAAACTGGGCATGACACTTGGTATCGTAATGCTCGCCCACACCGCTTTGGATCGCGCAGAGCAAGTGATCCGTCACTGGCATACGAATGACTGCCCCGTGGTCGTACACGTTGATGCCAAGGTCAGAAAAGCCGAGTTTGAGCGCTTTAGAACGAACCTCTCCGATCTTGAAAACGTTCGGTTTTCCAAGCGTTTGCGCTGCGAATGGGGGACTTGGGAACTCGTTGCCGCGACCCAAGCCGCGTCTGAAGTGCTGCTTGCCGAATTCCCCGAAGTTCGGCACGCCTATCTGACGTCTGGTTCCTGTTTGCCACTTCGTCCTATCTCAGAACTCAAAGCGTATCTCGACGCTCGTCCACGAACAGACTTTATCGAAAGCGCCACGATTGCTGATGTGCCTTGGACCGTTGGTGGGCTTGATGAAGAGCGCTTTACGATGCGTTTCCCATTTTCTTGGCGCAAGAACCGTTGGCTCTTTGACCGCTATGTCGAGATCCAGCGCAAGCTCGGTCTCAAGCGCCGCATTCCCGCCGGTCTTGTCCCGCACATCGGGTCGCAGTGGTGGTGCCTTACGCGCCAAACGCTTTCGGCAATTCTTCAAGACCCAGATCGCGCAATGTATGATGGATATTTCTCCAAAGTCTGGATTCCGGACGAGAGTTATTTCCAAACGCTGGTGCGTCACTATTCGACCCAGATTGAAAGTCGTTCCCTGACGCTGTCCAAGTTCGACTTTCAGGGCAAGCCGCACATCTTTTATGACGACCACCTACAACTCCTTCGGCGGTCAGATTGCTTTGTGGCACGCAAGATCTGGTCCGAAGCGCATCTGCTATATGATACATTCCTTGGCGATCCGGATGCTGTCGTCAAAGGCACCGAACCGAACCCGGGCAAGATCGACCGTATTTTTGCCCGTGCTGTCGAACGTCGTACGCGCGGTCGTCCCGGCCTCTATATGCAAAGCCGCTTCCCCAATGAAAACTGGGAAAACGGTGTGACCTGCGCAGATTATTCCGTGTTCGAAGGGTTCACAGAGCTCTTTGAGGACTTTGAAAACTGGCTGGCCAAAGCGACGGGCTCGCGTGTTCATGGTCATCTTTTTTCGCCGGATCGTGCCGAGTTCGAGGGCGGACAAACGACCTTTACAGGGGCGCTAAGCGACTCTGCTGCTGTGCGTGATTATAACCCACGCATGTTTTTGCGGAGCTTGATCTGGAATACCCGCGGCGAGCGCCAGATTTTCCAATACGGCCCTCTCGATATCCAAGACGTAAACTGGGATATTGCGCGCGATGCCAATGCACAAATCAGTATAATCACTGGCGCATGGGCGGTTCCGCTCTTCCAAACCAATCGTAACTTTGCTGATTTGCGGACCGAAGCCGCGCTCTTGCAGAAGATTGAGAACGAGCATTTGAATGCGCTCCGCTCCATCCATGCCAAGGCGAAAATTCGCATCTGGACCCTCGCGGAGTTTATCGAAACTCCGATGGAAGCGCTTCAAACTGTGGTGGATGAGATTACTGGCAAGAACACTCGACGCCTTACCGAAGTGCCCAAAATGGTTGATCTTACAGGTTTTGGTCAGTTCCTTCAGAACCTCAAGAACCAAGGGATGCACCCTTATCTAATGGGTGATTTCCCTGTCGATCCCGCGCCGGAGAATAATAAACCGGCCAAGCGCAAACCCTATTTGGTCCGATAATTTATGTCGAAATTTGATTACTTTGTTGTCTTTGCGGAAATGCGAACGGGATCAAACTTTCTCGAAGCAAACATCAACTCCTTCGATGGTCTGATTTGCCATGGCGAGGCTTTCAATCCTCATTTCATTGGCTACCCCAACAGCTATAATATTCTTGGCGTTACCCAGCACGAGCGCGAGCAGGACCCAACGATCCTTCTCAACGCTATCCGTGAGCGGAGTGAGGGTTTGGGGGGCTTCCGCTTCTTTAACGACCATGATCCACGCATCCTTGATGAGATGCTGAGTGATCCGCGCTGCGCCAAGATCGTCCTCACGCGGAACCCGATTGATAGCTATGTGAGCTGGAAAATCGCTCAGGCGACCGGGCAATGGAAACTCACAAATCCAACACAGGCCCGATCGGAAAAAATCGTTTTTAATGACGGCGAGTTTGTTCACCACCTCGAGGCACTTCAAGCCTTTCAGGTGCGGATCATGAACGCGCTACAGGTTTCGGGTCAAACCGCATTCTATGTTGCATATGAAGACCTCCAGAATGTTGAAGTCATGAACGGCTTGTCGGCTTTCCTAGGGTCCAACGCACGTATCGAGGCGCTTGATAAGAAGCTCAAGAAACAGAACCCCGAACCGCTCAGCGAAAAGGTTCAGAATTTCGAGGAAATGGAACGGAGCTTGGCGCGGCTTGATCGCTTCAACCTGAACCTAACTCCGAATTTTGAACCTCGACGTGGTGCGGTCATTCCGACTTATATCGCAGCGGAAAAGGCGCCGCTCCTCTATCTGCCGATCAAGGGCGGCCCAATTGATCCCGTCAAACTTTGGCTCGCAGCGCTTGATGGTGTGACACAAGACAAGCTCCAAAGCGACTTTAACCAAAAGACGCTTCGCCAGTGGAAGCGCAAGAATACCGACCATCGCTCCTTTGCTGTGATCCGTCACCCTGTTGCCCGCGCTCATGCTGCATTCTGCGACCACATTCGCGGAGACGCAGAGACCACGTATCGCGAGCTTCGCGCGACGCTGATCCGTGTGTTTAACCTTCCCCTTTCAGAAGATGGGATTGGCGGTGGTTTTTCCCTTGAGGAGCATAAGACCGCGTTCAAAGCCTTCCTTGCTTTCCTCAAGTCTAACATCTCGGGTCAAACTTCGCTTCGTGTCGATGCCGCTTGGGCTTCTCAGAGCAATATCATTCAGGGTTTTAGCTGGTTCGGTTCGCCTGATTTCATTCTCCGCGAAGACCGACTCCCCATGGACTTGGCCTTTCTTGCAACGCAAATCGGTCGTGACGATGCACCTGACTTTGATCAGACAAGCGCGGACCCCCATCACGCACTCCTTCATGCCATCTATGACGACGAAATAGAGACCATGGCCCGCGATGCGTATCAGCGGGATTACATGTCCTTTGGTTTCGGGACTTGGAAGAGCTAATTAGGCCGCTTGGGTCGCGTGCGCATCAGTAAGGATTGCGTGCAGCGTCGCAGAATCAGAGTTCGCACGAAGTTTTGCACAAGTTGCCGGATCACGCATGGTGCGCGATATCAGAGCAAGCGCCTTGAGGTGCTCCACACCCGCAGACGCAGGCGCAAGTAGCACAAACACCAGATCAACAGGCTGACGGTCAACGGATTCAAAATCCATCGGCTTTTCGATGCGAAGGAAAAGTCCACAGACCTTACCAACGCCTTCGAGGCGCGCGTGGGGCAGAGCGATTCCATGTCCCACGCCGGTTGGCCCAAGGTTCTCGCGCTCTATAAGAGCCTCGACAACTTCGGACGCTTTGTAGCCAAGAACGCTTTCGGCCAATTCACCGATATCATGAAAGAGACGCTTCTTACTTGTCGAAGAACCAATGATCTTGATTGCTTCGGGTTTCAGAATTTCAGAAATCTGCATGAACCGGCCTAGGGCATTGTTCGGTCAGGATTTTATCCCATGCTACGGGGGTCAATCCAACCGATGTTTCCATCTTCTCGGCGGTACACAACATTCACACCGCCATGCTTCTCATTTCTAAAGACCTGAAGCTGGGCGTGGGCCAATTCCATCTGCATCACTGCCTCGCCGACCGAGATCGAAGGAATCTTCGTCTCCATTTCAGCGATAATCATCGGTGCAAGATCTTCTGGCTCTGCCTCACCATGGTCATCAATTCCGGCGAGGATATACGAGGAGACGTCGGAAAGTTCAACAGGTTCCGAACGGTCGCGGTGATGGTCTTTCAATCGACGCTTGTATCGGCGAAGCTGCTTGTCCATTTTTTCCAAGCAACTTTCGAATGCGGCATAGATATCATGTGCGTGACCTTTTGCCTGACAGGTCAGGCCAGTCGACAAATGAACAACGGTTTCTGCGACAAGTTCGCTGCCGGACTTTGAGAAAACGATATAGGCTTCGGTTGGGCGTCCCGCATATTTTTCGAGGGTGGCTTCAAGCTCAGTCTTAACATGCGTTTGAAGAGCTTCACCGATGTCGATCTGCTTGCCGCTGATTTGGTAACGCATCGTATTCTCCTTTTTACTGGTTACACAGCTTCAGCCCGAGCCAATTTGGCACGGTAATTCGCCGTTTGCTGTGCTGATATGGTGATGAGAGATCCTGTTTTCACCTTGAACTCCACCGTCAGGCTGATGAGCCTGCAACTTGGCGCGAGGAGAAACTTTGTCTTTCATCACCTTCATTTGGCGACAGGAGATGGGTGGTTGTCAACGAGATTCCGCGACAAGATGTTGAACTTTAATTTACGCGAAAACTTTGACCCAAATAGACGCGGCGCACGTTTTCATCATTCACCACTTCGTCTGTTGTGCCGCTCATCAAAACGCGTCCGTCATGAAGAATATAGGCGCGGTCCACGATATTGAGCGTTTCATGCACGTTGTGATCGGTGATCAAAACCCCAAGACCGCGTGTCTTGAGATCTGCAACGAGGGTGCGAATTTCGCCCACTGCAATCGGGTCAACGCCTGCAAAGGGTTCATCGAGCAGCACGTAGTTTGGATTAGCGGCCAAACAACGCGCAATCTCCGCACGGCGACGCTCGCCGCCCGAAAGCGCGAGAGCAGGCGCGCGGCGCAGGTGTTCGATCGAAAACTCAGACAACAGTTCCTCGAGCCGTTCGCGGCGACGAAGAGGGTCTTTCTCGTTAATCTCTAGGATCGCAAGAATGTTGTTTTCGACTGACATGCCGCGGAAAATCGACATTTCTTGCGGAAGATAGCCGATGCCAAGGTTCGCCCGTCGATACATGGGGAGTGTTGTGACATCCCGCCCGTCGACCAAGACCTTGCCGCCTTCAGGCTGCACAAGGCCCGCGATGGAGTAGAAACAAGTTGTTTTGCCAGAACCATTTGGCCCAAGTAGAGCGACCGCTTCACCACGGTTTAGCTCAAGGCTTACATCGCGGATAACGGTGCGCTTTTTATAGCTCTTGCGTAGCCCGACGACGCGCAGGCCTTGGCTCCCTTGCTCAACTTTGAGCTCAGCCATCTTACTGGCCTCCCTGCTGGAGCACTGTGCGTACACGGCCCTCTGCAACAGCAGTCTTTGCTTTCAGATCAATCCGCAGCGTTGAAGTGGTAATAGAGTTGCGACCTTGAACAAGGATCACATTGCCCGTCATCTCAAGCATACCCGTCCCGAGATCATAGATGGCACTTTCCGCTTCAGCGCTTTCTTGCGAGGTCACAAAGGTCACCCCTTCTGAAGCAACGAGGCGCGAAATCTCACCCGTTTCTTCGGAATAGACCACCTCAACTACGCCAGCAGTGACCTTAAGGCTTCCTTGAATGATTTCGACATTGCCAATAAATTTGGCGATCCCAGTATCCTGATCGACGCTCAGACTATCGGCGGCCACTTCCACTGGGTCTCTAGGGTCGACATCAAGGCCACCCAGCGAAAGACCAGTTTGCGCCATACCTGCCGAAGCCATTGTCATCCAGAACAAAGCAATAAGAGCCGCAAATCTAGCCATGGTTTAATCCT
>JAYPUF010000040.1:0-1414 GCA_038133925.1 Marivivens sp. | reverse complement strand
ATTGTCATCCAGAACAAAGCAATAAGAGCCGCAAATCTAGCCATGGTTTAATCCTTTGACCGATAGGTCATTTTGACCCCGTCTGTGAACAGCAGTGTAGCACCACCAGCGGTTTTGCCCAGTTCTACGATGAGTTGCCCTGCGGTCAAACCCCCGAAAGGCGTTATAATCTCAAGCGCGCCACTCGTTTCCGCATGCCCAAGCGTCAGATCGAGCGACAGACCGTGGCTTTCAACGGTGTAACCGTTTGAGGTTTCCAGCCGAACAAGATCGTCAAAAGCAATCTTGGTCATATCATCGCTGAGAACAGCATTGCCTGAACGGACGCGGATTTCACCTTCATTCGGATCGAGCGCTGACAAGGTCGGCGCTTCGATCGTGATCAATTCAGGATTGGAGGCGTCCGGCTTGATCGTCTTGGCCGAAACCAAAAAAGAGGCGCCTGGATCAGTTACACCAGAGAAGTTCGGGTTGCTGAGTCGCGATTCACGTGCGGCTTCTTGAATGGTCGAGAATGGAATCGACATTTCAGTGTCGACGGTCCGCGCCAAGAAAAAGACGGTAGACAACAGCAAGAGCGCCCCAAGCGGAAGCACAACCTTGGCCCAGCTTACAAAGGTGCTATAGCTGTTGTTCTGCAAGACGCCCTCTTAGTGAGAGAAAATGTCAATTTCGGGCCAACCAGCAAGATCGAGCTTTGCGCGGGTCGGCAGGAAATCATAGCAAGACTGTGCAATCTCGGTGCGGCCTTCGCGGGCAAGCATTACGTCGAGCGCGTCTTTAAGCTTGTGCAAGTAAAGAACGTCAGATGCCGCATAATCAAGCTGCGCATCAGTGAGCTTTTCCGCACCCCAGTCGCTCTGTTGTTGATGCTTGGAGATGTCCACGCCAACCAATTCTTGGAGCAGGTACTTGAGCCCATGGCGATCTGTGAATGTACGAACCAGTTTTGACGCGATCTTGGTGCAATAAACCGGAGCCGAAAGCGCACCGAAGGTATTATAGAGTGCAGCGATATCAAAACGGCCAAAGTGGAACAGCTTAAGCACATTCGGGTCTTCAAGCATTTTACAAAGGTTTGGGGCCTCGGTCTGACCCTTGCTTACCTGAACGAGATGGCAGTTTCCGTCACCGCCCGACATTTGGATGAGACATAGGCGGTCACGATGCGGGTTAAGGCCCATCGTTTCACAGTCAATTGCCACCACCGGACCAAGGTCCAGTCCGTCAGGAAGGTCGTTTTGATAAAGGAAGTTTGCCATGTCATTTTGTCCGCGTTGTTTGCGAACGAGATAGAGAACCCCCAGCAACTTCGCAACCGAATGCCTTAAATGCACAGCACTTTAGGCAATCTTCAGCAAGACTGGGTCGATGGCGCTGCGAATTGATGGGATTTTGGTGCCCAGGAGAGGAC
>JAYPUF010000039.1:0-20898 GCA_038133925.1 Marivivens sp. | reverse complement strand
CGATCAAGGCAGACCTTGAAGAGCGGCTTCCCGTGACGCTCGGCCTATTGGCTCGCGTGGGTAAGTCTTTCCGTCATGCTGTTGAAACGCTCCCATTCGGACGCAAGCGCCGTGATTTCTGGTCGGATTATTACTTCAACGTGGGTCCTAAGGCTGTCGAGGCCAAGGGCGAACGCGGCGCAAGTGAGGCACTTGAAGCACTCCTCGACAAGCACATTATGACCTCTCAAAAAGAGGGGCATGTTGACCTCGTTGGTGCGGGTCCGGGTGATCCCGAGCTTCTAACGCTTAAGGCGCGCAAAGCGCTCGATGCGGCGGATGTTGTAATATACGACCGTTTGGTCAGCCGCGAAATTCTTGAGCTCGCCCGCCGCGAAGCCCTCATGATCAATGTCGGCAAAGAAGGCTTTGGCCCTTCCACCACGCAGGACGAGATCAATCGCCTTATCGTCGAACATGCCGTTTGTGGCGCGCAAGTTGTACGCCTCAAAGCGGGCGATCCTACCGTTTTTGGTCGCCTCGACGAAGAGATCGAAGCCATTGAAGAGGCGGGTATTTCTTACCGTATTGTTCCCGGCATCACGGCGGCTTCCGCTGCTGTCGCGCAGATCGGCCAAAGCCTGACCAAACGCGGGCGTAACGCCTCGGTGCGTCTGCTTACGGGTCACGACATGAAGGGCTTTGCTGATCACGACTGGCGCGAGCTCGCCAAAGAGGGTGAAGTTGCCGCGATCTATATGGGCAAGCGCGCCGCTCGTTTCGTGCAAGGCCGTTTGATCATGCACGGAGCGAACCCATCCACCCCGATTTCTGTTGTTGAGAATGCTTCGCGCCCTGAAAGCCGTATCCTCGCGACCACCCTTGCCGAACTTGAACCCGCTCTTTCGCAAAGCGATCTGAACGGACCCGCCATTCTTCTTTATGGCCTCGCACCGCGCCATGCGGCCGAGGTTCTCACTTCCCTAGACCTAAAGGAGGCCACTCGATGAGCCGCCAATTCACACCCAAAGTCGTAACCGCAAACCATCTGCTAGAAGGCGATGCCGTTTGGCTCACTGCCGATGACCGCTGGACCCGCGACATGTGTGAGGCCGAGCTGATCGAGGACGAGGCCCACGCTGAAATCCGTCTTCTTGACGCGCAGCGCGACGCAGCAACCGTAGTTGGCCCCTATCTCGTTGACGCCAAAGAGGGCGAGAATGGCCCTGAACCGACCCATTTTCGTGAAGCCTTTCGCACCCGCGGGCCTTCGAACTATGCCCACGGCAAGCAGGTGGAGATTTAATCATGTATAAGTATAACGACTTTGACGAAGCCTTTGTCCGCGAACGTGTTGCACAGTTCCGAGCGCAGGTAGAGCGCCGCATCGACGGTTCGCTGACCGAAGACGAATTCCGCCCGCTGCGTCTGATGAACGGACTTTACCTTCAGCTACACGCTTACATGCTTCGCGTTGCTGTGCCTTATGGCACTCTCAATCCGTCGCAAATGCGCCAGCTCGCCTATATCGCGGACAAGTGGGACAAGGGCTATGGCCATTTCACCACCCGTCAAAACATCCAGTACAACTGGCCCAAGCTCGCCGATGTGCCGGAAATCCTGAGCGCGCTTGCTGATGTCGAAATGCATGCCATTCAGACATCGGGCAACACAATCCGTAACGTAACCGCTGACCATTTCGCAGGCGCCGCGGCCGACGAGATCGAAGACCCGCGTCCTGTTGCCGAACTTCTGCGTCAGTGGTCCACTGACCATCCTGAATTCCAGTTCCTACCGCGCAAGTTTAAAATCGCAATCACCGGCTCGCCCAACGACCGCGCCGTCACCAAGGCGCATGATATCGGCCTTCGCATGGTTCGCAACGAGGCTGGCGAGCCCGGTTTTGAAGTTATCGTAGGTGGTGGTCTCGGCCGCACCCCGATGGTCGGCAAGGTCATCAAGGACTTCCTGCCCAAAGCGGACCTTCTCCCCTATGTCGAAGCAGTTGTTTCGGTCTGGAATCTCCTCGGTCGCCGCGACAACAAGTATAAGGCGCGGATCAAGATCACCGTCCATGAGAACGGCCTTGATACCTTTGCCGCCCTTGTGGAAGAGCGTTTCGCGGCGATCCGTCCGACATTTACGGGTGTGGATCAGGAAATCCTGTCGGAAATTGCGACACATTTCGCTGCGCCTGAGTTCATCTCAAAAGCCACCGATGCCTATGACGCTTATCGTCTGGCGAACCCTGCCTTTGCGTCGTGGAGCGACACCAACCTCGCCGAGCACCGTGCAGAGGGTTATGCCATCGTGTCGATCTCGATCAAAAAGCACGGCCAGACGCCCGGGGATGCGACCTCGGACCAGATGCGCGTGATGGCTGAACTGGCTGAGAAGTATGGCCATAATGAGCTGCGTATCAGCCACGAGCAGAACGTGATCCTGCCGCACGTCCACAAATCGGACCTACCGGCAGTTTACCAAGCGCTACGCGAAGCCGACCTTGCCACCGCAAACATCGGCCTGATCTCGGACATCATCGCTTGCCCAGGTATGGACTATTGCGCCCTTGCAACTGCTCGTTCGATCCCGATCGCACAAGAGATCGCGACCCGCTTTGAAGAGCTCAAGCTCGAACATGAAGTCGGTCCGCTCAAGATCAAAATCTCGGGCTGCATCAACGCGTGCGGTCACCACCATGTTGGCCACATCGGTATTCTGGGTCTCGATCGCGCTGGCGTCGAGAATTACCAGATAACGCTTGGGGGCGACGGCACCGAAGACGCTGTAATCGGCACCAAGACGGGACCGGGTTTCTCTTATGAAGAAATCACCAATGCCATAGAGCGCATTGTTCTGGCCTATCTCGACCTGCGCGAAAGCTCCGAGGAAACCTTCCTTGAAGCCTACAAGCGCGTAGGAATGGAGCCTTTCAAATCTGCACTCTACGATGCGGAGGCCCGTGCGCATGCCGCTGAGTGAACCCGTCGCAAAACGTGTCACAGCGCTCAATACCCGCTATAAGCACCACAGTGCGACTTCGGTTCTCGAAGGCGCATTGCGGGACGCACAAGTGGGCAAGACTGCACTCGTTTCGTCGTTTGGCGCTGAATCGGTGGTGCTTTTGCACCTCGTTTCGGTGATCGACCGCAATACGCCCGTTCTCTTCATTGATACCGAGATGCTCTTTGCCGAAACGCTCGACTATCAGCACGAACTCACCGAACGTCTTCACCTCAAGAACGTGAAGGTGATCCGCGCTGCTGACGAGATGAAAAAGCTTCACGATCCGGATGGCACGCTGCATCAGTATAACACCGATGCCTGCTGCGATTTGCGCAAGACGATCCCGCTCCAGAACGCATTGAATGAGTATGATGCGTGGATCACGGGGCGCAAACGGTATCAAAGTTCGACGCGCGCGGCGCTCGATTTCTTCGAGAACGAAGAAGACAAGCGGATCAAGATTAACCCGCTGTGCCATTGGGATATGAGCGACCTTCAGGATTACTTGACTGAAAATCGCCTTCCCCGTCACCCTTTGGTGGCTAAAGGGTATCCATCCATCGGTTGCGCCCCCTGCACCTCGCCCGTCAAAGAAGGCGAAGACCCGCGTGCAGGACGCTGGCGGAACTCGAACAAAGAAGAATGCGGCATCCACTTTGTGAACGGAAAAGTCGTTCGCGGTGGCGGTGTTGCGGCCTGAAAGGGATAAAAGATGACTGTGATTGTAACCGACAGCGGCTTTGCCGCAGATGACTTCGAGGGAACCTTTGTCGCGCTTGACGATGCGACACCGGACACTCCCGCAATCGAAGTGCCTTCAAACGCGGATATCCGCGACCTCGCCGCCCGTCTTTCTGGGGCCTCGTTTGTGCGCATCCTGTTCCCCTCGTTTTCAGACGGGCGCGGCTTTACTCTTGCCGCGCAGCTTCGCCGCGAGGGGTTCAAGGGCCGCCTGCGTGCCAAGGGCCATGTGATCGCCGATCAATACGCGATGGCCCGCCGTTCTGGTTTCGACGAGGTCGAGATCAGCGATGACCTCGCTGCTCGTCAGCCCGAAGATCAATGGCTCGCCCGCGCCAAATGGCAATCCCATGACTATCAGTCGCGGATGCGGGCCTGATCGGCCCCTTCCCCTGATCTAGATCAACGCGTATGACAAAGGCGCGCCCCATGGTGTGGCGCGAGAGAGATATGACCGAGCAAGCCCTAGTGACCGAAGCACCCGCACCCGCAAAAGCCGTGACCATGCCGGACGCACAGACTGTGACCGCTGTGGAGCATTATACTGACCGCCTTTTCTCGTTCCGTATGACGCGCCCTGCGTCTATGCGTTTCCGCTCGGGCGAGTTTGTGATGATCGGCCTAATGGGCGACCCTGATCCCGCAACGGGTAAGCAAAAGCCTTTGCTGCGCGCCTATTCCATCGCCTCGCCCTCTTGGGACGAAGAGTTGGAGTTCTATTCGATCAAGGTGCAGGACGGCCCTCTGACCTCCAAGCTTCAGCACATCAAAGTCGGGGACGAGATCATCCTGCGCCCCAAGCCCGTTGGCACCTTGGTGCATGACGCTCTTCTCCCCGGCAAACGCATTTGGTTCTTTGCGACCGGCACGGGTTTTGCGCCCTTTGCCTCGCTTCTGCGCGAACCGCAGACCTATGAAGATTATGACGAGGTCATCATCACCCATACCTGCCGCGAAGTGGGCGAGCTGACTTATGGTCGTGACCTGATCGAAAGCCTTAAGACAGACGAGCTTCTCAACGAAGTCATCGGCGAAGGCTTCTGGAAGAAAATTAAGTATTATCCGACCACGACTCGCGAAGAGAGCCCCAAGATGGGCCGCATCACAGATCTGATGCGCTCGGGCGAAGCCTTCACCGATCTCGGTGTGCCTCAAATCAACCCCGAAACGGACCGCGCGATGGTCTGCGGCAACCTCGCCTTTAACCTTGAGATCAAAGAGATGCTCGAAGGGTATGGCCTTGAGGAAGGCGCGAACTCCAAACCCGCGCAATATGTCGTGGAAAAGGCGTTCCTCGATTAACCGACGGAACATCCAAACGAAAAAGGGCCGCTCAATCGAGCGGCCCTTTCTTTTAGGGTCTCAAAGGATCAGAGACCCAGAGCGGCCTTGATCTGATCGATCACACCTTGAATGAGCTCAGGGTTATCACCTGCAGCGTTAACTGCGGTAATGAGCGTGCCCTTAGTGCCATCTTCGAGCGAAGACGCTTCGATGTAGGTAACAACGGCAGCGGCGTCGAAGGATTCAACATTGAGCAAAGCCGCAGGATCAAGTGCAGCAGCGACCGAACCAAGCGCGCTGGTTGCTGCGTCAGTTGCCGCGATTGCAGCCTCGGTTGCCGCGTCAGCCGCGCCTTCAGCAGCAGCAGCGGCTTCGGTAGCTGTCTCAACTGCAGCTTCAGTCGCCGCAGTCGCGGTATCAGCCGCAGCGTCGGTTGCCGCGGTAGCAGCTTCGGTCACAGCTTCGGTTGCAGCGGTGGCAGCTTCAGTCGCAGCCGAAGTCGCATCCGTAGCAGCCTCGACAGCATTGGTTGCGGCATCAGCGGCAGCTTCAACAGCGCCATTGGCAGCATCCGTTGCAGCTTCTGCGGCAGCTTCAGTCGCTTCTACCGCAGCATCAGCTGCCTCAGTTGCAGCTTCAACAGCGGTTTCGGTCGCGTCAGTCGCAGCTTCAGCCGCTTCTGCAACGGCAGTAGATGCCTGCTCGGTGACAGCCTCAACAGCTTCAACAGGCGCTTTGCCATTTGCAAAATATTGGTAGCCGAAAAAACCGGCGATCGCAGCGACTGCAATGATGATAATCGCTCTCATAATACACTTCCTTTTTTGGACGGAGCCCCCAATCCGGTCTCCAAGCGCCGCTATGACAGAAGCCACCATAAAGGGAAAGAGACAACTCATGCGCGAACCTAGGAGTTTAGTACAATGCCTGAATAGCGGGTTGCGCGCAGCGCTCAGGGCCTATATTTTGCGCAAGAAATTGCTAACTGCCGAAAGGACAAGGCCATAGCCCGCAGACCTCATAACGCACCTCCGGTGCGTGAAACTGGACCCCGTATCAACGACCGTATTCGGGGCACCGAAATCCGTCTTATTGGCGCCGAAGGTGAGAACGTCGGAGTTGTTTCTCCTGCTCGCGCCCTCGAAATGGCCGAAGAAGCCGGTCTCGATCTCGTAGAAATCTCGCCAAATGCGACGCCGCCCGTGTGTAAAATCATGGATTTCGGCAAGTATAAGTACGAGACACAGAAGAAAGAGGCCGAGGCTCGCAAGAAGCAAAAGATCATCGAAATCAAAGAGGTAAAGTTCCGCCCCAATACGGACACTCACGATTACGAAGTGAAAATGCGCTCGGTCCTCAAGTTCCTCGAGAACGGCGACAAGGTCAAAGTCACGCTGCGCTTCCGTGGCCGTGAAATGGCGCACCAAGATCTTGGACGGAATCTGCTAGAGCGCGTGGCTGGCGACATTACCGAACACGGCAAGGTCGATAACATGCCTAAAATGGAAGGCCGTCAGATGGTCATGATGCTGAGCCCGTCGAAGTAAGGCTCGCACGAATCTCTAAAACAAGAAAGCCGCCCCGAAGGGCGGCTTTTTTATTTCCCTGCCCGCTTAGGTAGCGAGCAGAGTAATTTTACTTTGCAGCGGCAACAGCGCGTTTGGTCAGGACTTTGATCAGGTGAGCGCGATATTCTGCGTCACCATGAAGGTCATTGATCAAGCCATTTGCCGAAGCCGTCAGGCCATCCAGAGCCGAAGCCGAGAAGTTTGCCGAGAGAGCAGATTCTGCTTCTGTCCAGCGGAACACACCGTCTTCGGACGCGCCCGTGACTGCCACGCGCACACCATCGGCATACTTTGCGACGAAAACGCCAACGAGGCTAAAGCGCGATGCAGGCTGAACGAACTTTTGATAGTTCGCGGCTTGCGGGATCGGGAACTTTACGCCGGTGATGATCTCACCTTCGTTCAGAGCAGTTGTGAAAAGCCCTTGGAAGTAGTCATCCGCAGCAATCTCGCGGTTATTGGTCACAATGGTTGCACCCGAGGCCAAAGCAGCTGAGGGATAGCAAGCCGATGGATCGTTGTTCGCAAGCGATCCACCGATTGTGCCGCGACTGCGAACAGCGGGATCACCGATGTTCGAAGCCAGTTCAGCAAGCGCCGGATAAGCGCCAGCTTCGGCCGCCACGGTTGCGTGGGTTGTGCCTCCGCCAATCGACAAGCTGTTGCCGTCTTTGCAGACGCCCTTGATCTCGTCGATTGCCGAGAGGCTCACAAGCGTGGCCGGAGACGCAAGACGCTGTTTCAGGGTCGGGATTAGGGTCTGCCCCCCACCCAATGCCTGAGCGTCTTCGCCAGCAAGAGCAGCAACTGCATCTGCTACGGTTTTCGGACGGGTTACGTCGAATGCATACATGATATCGTCCTCCTCTTACTGGTTCATTGCTTTCCAGACGCGGTGCGGCGTCAGGGGCATGTCGATATGGCCAACGTTCTTGCCACCCGAAGCGAGCGCGTCGATGACGGCGTTCACAACGGCGGGCGGAGAGCCAATGGCACCTGCTTCGCCGCAGCCCTTTACCCCAAGCGGGTTGTGGGTACATGGCGTGCAGGACGAATGGTCCACGATATAGAACGGAAGATCATCAGCGCGCGGCATGGCGTAATCCATGTAGGACGCAGACTGGAGCTGACCGTTTTCGTCGTAGACGGCGGCTTCGAGAAGCGCCTGACCGATACCCTGAGCGATACCGCCGTGGACCTGACCTTCTACGATCATCGGGTTCACAACGTTGCCGAAGTCGTCGGCTGCTGCAAACTTCTCAATCGTAACCTTGCCGGTTTCAGGATCAACTTCCACTTCGCAGGCATAGGCGCCCGAAGGGTAAGTGAAGTTCGACGGATCGTAGAACGCGGTTTCTTCGAGACCAGGCTCGATGTCTTCGAGCGGGTAGTTATGCGGCACATAGGCAGCGAGAGTAACACCGGTCCAGTCCACCGACTTGTCGGTGCCCGCAACCGAGAATTTGCCGTTCTTAAGCTCGATGTCGGCTTCCGACGCTTCGAGCAGGTGAGCAGCAATCTTCTTGGCCTTACGGATGACCTTTTCGGTCGCACGAACCATCGCCGAGCCGCAAACAGCCAGCGAACGCGAGCCATAGGTGCCCATGCCGAAGGGGATCTTGGACGAGTCGCCGTGGACGATGTCCACTTGGCTTTCGTCGATGCCGATCATCTCGGCAATCACCTGCGGGAAGGTCGTCTCGTGGCCCTGACCGTGGCTATGTGCACCAACCATGACCGAGATCGAGCCGGTGGCGTTCACGCGGACCGTTGCAGCATCATAGAGACCTGCACGAGCACCAAGCTGACCCACAAGGTTCGACGGTGCGATACCGCAGGCCTCGATATAGCAGTTGATACCCAAGCCGCGCCATTTGCCCTTGGCTTCCGACGCCTTACGGCGAGCGGCAAAGCCAGAGAGGTCCATGATCTCTTCGAGCTTGTCCATGGTCGCGGTGTAGTCACCGGTGTCGTACTCCACCGCCACAGGTGTGGCATAGGGGAACTGGGTGATGAAGTTCTGGCGACGTAGTTTGATTGGATCAACGCCAAGCTCGCGCGCCGCTTTATCAATCACGCGCTCAAGCTGGAATGTCGCTTCCGGACGGCCAGCGCCGCGGTAAGCATCCACAGGAACGGTGTTGGTAAACACAGCCTTAACGTTCACATAGATCAGCGGCGTACGGTAGTTGCCCGCCATCAGAGTGCCGTGCAGCCATGTCGGAACCGAAGGTGCAAAGGTGGACAAGTAGGCGCCCATGTTTGCATAGGTTTCGGTGCGGATCGCAGTAAAGTTATTGTCCTTGTCGAGAGCGAGCTCGATCTTGGTCACGTGGTCACGACCATGTGCGTCCGACATGAAGGCTTCGGAACGGGTCGAGGTCCACTTGACCGGACGCTTGATCTGGCGTGCCGCAAAAGTGACAAAAGCTTCTTCCGCATAGTGGAAGATCTTGGTGCCGAAGCCGCCGCCAACGTCGGGGGCCACAACGCGCAGTTTATGCTCCGGAATACCCAGAACGAATGCACCCATCAGAAGACGGATCACGTGCGGGTTCTGCGAGGTGGTGTAGAGCGTCGATTCATCATTGGCAGCATTATAGTCGCCAACAGCAACACGAGGCTCCATCGGGTTTGCAATCAGACGGTTGTTCACCAGCTCAAGAGTGGTGACATGCGCCGCATTCTTGATGGCCTCATCAACCGCAGCTTTGTTATCTTCAACAAAGCCCCAGTCGTAGCATAGGTTCGAAGTCAGATCGTCGTGAACCTTAGGAGCGCCTTCTTTGAGCGCCTCTTTCATATTCACAGCGGCCGGAAGCTCTTCGAGTTCAAGACCTATTGCTTCAGCAGCATCACGCGCCTGTTCGCGGGTTTCCGCAACAATCGCCGCAATCGGATCACCAACGTGGCGAACCTTGCCCTGAGCCAGAACGGGGTGACCCGGTTCCTGCATCGGTTGACCATGACGGTCGGTTACCTGCCAACCGCAGGGCAGACCGCCGATGCCTTCAAAGTCCTTGCCGGTAAAGATACGAACAACGCCTGGCATCGCTTCTGCGGCAGATGTGTCGATCCCGTTGATTTTCGCGTGAGCCACGTCCGAGCGCAGAAAATGCACATAGGTCTGGCCATAGACATTCACGTCATCGGTGTACTGACCTTTACCGGTCAGGAACCGCACGTCCTCGCGCCGTTTGGAGCTGGCGCCGATACCGCTATCCTTGGGCATCTTATTCCTCCCTGAATAAATCCTTCCGCGCGGCTCCTCCCGCACGGATCATTGGTGCGCCCGCCTTATTCGGCGGCGATGTTGCTCACATCTTGACCACTGGCAGCCATGATCGCTTTGACGATGTTATGGTAGCCGGTGCAGCGGCAGATATTGCCTTCGAGGTGATGACGAATTTCTGCTTCGCTGGGCTTTGGGTTGTTCTTGAGCAGCGAAGACGCCGCCATGATCATACCCGGAGTGCAGAAACCGCACTGAAGCCCGTGATGCTCTTGGAATGCGGCTTGAAGCGTCGAAAGTGAACCGTCAGCGTTTTGCTGGCCCTCGACGGTGCCAACATCAGCGCCATCTGCTTCGACTGCAAACATGGTGCAGGACTTCACCTGCAGGCCGTTCACATGCACGGTGCACGCGCCGCACTGCGAGGTATCGCAGCCAACGTGGGTCCCTGTGAGACGCAAGTTCTCACGCAGGAAGTCAACAAGCAACGTGCGTCCTTCGACGTCGCCCGTGACCTGACGGCCGTTTACCGTCATAGAAATTTTGGTCATGGTTACTCCTCCCTTATGGATACTGGGATCTTACGAGAAAACTCGCTTAATCCAGCCTTTCTTCTCTCCTTCCGCCTGAACCGGCTCCTCTCCGGCTTCGGTCTGAGCCGCGGGGCCTTCGACAACGGACTGAAATTTCGCAAAAAATTCATCAGCAAGCTTGCGCGCCACACCATCGATGATGCGGCTACCGAGCTGGGCGATCTTTCCGCCGATACGCGCTTCGACAGCGTAATCGAGCTGTGTGCCTCCATCGACGGGTGTAAGTGTGACTTTGGCTCCGCCGTTCGCAAAGCCAGCAGGGCCGCCCTTGCCTTCACCGGAGATCGTGCAGCTTTTGCCCTCAACAATATCAGAGAGCTGAACAGCGCCTTTGAACGTGGCTTTTACAGGACCAATCTTTTGAACGACGACGGCTTCAAAGCCATCTTCAACAGAACCGTTCATTTCTTGGCAGCCGGGAATGCAGGCCTTTAGAACTTCTGGATCCAGAAGGGCCGACCAAACTGCTTCGGGGGCGGCGTTTATGACACGGGAATCAGATAGTTCCACGACTTCCTCCATCTACTTATCAAAAGGCTAGTGCGGGCTTGCGACCCTGCATATACGACCAAAGGCCGATACCTATCTTTCTGGCGCCGTAAACGTTAGCCCGTATTCGGCAAAAATCTTTTCGATTCGTCCATCCTCAAGCGCGGCATAGATCGCGTCATCCACAGCATATCCGAGCGGACGGTAAGCGAAATGGACAGCTACTCCGACTGTCCACTGGCCGACACCAAAGTTGACGAGCGGCGGCTGATGGACTTCGACACCATCGCCAGCAAAATATTCAAGTTGAGCCATTGGCCCCATTGTGCCCCGCACTTCGCCCAAAGCGATTGCGGCAACTGCATCGTCGATTTCGGCAAAGCGGTGCACATTCGCCGAAGCACCTGCCCCAAGAAGATTGGTCAGATAAAAGTCGGCGATTGTGTCGTTTTGCACTGAAACCGGATCAAAGCGGAAGAACGGTGGGGTGGGTTTGTCCCCCTCATAGAAGGCCGCATCATAAGCAATAGCGATGCCCTCTTTGTAATATTGGCCCGTAAAGACCACCTGCTCAACGCGGCAGGCAAAGTTACTGTTGTACGGGACGTGCATCATCACATTCGCGACGGCACCGCCAACCACAGGACCTTTCCAAATCCAATTGCGTAAATCGGCCTCGAGATTTTCATCTGACTGCACGAATTTGAATTTCGGGGTGACACCGATACTCTCGGCTATGAGTTTCGCGATTTTGACATCTACACCCCGAGGTTGCCCGTTCTCCTCAAACGAATAAGGGGCAAAGTCCTCAAAGACTGCGAATTCGATAAAACCCCGCTCAATGATCGTGTCGAGGTCTTGCCCTACGACATCACGGCTCGCATTTTGCGGCCTGGCTTGGGGAACGTGGTCTTCGCACCGCGCCGATGCAGACGTTGCAAGCCCCCCTGCCAGAAGGGATAATGACAAAAGGCAGAGGGACAAGCGTTTTTTCATTAGTGTGCAGCCGAGAGACCAACAGTGAGTACTTCGGAAGCATGCTTATAGCCGTTCGGCGTGCCGTCAATTGCGCGCGCAGCTTCCCATGCAACCGAAACAGCAATCGGTGCGCCGGAGAGCGTTTCAATGCTGTCTGCGATCGTATTTAGCTCGGCGCGTAGAGCCTCGGCATCGGCTTCACCGCCCTTTGCAAGTTCCGCCATTTGATCGCGAAGCGCACCAAGCTCGCCTGCGTTTTCGACCACTTGTTGATCGTCAGGACGAGTTTCGATGTAGGTACGGATCGCCCACCCAGCTTTCTGGCCCAAAACTTCCTCAAAGGCCGGCATCTTTGTGATGCCGTTCTGGGTATAACCCAGACGGAAGCGCTCCATGAACCATTCATCACCATATTCCTCAGCTTCTAGGAAACGAAGGTCGGGTGCGAGACCGCCGGAAATAGCACCGAGTCCGTGGCAACGTGCACAGTTCTGGTTAAAGCCTGACGCGCCGATTTCAACAGCTTTGAGCCAAACTTCATCGCCCACAGCTTCGGCGCGATATGGGTTTTCGAGCAGCCACTCTTCGCCAATATCGGGCAGAGCATCAGTGTTCACCGGTTGGGGTGCAACATCTCCGTGGGCGTTAACAAGCCCAGCAATGGCAATCAGGCCAGCGGAAACGAGAATGGCGTGGCGAGATTTGAGCATGGAACGATCTCCTCAATCTTTTGCAGCATGCGATCAATTTGTCCCGAACTGACTAACCGCGCTCTGTCCTGCAAATCTATGCGACCTTGGTTCAAGCCAGCAGCCTAGACGATGGTCGCATTTCTTAGCATGGCTCCAAGTTGATAGCGTTTTCCAAGGGAGAACGTCATGCCGCTTAGGAAGCTTGCTACATTGATAGGAATCGCCAGTGTCGGGATTTTCGAACCGGCATCTGCCGAGACCGCGATATCAATTACCTACCTCAAGCAAGAAGTTGCACGGCCACCCGCGCTTTCCAACCTTGACGCGATTCCACAAGACGAAGGGGTGCGCGGCGCTGAGATTGCAATCGACGACAATTCGACCACAGGCAAGTTCCTCGGACAAACTTGGTCTCTAAACGAAGTCGTTGTCCCAATCGATGGCGATCTTTCAACCACGGCTCGGGAAGCTGCCTCACAAACGCCATTCATCATTGTCGACGCTCCGCGTGACGACCTGCTTGCACTTGCGGATATGGAAGACCTCTCAGGCGCACTGCTCTTTAACGTATCTGCCGAAGACCGCGACCTGCGCGACGATGAATGCCGAGCTAATGTGCTTCATACTGCGGCAAGCCTTGCGATGCGCACTGACGCTCTAATGCAGTTCTTCACACTGCGCCGCTGGACGAAATTCGCAATGATCACAGGACCGCATTCTGCCGATCTCGCTTTTGCCGAGGCGTTGCGAACCTCCGCGACTAAATTCGGCCTCAAGATTAAGGGCGAGAAAGAATGGCGCTTTGATGCGAATATGCGGCGCGCGGCCTCTGCCGAAGTGCCTCTGTTTACACAGGAACTCCCCGATCATGATATTCTTTTGGTCGCAGACGAAACGGGCGATTTTGCGCGCTACTTGCCCTATAACACATGGGAGCCTGTCCTTCTTGCCGGTTCCGAAGGCCTTCGCCCACTTGGCTGGAGCCATGTAATGGAGCAATGGGGCGGTGTTCAGCTCCAGAACCGATTTGAAGAACACGCGCTCCGTAACATGCGCTCCAAGGACTATGCCGCTTGGGCAGCAGTGCGCGCTTTGGGCGAGGCCGTTACCCGAACATCAAGCCAAGACCCGACTGAAATTCGGGCTTATCTTCTTTCTGATCAATTCGAACTCGCGGCTTTCAAAGGGCGTCCGCTCTCATTTCGGAGCTGGAACGGACAGCTTCGCCAACCCATCCCCATCGTGCATCCAGGCGCAGTTGTCGCTGTCGCCCCGCTCGAAGGGTTCCTTCATCCCACATCGGAACTCGACACGCTTGGGCTTGATGCCCCCGAGAGCCGCTGCACCGCTTTCTCGGAGTAGATCATGAAACCTATTCTCCCCGTATTGTCGCTTTTCGCACTGCTCGCAGGAATGCCTGCCATGGCGAGTGAGATTTGGATTACCAACGAGCATGACGACACGATTAGCGTTATCGACATAGATACGCTTGAAGTGACCCGCACGATTGAAACAGGCGAACGGCCACGTGGAATTACCTTTAGCAAAGACTATTCAGTCGTCTATGTCTGTGCATCTGACAGCGACACAGTTCAGGTCATCGACCCCAATTCTGGAGAAGTCCTTCATGAATTGCCCTCCGGCGAAGATCCCGAACAATTTGTTCTGCATCCGGACGACCGTCATCTCTACATCGCCAACGAAGACGATGCGATCACCACAGTCGTTGACACGGTTGAGCGCAAAGTCATTGCTCAGATTGACGTAGGGATTGAGCCTGAAGGAATGGCCGTTTCACCGGACGGGAAGATCGCTATCACAACCTCTGAAACGACCAATATGGCGCATTGGATCGACACCTCCACGCACCAGCTTTTTGCCAATACGCTGGTAGACGCCCGCCCTCGCCATGCTGAATTCGCCAAACAAGGGACGGAGCTTTGGGTGAGTTCCGAAATCGGCGGCACTGTCACTGTATTTGGCGTAGCGGATCAGGCCGAGCGCGCGAAAATCCATTTCGAAATCAAGGGCGTCCACCAAGACAATATTCAACCCGTCGGCTTTGAATTCTCAGAAGACGGCAAAACCGCTTTTGTCGCCCTTGGTCCTTCAAACCACGTCGCCTCTGTGAACACAGAAACCTATGAGGTCGAAGACTACATCCTCGTGGGCCGACGCGTTTGGCATATGGCGTTTTCCCCCGATCATTCTCAGCTTTTCACAACAAACGGCGTGTCTGGTGACGTCACTGTCATTGATGTGGAAAGCCGAAAGCCCATTAAGACAATTAAAGTTGGCCGTTTCCCTTGGGGAGCGGCAGTGCGGCCATAAGCGAGGTATAGGATATGCAAATCAATAAACTGCTTTTTTGCGCACTCATTGCGAGCCTCCCCTTTGGTGCGATTGCCGCAGATAACGACGACGACGCGCCCGCGTTTGGCTTGGCGGGCATCTTGTCTTCGAAGAACAAAGAGAACCTTCCACCGATCACGCTTTCCGCAGGAATGCCGCTCGCTGATGCACCGCTCGAGCTGGTTTCCGGCAGGTATTACGAAATCGAGATAACGTCAGATGGCTCAGCCGAGATTGGGCTTGTTGGACCGGAATTCTTCCGCGCAATTTGGATTGATGAGATCGTCATCGAGGGGCTCGAAATCCGCCCCCTTGGTCTCGATAGCGTCGAATTTGATGATCCAGGCACGATGGAAATCAGCTTCCTTGCGATCAAACCTGGAAGCTACAATATCCATGTCCCCAAAACGACGGGCGAGCTTCAACGTCTGGAGATTACGATCAAGTGAGCGGTCTATCGGTCCAAAACCTCTCTCACAATTATGGGAGCAAGCAAGCTCTTGATAGCGTGAGCTTTGAGGTAGAGCGTGGCAAGTTTTGTGCACTCCTTGGACCGAACGGCGCGGGAAAATCCACGCTCTATGCCATCCTCACCCGTCTCATCGTTCCAGAGCAAGGAAGCATCCAGATCGCAGGCGCTGATCTGAGAAAGACGCCGCTTATTGCGCTGAAAAAGATGGGGATCGTGTTTCAGCAAACTACGCTTGATCTGGATCTTAGCGTTCGGCAGAATCTTCGCTATTTTGCAGCGTTGCACGGAATGTCTGGCAAGGTCGCAGATCGGCAAATAGACGCTGCGCTAGATCGGCTCGACATGTTGGAACGTGCCGAAGAAAAGGTGCGGTCACTCAATGGCGGACATAAGCGCCGAACAGAAATCGCACGTGCCCTGCTCCCAAATCCAGAAGTCCTTCTTCTTGATGAAGCAACAGTTGGCCTTGATACGCAAACGCGGATCGCAATCACGGATCACGTGCACCGGCTTTGCGCCGAGGACGGTTTAACCGTGCTTTGGGCGACGCACTTAACCGACGAAGTGCGCAGCTCGGATGATCTGATCATCCTGCACCAAG
Source organism: Marivivens sp. (assembly GCA_038133925.1). Classification (GTDB taxonomy): domain Bacteria; phylum Pseudomonadota; class Alphaproteobacteria; order Rhodobacterales; family Rhodobacteraceae; genus Marivivens. The sequence goes on along the minus strand of JAYPUF010000039.1, from coordinate 4,911 downwards.
GCAAAGTTCTCAAGAGCGGCACCGCTCTTGGGATTTGCGGTGAGAAACCCGTTTCCGAAGTCTTCATGCATTTGATCGGAGAAACCCAGTGACGGCCTATCTGATCGCATTGCGTGCCATCATCGCCCGTGAGGCGCTTCGATATGTTGGCCAACGCGAGAGGTTCTTGGCTGCACTTGTACGGCCGCTTGTTTGGCTATTGGTTTTTGCAGCTGGCTTTCGCGCCGCGCTCGGGCTTTCAATCATACCGCCCTATCAAACATACATCACGTACGAGACCTACATCGTTCCCGGACTTTGCGGGATGATATTGCTTTTCAATGGGATGCAGACCTCTCTTAGTTTGGTTTACGACCGCGAAATGGGCTCGATGAAGGTTTTGATGACGGCGCCTCTCCCGCGTGGTTGGCTCCTCTTTTGCAAGCTCGTTGGGAGCACTCTTATCTCTGTTTTACAAGCATACACCTTCCTTGCAATTGCGTGGCTCTTCGACATCCGAATGGAAGCGCTTGGATACCTCACTGCCTTGCCAGCCCTTGCGATTGGCGGCCTAATGCTGGGCGCACTTGGTCTTGCTATTTCGTCGAGGGTTAAGCAGCTTGAGAATTTCGCAGGCGTGATGAACTTTGTGATCTTCCCAATGTTCTTCCTTTCATCTGCACTCTACCCGCTTTGGAAGATGGCAGAGGCAGGTGAACTGCTCTTTGTGATTTGTTCGATCAACCCTTTTACCCATGTTGTCGAACTCATCCGCTTTGCGCTCTATCTCGAGATCAATCTTGCTGCACTTGGTTGGTCGATGTGGGGATTGGTCGTGTGTCTGGCTTTGGCGATCTTTGGCTACGACCCCGCGCGAGGCATCTCGCGACAAGGCAAATAGCCCGTCTACGACCATAGCAAGCCTGACATAAATATCATATTTTGCTATGCTTTTCGTACCGGAGGACATTGTATGCGAAATTTCATTTTAACGCTGGCTCTCATTTCCACGAGTGCGAATGCTCAGGAGGAAGACCTGAGCCAGTTCGGTGATTTGAACCGAGAGGAGCTCACGCTCAACCGCGTTATCGAGAATATACGTCGCGGCGAGGTGTCGATGACGTCCTGCGCTGCTGGTTACTTCATGACCAAAAAGGGTGATCACAATGATGCGCGCCTTACCTTTGAAACCTGCGCAAATGCGGGCAATACCGCTGCGATGGCATGGATGGGCTATCTTGATGATAACGGTCTCGGCAACGAAAGCGGGATCGACCCAGAGGGCGCGGCCGAATGGAATAAACGTGCCGCAGAACTTGGCGATCCGATTGGGATGTTCAATCATGGGATTGATCTGATGCGCGGCTGGGGCGTGGCAGAAAATACTGAGGCTGGCCGCCAATTCGTAGACCGTGCTGCCGCGCAAGGCGTAGAGATCGCGCAGCGCCTTCAGGGGGCTTATTATGATCTCAATGAAATCACGCCTGATGCGGATAACTGGAAGTTTTCGCCGCTCTTCTAGTGTCTTCAACGATCGTCGCAGGGCGCCCCCCGAGTGTGATCGTGCGCTCGGTCAGTCGCTCTGCCTCGGCATCGTCGTGCGTCACGAGGACGGTTGCCGGGCCATAAACCGAACGCATCTTTTCCAAGAGAGCCATCATTTGCGCAGCAAGTTCGGCATCTAACGAAACAAAGGGCTCGTCCAACAGAAGCAAATCCGGCTCCACAGCGAAAGCGCGTGCAATTGCGAGCCTACGTTGTTGACCAAGAGATAGCTGCTCTGGGAAGAGTGCTTCTTTTCCCTCTAGACCAACCTCCTCCAAGAGTTGCCTTGCACGCGTCTCTGAGATCCCAGTTGCCAACGTTATGTTATGCAACGCGTTGCGCCAGCGAAGCAGGTTTGGTTCTTGGAAAACCATCGCAATACGGCCATTGACCTCGACCTGCACTTCTTGAGCGGTCTCCAGACCGGCAATAAGCCGCATGACAGTCGTCTTACCAATCCCGCTTTCACCGCGAAGCGCTAGGCTTTCACCCTTGTGAAGCGAAAACGACAGCGCCCCGAGGATCGGAGCGCTGCCAAAGTCAAAGGACTCGAGCAAGAGAGTTAGGAGAGGACTTTGCTCGTCAGTAAGAAGAGGTTCAGCCCTTTGACTTGTTTCTTGCATCAGTTCCCTGTCCAAAACACTCCATCAGGAAGCGCTTGCATGTCACCGACAAGCTCTTCACCACCCAAGTCAATCATAACTGCCATCATCTTGGCGGCAGCCTCGACATCCACGGAACCTTCTGCGGGTATTCCTGCAATAAAGCCCGCCTTGAGCGCTTCGAACTCGGCGTCATTCTTCGCACGCATACGTTCACGAATAGCTTCCCAAGCAGAAGGCTCGGATGCAAGTAGCTCTTTCGCGTCACGCGACGCATCTGCCAGCGCCTCGACTAATTCTGGGCGTTCTGTGACCATTGCGCCGTGCACGACATAACCCAAGAGAGGTGTTTCGGGGTCCAGACCAAGCGAGCGAGCGGCCTCATCAACAGACACCAATTCGCGCATCCCTGCGGCTTTCATCTTGGCGGCAAAATGCCAAAAATTGATCGCACCATCCACATCGCCAGAAAGCGCCGTTTCAGCGATCAGGGGCGGTGCGCCAAAAACTTGCTCGGTCTCGGCCTTGAGGTCAAAGCTTGCCTGATTCTGGGCATAGGCCCGTAGGATCAGCCAGCTTTTGTCGAGCGGTCCGCCCGCAATCCCGATCTTCCCACCTTTGAGGTCCGCGATAGACTGCGCGGGACTGTCCGCTGCAACAAGAATACCACCTACCGCTTTGGAATATGGGATAAAAACGAGATCCTCACCATTGGCGCGTTGACGTGCAACCCAGAGCCAATCCGAAACGATCGCATCGACTTCCCCAGCCATGAGAGCAATCTGAGCGGCATCGCCACCTGCAACTCCCATTACTTCAAGCTCGAAACCTTGCGCACCGTCAAAATCATTATTCAAAATGGTGTCGAGTTCCCAATTCACTGTACCCGACTCAAGAACGGCGGCTTTGATAACGGGGTTATCTGCAAAGGCTGCTCCTGCCGTGAATGCAAGCGTTGCGGCTCCAGCAAGTAGCGTCCGAAAATAGGTCATTTGTTCCTCCCAAAGTTCCTCATCACGTTGTCAAAACCTGAGGCGCTTCGAAATACGACCTTTGGGTTGTGGGTCGTAGAAATGCTGCACATGCATCTACGACCATAGCTACGACCAATGTTCAATTCCCCTATCACAAAGCCGTTATCCATAATCGGTTTAGTTTCGATGTCCGAAAATGAACGGCACCGAACAATGAATGTTAACGGGAGGATTCCGATGAAGCGCTTCATTTTGGCTGCAAGTGTCAGCCTTATGGCTATGACAACCGCAAATGCTGCGGTTACAGATGCCGATGTCGCAAACGACCAGACGATCACGTCTCAGGTCGTAACCAATGGTATGGGACGCAATCTTCAGCGCTTCTCGCCTTTGGATGCGATCAACAAAGACACCGTAGGTAGCCTTGTTCCTGCATGGGCATTCTCGATGGGCGGCGAAAAGCAGCGTGGTCAAGAAACCCAGCCGCTCGTCTATGACGGCATCATGTATGCCACCGGTTCCTATTCGCGTCTTTACGCAATTGACGTGAAAACCGGTAAAGAGATCTGGCAGTATGACGCACGTCTGCCCGAAGGCATCCTGCCCTGCTGTGACGTTATCAACCGCGGCGCTGCAATCTATGGCGACAATATCTACTTCGGCACCCTTGACGCACGCCTTGTCGCGCTGAACCTCAAGACCGGCGACGTTGTTTGGAACAAGAAGATCGCAGATTACCGCGCAGGTTACTCCTATACTGCGGCTCCGCTGATCGTGAATGGTCTTGTCATCACCGGTAACTCGGGTGGTGAATTCGGTATTGTTGGCGAAGTTCAGGCTCGCAACGCTGAAACCGGTGACCTTGTCTGGACCCGTCCGGTTATCGAAGGCCACATGGGCACTCTGAACGGCGAAGAATCGACCATGACCGGTACGCTGAATGCGACCTGGCCGGGCGATATGTGGAAGACTGGCGGCGGCGCGACTTGGCTCGGCGGCTCGTACGACGCAGACACCGACACCCTCGTCTTCGGTACGGGTAACCCTGCACCTTGGAACTCGCACCTGCGCAACGCTGGCACCCCAACCGAAGGCAATACAGGCGACAACCTATACGCTGCGTCGCGTCTCGGCATTGATCCGGCAACGGGCGAAATCAAGTGGCACTTCCAGACCACCCCGCGCGAAGGCTGGGACTTTGACGGTGTGAACGAAGTTGTTGCCTATACCGACCGTGACGGCAATGACCGCTTTGCAACTGCTGACCGTAACGGCTTCTTCTATGTTCTGAACCGTGCAGACGGTAAGTTCGTATCGGCTGTTCCGTTCGTGAAGGACATCTCGTGGGCCTCGGGCATCGACGAAACTGGCCGTCCGATCTACAACGAAGACAACCGTCCTGGCGATCCTTCGGCAGCAACCGATGGCGACAAGGGCGAAATGGTCTTTGCGATCCCGTCGTTCCTTGGCGGTAAGAACTGGATGCCAATGTCCTACTCGCAGCGCACCGGCAACTTCTATGTTCCGTCGAACGAATGGGGCATGGACATCTGGAACGAGCCTGTGACCTATCGTGAAGGCGCTGCCTATCTTGGTTCGGGCTTCACCATCAAACCGCTCTTCGAAGACCATATCGGCTCTCTCAAGGCAGTTGACCCTGACTCGGGTGAGATCAAGTGGGAATACCAGAACGACGCTCCTCTTTGGGCAGGCGTTATGACCACCGCTGGCGGTCTCGTTTTCACTGGTACACCTGAAGGTGAATTCATCGCTCTCGACGATGAAACCGGCGAAAAGCTTTGGTCCTTCCA
>JAYPUF010000038.1:0-21297 GCA_038133925.1 Marivivens sp. | reverse complement strand
TCAACCTGGAAAGAGGGGTTCGATTCCCCTACGGGCTGCCACTTTTCCCTTAAAATATGAAATGCTTCGGTTCGTATGGACGGATTTGTTTGGCTCGTTATGTTTACCCCAAAGCAACGCGACTTAGACAGGCGGACCAGATGCGAGACATGCCCAAGAACACCCTTAAAACGGCACTGAAAGCGGGGCAGTTCCAACGCGGTTTGTGGTGCACGATCAACGACTCTATGGTCGCTGAGATGTGTGCAAGCCTTGGCTTTGACTGGATGCTCTTTGATACAGAGCACTCACCGATCGATCCCCTCGCTGTTGTTCCTCTTTTACAGGCTGCGGCGCCGTTCGCGACAAGCACAGTGGTTCGCCCCGGCTCACTTAACCCAGTAGAGATGAAGAAGCTGCTTGATATGGGGGCACAGACGCTTCTTGTGCCCATGATCAATAGCGCCGAAGAGGCGCGTCTTGCCGTGGCATCAGTTGAATACCCACCGCACGGCATCCGAGGCGTTTCAGGGATGAACCGCGCTGCCGGCTTTGGTGAGATTGCGGGCTATCACAAGAACGCACGCGACGAGATCGCTATCTTGCTTCAGGTCGAGACGCTGCAAGCAGTCGCCAACATCGAAGAGATCGCTGCCGTACCGGGTGTGGATGGTATCTTCGTCGGACCTGCAGATCTTGCCGCTGCTATGGGATTCCCTGGTGAGCCCAATCATCCCGAAGTGCGAAAGGCTGTGGTGGATGCGATAAAGCGGATCGTCGCAACGGGCATCCCTGCTGGTTTCCTGTCGCCTGATCCAAGTTATGTCAAAGAAGTCATAGAAGCTGGAGCGCTATTCGTCGCCGTGGACATGGATATCTCGGCACTCAAACGCGCCCTAAAAGAGCGGCTCTAGCGAAAAGAGAAACGGCACCCAAAGGTGCCGTTTCTTCTGTGTTTACTTGCCCCAGCGGAGCGCCAAGACGTCCATATCCTTGGACAAAGAGAGAAGCCGTTCTTTGGTCCGTTGGCTCATCGGCTTAAGAGGATGACGCACATAGTCTGACTTGATCACGCCGCCAGCTTGCATCACGGTCTTGGCCGCACGAAGACCGCACTGTCGGTTTTCATGGTTGATAAGAGGAAGGCACTTTTGCCATTGAGCCAGTGCCGCGTCGTGGTTACCGGCAAGGTAATCAATCACGATCGGACGGATTTTGTCTGGCTGAAGCGCAGAAGTCATAGTTCCTGTGCAGCCCGCGTCTAGGTCAGCTAGAAGCGTCGCAGCTTCTTCGCCATCGAACGGTCCAACGATCGAGTCCCCTCCTTGTTCGATCAGCGCAGCCAACTTGTCGGCAGCAAAGGGAACTTCGATCTTAAAGTAGCTGACGTTTTCTAGCTCCTTCGCCATACGGACGAGAAGCGGAACACCAAGAGTGCAGCCCGAAAGCGGCGCGTCTTGGACCATGATCGGAATAGAGATGGCATTCGACACCGCTTGGAAGTGCTCGTAAACACCCGCTTCCGCAGGGACGAGACCGACCCCATGATAGGGCGGCATCATCATGACCATAGACGCGCCAAGCGCCTGAGCGTCTTTTGCACGCTTTACCACAATTTCAGTGCTGAAGTGGCTAATCGTGACAATCACTGGCACGCGGCCTGCAACATGCTCAAGCGAAACCTTGGTCAGGATCGCGCGTTCCTCGTCCGAGAGAAGAAACTGTTCAGAGTAGTTCGCGAGGATACAAATCGCGTCAACACCTTGATCGATCATACAATCAAGGACGCGGCGCATGCCCTCTTCGTCAATGCGACCATCCGCATGGAAAGGGGTTGGAGCGACGGGCAAAATACCAGTGAGTGCCTGTTTCATAATACTTCTATTCCTCAATCGTAGAATGGTTCGACCGTTACGCGGCGGCCAAGCGCAAGTGCGTCAGACACATGCACCATTGGACGCAGGTCCATGTCGATTTCACCTTTAGCCACGAGAGTGGCCATATTCGCGTAAAGTCTTGGGTATTCCCCAGCGAGCGGGTTGTCAGAAACGAGAGCATCCTCAATACCGTCAATCTGAATGCGCGCCCCTCCATCAAGAAGAGTTAGCGTTCCCTCGTCCGTTGCAGCTTCGATCATCCATGTTTGCTCGCCAGTTTGACGCCAATCAAACTCGGCGGTTACTTCGGCTCCAGAGGGATGCGCAAAGCTCAGACGCGCGCCAATCGGGGTTTGTCGGTTTGAGGGTACATCCAATGTGGCCGAGGCAAGATGGATATTCACAGGGAGGATCTCTGTAACAATCGATAAGGCATTGATACCGGGATCGAAAACACCCATGCCGCCAGGTTCCCAAATCCACTCTTGACCGGGGTGCCAGCGACGCACGTCTTCCTTCCAAGTCACCTTTAGCCTGCCCAGTGTTTTGTCCGCCAACCAAGCTTTGGCGACTGACACCTTATCCGCTTCGCGGCTGTGCCACGTAGCATAGAGCGACACACGATGTTCTCGGGCAAGTGCTTCGAGCGCATGGCACTCTGCCAAGGTTGCCCCAGGAGGCTTCTCCAGCATGACATGGCGACCCGCACGAATGGCGGCAGCTGCATATTCGAACCGAGGGACTGGCGGCAAGCAAAGCGAAACCACTCGAATATCGCTGCGCTCCTGAAGCATCTTGGCGAAGTCGGTATAGGCTTCAACGCCCTCAACCGACCCCTGCCGCGAGACCGTCGCCGCGAGCTCCCAAACGGGCGAGCCTACGATCGACGGTACGTGCTGGTCGAGCGCGATCTTACCTATCCCAACGAGCGCGATCTTCATCAATGGGAATCCTTCCCGACATCGTTTCCACGATGCCCCTTAAGGAAGTCGAGGTCAGCGCCCGTATCCGCGCCTTGGACGTGGTTCTGATGAAGCCATGCATAGCCTGACGGGGCCTGATCGTGGCTTGGTTTCCACTCTGCCAAACGACGCGCAAGTTCCTCATCTGAAATGTCAAGATGGAGACGGCGGCTTGCAACGTCCAGCTCGATCATATCACCGTTTTGAACAACAGCGAGAGGCCCACCTGCGGCCGCTTCGGGCGAGGTATGCAAGATCACCGTGCCATAGGCCGTCCCTGACATACGAGCATCCGAAATTCGAACCATGTCGGTGATGCCCTTCTTGAGCACCTTGGGCGGAAGACCCATGTTCCCGACCTCGGCCATGCCTGGATAGCCGCGCGGGCCACAGTTCTTGAGCACGAGAACGCAGCTTTCGTCCACATCAAGCGCATCATCGTTGATCTTAGCTTTGTAGTCGTCGATATCCTCAAACACCACCGCTCGGCCACGATGCTTCATCAGAGCAGGCGTTGCAGCCGAAGGTTTGAGCACCGCGCCTTTGGGCGCAAGGTTCCCGCGCAGAACAGCGATACCGCCCTGTTTGGTGAGCGCTTTATCGAGCGGCAGGATCACATCTTCGTTCCAATTGACGACGTCTTTGACCTCTTCCCAGATCGTCTCACCCGATACGGTCAGTGCATCTTTGTTGAGCTGCCCACCTTCGCCGAGGCGTTTGAGAACAACAGGAAGACCGCCGGCATAGAAGAATTCTTCCATGAGGTATTTGCCCGAAGGCATAAGGTTCACGATGGTTGCCACATCGCGTCCGCAACGATCCCAATCATCGAGCGTAAGGTCAACGCCAGCGCCACCGACACGTCCCGCGATGGCAAGAAGGTGTACAACAGCATTAGTCGAACCTCCGATCGCGCCGTTTGTGCGGATCGCGTTCTCAAATGCGGCTTTCGTCAAAATGTCAGAAGGCTTGAGATCATCCTTGACCATTTGCACAATTCGGCGGCCCGAAAGCTGCGCCATCACGCGGCGGCGGCTGTCTACCGCGGGGATCGCAGCGTTACCGGAAAGAGCCATGCCAAGCGCTTCAGCCATCGACGCCATGGTCGAGGCAGTGCCCATCGTGTTGCAGGTGCCTGACGAGCGGGACATGGATTGCTCGGCCTCAAGGAATTCTTCTTGGGTCATCTCGCCCGCTTTCACAGCTTCGGAGAACTTCCAAAGATGGGTGCCCGAACCAACCCGCTCTCCGCGGAAATAGCCGTTGAGCATCGGCCCACCTGTCACGGCGATCGACGGAATGTCGGTCGAAGCAGCGCCCATGAGGAGCGACGGAGTTGTCTTGTCACAGCCAACCAGCAGGACTGCGCCGTCAATTGGCTGCCCACGCATCGCCTCTTCGACCGCCATAGCCGCAATGTTGCGATACATCATCGCGGTCGGGCGATAGGTGTTTTCCGAGGCGGAAAAGACCGGCACTTCTACGGGGAAACCGCCAGCTTCCCAAATGCCTGCTTTGACCTTTTCGGCAAGCTCGCGCAGGTGACCGTTACAGGGCGTCAGATCCGACCAGGTGTTCAGTATCCCAATGACGGGACGACCATCAAAAAGATCATGCGGGTGGCCCTGATTTTTGAGCCAACCTCGGTGGTAGATCGTATCGCGTGAGTTTCCACCGTACCATTCTTGCGAACGAAGTTTGCGGGGCCAAGTTGCTGGTTTGAAGGTCATGAATTACCCCTGTTTATTCTTGTTGTAGACATCGAAGAACACAGCTGCGAGCAGCACAAGCCCTTTAATAACCTGCTGGTAGTCAATGCCAATCCCGAGAATTGACATGCCGTTGTTCATAACGCCCATGATGAATGCGCCAACAACTGCACCGATGATCTTGCCTGATCCGCCTGACATCGATGCGCCGCCGATGAACACCGCAGCAATCACGTCCAGCTCCACGGCAAAGCCTGCCTTAGGGGTCGCCGTATTCAAGCGCGCCGCGAAAATCAGACCGGCAAGTGCCGCAAGAAGGCCCATATTGACGAACGACAGGAACATCAAACGTTCCGTCTTGATCCCCGAAAGCTTGGCCGCTTTCTCATTGCCGCCGAGTGCATATATGCGTCGTCCTATCGTCGTATTTGCGGTCAAGAAGGCATAGATGACGGTCAGTACGACCATAGAGATGAGCACGTTCGGCAGGCCACGGAAGGTCGCGAGTTTGAACATTACAAAGAGAAGCGCACCGGCAACAATAGCATTACGCGCGATAAAGAATGCCTTCGGCTCTCCTTCAATCCCGTACTGAGCGTTGTGCGCTCGATCTCGCAGCCCAATCCAAATGATAATCGCTACTGCGATGATCCCTATGGCCATTGCCAGCACGTTGAAGTTCCGCGTGCCCGCGATTTCGGCGAACATACTCGAGACCCCAGCGGGCACGATATCAGGGATAAAGCCGGTCGACAGAAGCTGGAAAGACTTGGGGAATGGGCCAACCGATTGCCCTTCGAGAAGCCAGAGGGACAAGCCTCGGAACACAAGCATCCCGGCCAAAGTTACGATAAACGAGGGGATCTTCCAGTAAGCAACAAAGTAGCCTTGAGCCGCGCCAATAATGATACCCACGACGAGCGAGGCGACAATAGTCACGCTGACCGGAACGCCCCATTCAACGACCATCACTGCGGCAAAGGCCCCAACAAATCCCATCACTGAGCCGACCGACAGGTCGATATTGCCCGACACGATGACCACCAACATCCCAAGGGCCATGATGATGATGTAGCTGTTCTGCAAGAACAAGTTGGTGATGTTGACCGGCTTAAGAAGCGTGCCATCGGTCATAAACTGAAAGAACACCATGATCGCAATCAGAGCGATCAAGAGGCCATACTCGCGCATATGGTGTTTAAAGTAAGCGCCAAGGCTTTTGTTGTTTACCTGTTCCATCCCCTAGCCCCTTATTCGGTAACAATGAGCGACATGATGCGCTCTTGGCTGGCTTCTTCGGCGGTGAGTTCACCGACGAGTTCGCCTTCGTTCATGACGTAAATTCGGTCACACATGCCCAAGAGTTCGGGCAACTCGGAAGAAATCATGACGACCCCTTTTCCCTGTGCGGCCAGTTCATTGATGATCCCGTAGATTTCGAATTTCGCGCCGACGTCGATGCCGCGTGTCGGCTCGTCAAGGATCAGCACTTCGGGTTCCGCAAAGAGCCACTTGGAAAGCACAACCTTTTGCTGGTTTCCGCCGGACAAGTTTACGACCTTTTGGAAAACCGAAGGTGTGCGGATATTCATCGCCTTTCGGTATTTTTCCGAAACCTGAGTCTCCTCGTGCTCGTTTATCACGCCTGCGCGCGAAACCTCGTCTAGGTTGGCGAGCGTGATGTTTGTTCGGATATCCTCGTCAAGGACAAGCCCGAGCGACTTACGGTCTTCGGTGACATAGGCAAGGCCCGCTGCAATTGCGCGGTCGATCCTTGAAACGTCGGTTAGCTTACCGTTAAGGGTCACCTCACCACTGATATTGCGGCCATAGCTGCGGCCGAAAATCGACATGGCAAGTTCGGTCCGGCCAGACCCCATGAGCCCCGCGATCCCGACGACTTCGCCCTTGCGCACGTCAAAACTTACATCCGTGATCATCTGGCGATCAGCGTGTTCGGGATGCCAAACGTTCCAATTTTTAACTTCCATCAAAACTTCAGACGGGTTTCGAGGACGGGCGGGATAGCGGTCGGACATATCGCGCCCAACCATGTCGCGCACAATGCGGTCCTCGGTAATCTCACCGCTCGCGGCCGACATCGTCGAAACCGATGTGCCGTCGCGGATGACAGTCACGGTATCCGCCACGCGGCGCACTTCGTTGAGTTTGTGGCTAATGATGATCTGCGTAACGCCCTGTGACTTCAGCTCGAGCATCAGATCGAGGAGCGCTTGACTATCCGATTCCGACAGAGCCGCAGTCGGCTCATCAAGGATCAAGAGACGCACTTCTTTGGAAAGCGCTTTTGCGATTTCTACAAGCTGCTGTTTACCAACTCCCATCTTTTCAATGAGCGTTGAGGGAGCTTCTTTGAGACCAACCTTTTTGAGAAGCGCCTCGGTGCGTTGGAACGTGTCTCGCCAGTTGATCACACCATTTGAGGCACGCTCGTTGCCCAAGAACAAGTTCTCAGCAATCGACAAAAGCGGCACGAGCGCAAGCTCTTGGTGAATAATGATGATGCCCTTTTCCTCCGAGTCTGAAATTGTGCAGAATTCGGCAAGTTGGCCATCAAAATGAATTTGGCCGTCATAGGATCCAGCCGGATAGACGCCTGAAAGGACCTTCATCAAGGTCGACTTGCCAGCGCCGTTTTCGCCGCAAATTGCGTGGATTTCGCCTTCCTTTACATCAAGGTTCACCTGATCAAGCGCTTTCACGCCGGGGAACGTCTTGGTGATGGAACGCATCTCGAGCAGAGAGGTCATGCAGATCCCTATGTAGAATGAGAGACTGCCCGCGAAACCAAAAGCAACGCGGGCAGACAGGGAGAATGGGAATTACTTGATTTGGTCTGCGGTGTAGTAGCCGCTACCGATCAGGATTTCTTCCCAGTTTGACACGTCAACAGATACCGGCTCGAGCAAGTAGGACGGAACGACTTTTACGCCGTTGTCATAGGTCGTAGTGTCGTTGATTTCGGGCTCACCGCCTTTGAGGAGCGCTTCGACCATACCAACAGTCACGCCAGCGAGCGAACGGGTGTCTTTGAAGACGGTCGAGTACTGCTCGCCCGCGATCATCGACTTAACCGAAGGAACTTCGGCGTCCTGACCGGTGACGATCGGCATCTTCATGTCGCCAGAACCGTAGCCCACGCCCTTGAGGGACGAAAGGATACCGATCGAAAGGCCGTCATAGGGCGAAAGAACGCCGTGAACCTGAGCATCGGTGTAGTGAGCCGACAAAAGGTTATCCATGCGTGCCTGCGCAACTGCGCCGTCCCAACGAAGGGTACCGACGGTGTCCATGCCCATCTGGCCCGAAACGATGTTCACTTTACCAGCATCGATAAGCGGCTGAAGGACTGACATAGCACCGTTGTAGAAGAAATAGGCGTTATTGTCGTCCGGCGAACCGCCGAAGAGTTCTACGTTATAGGGGCCTTCGCCGAAACGCTCTTCAAGGCCAGCGACAAGGCTCGATGCCTGCTGTACACCGACTTTGAAGTTGTCGAAGGTCGCATAGTAGTCGACGTTCCCGCTATCGCGGATCAGACGGTCATATGCGATGACCGGAATTCCAGCTGCTGCTGCGTTCTCAAGAGCGTTCGAAAGCGTGGTGCCGTCGATAGCAGCGATTACGAGCGCATCTACGCCCTTGGTGATCATGTTCTCGATCTGAGCGAGCTGGTTCGGGATATCGTCTTCTGCGTACTGAAGATCGGTTTCAAAGCCAGCTGCTGAGAACTGCTCAACCATCGAATTGCCGTCGGAAATCCAGCGCGCAGACGATTTGGTCGGCATAGCGATACCAACGGTTTCAGCAAAAGATGCGGACGCAAGCGAGATAGCCGCGGTTGCAACCGTGGCCATAAGGAAATTGAGTTTCATTTTTACCTCCCAAAAGGCGCTCTGCACATTCGTTGTGAAAGGCAGCTCAACCTGACAGAGCTTGTCAGCTCGACCACAGAGTTACTCTTCGCTTCACATAACTGTAAAATTTAATTACAGTTATTCTATATACTAAAATTGGTATGAAGATGAACTTCACAAGACAGCTCAAACCCTCGCATCTCCAGCTCTTGCTCAAGATTGCGGAGGTGGGCCAACTTCAAATTGCAGCCAGTGCCTTAGCCATCTCGCAGCCCGCTGCCTCACGCATTGTCGCAGACATCGAGGCGCGCGCGAAAACGACACTATTTTACCGTTCACCAAAGGGGCTTGAACCGACCCCAGTGGGCGAAACTTTTTTACGCCATGCGCGGGTCATCGTGACAGAGCTCGACAGCCTCCAGAAAGAGGTCGAAAACCTCAATGAAGGACTAAGTGGTGAAGTGCGCATAGGAACCGTCACAGGCCCCGCCGTTGGAATTGTTTTACCCGTTTATCAAAAGCTTAACGAAACATCGCCCGACATATCGGTTACGATCGAAGTAAGTCCATCGACCGAACTTATTAGGGGTTTGGACGAGGGTCGCTTCGACTTTATCGTTGCGCGCATTCCCACAGATCACAACACAAGCGATTTCTCGGTCCACCCTGGCCGAAAAGAGATTGTCCAGCTGATCGTTCGCAAGGGCCACCCAGCGGCAGAGACACGAGACATTACCCTCAAAGATCTTTCCAATTTTGACTGGGTAATCCAAGAGCGCGGCTCACCCATTCGCAAAGCCCTGGAAGATGCCTTTCATTCCTCAAGCTTGCCAGTACCAAGTAAAGTCGTGAACAGCTCATCCCTATTGGTCGTCGAGGCACTTTTGGCCAATTCCGATGTAATCGCTCCACAATCGAAAGAAGTCTCCGACCTTCTCACAGGCTCGAGCCTAGGGAACCAGCTTGATGTGCTCCACCTCGAAAACGAAATTACAGTTCCACCCTATTTTGTCATTCGGAACCGATCACGTCAGCTCCCACGCGCGGCATCACTCTTTTTCGAAAGAATTCTTGAAGCGCTATAGAAAAGCAAAGGGCCGCTCATGGGCGGCCCAGATAGAATGCTTAATCGAATTTTAGATGTCCAATGCGGCGATCATGCGCACGGCATTTGCGGCTTCTGCACCTTTCTTGATAAAGTGCTCGTGGTAGAAACCTGTATGTTCTGCACTTGGCTGGAAATGGTGCGGCGTAAGCGAAACCGAATACGTCGGAACGCCAGTTTCCATTTGCGCCTGCATCAGACCGTCAACGACCGCGGCGGCGACAAAGTCATGGCGATAAATGCCACCATCCACGACAAGCGCTGCGCAAACCACGGCGTCAAACTTGCCAGACGCACCAAGTTTCTTTGCTAGAAGCGGCATTTCAAATGCACCAGGTACATCAAAAGGCGTGACTTCAAAGCCGACACCGCTTTCGGTCATATTCTGGTTAAAGCCAACAAACGCTTGGTCAACGATATCAGCGTGCCAACGTGCCTTGATAAAGGCGATTTTGAGAGTTTTGGTCATGGGTCCATCCTGTTTTTACCAAATGGTCCCAAGGCGATAGCGGTCAGGGCCGGGCGAACCCGTCCTGTCCATTCTCTTTCATCCAGACTTTAACTGTCGGCCCTGGAATTTCACCAGTGTCTGCTGACCCTTTTGCAAAAGCAAAAGGCGCTCGCGGGCTATAACCGCCGGTGGGGAATTTCGCCCCGCCCCGAGAATAGCTCTTAACTAACCGCGATTTCCCCACACTGCAAGACGATGAAAAAACTATGCGGGAAAGTTAAAATTCCCTCTTGCGCCTCTCGTTGTCACAGACTAAACGCTCCCCACCGTGGCCCGTTCGTCTATCGGTTAGGACGCCAGGTTTTCAACCTGGAAAGAGGGGTTCGATTCCCCTACGGGCTGCCACTTTCCTCTGAATATTCCAACAGATTATCCGTCCGAGCGTCAGACCGGATTACAATACTGTTGCAACTGGCATACCAGCCAAAACTGGCCCAGAGTGCGCGTTAGTGAATCGCCGACTGGGAGAAGCTTCGCATGAACGACCGCACCGAAATGATGGACTGCCTTGTTATTGGAGAACCGGGCAATGTTCGGATCGAAGCGCGCGCTCTACCAACAGTGGTCCCCGATGGCTGGCTTTTGATCGACATCGAAGCAATCGGCATCTGCGGTACCGATTATCACATCTTCGAAGGAAAGCACCCTTTCCTAGAATACCCGCGCGTCATAGGACACGAGCTCTCAGGTCGCATCGCGGAAGGTCCGCGCAAGGGCGAGCTAGTTGTGATCAACCCCTATATTTCCTGCGGGACGTGTCGCGCTTGCACGCGTGGCAAACCGAACTGCTGCACAGGTATTCAAGTGCTCGGAGTGCATCGCGATGGCGGTATGTGCGCTCGTATCTCGGTGCCCGAGCAAAACGTCTATTCCGCCGAAGGGCTCTCAGCTGAACAGGCTGCGATGGTTGAATTCCTAGCAATCGGCGCTCATGCCGTGGCGCGCTCGGAAATTGGTCAAGGCGATCGCGTACTCATCACTGGCGCGGGGCCCATTGGCATTGGCGCTGCACTCTTTGCACGGATTGCCGGCGCGGAGGTGCATCTAATGGACCTGAGCGATGATCGCCTAGGACTTGCGAAAGACAAGTTCGGCTTCACCAAGACCCACAAGCCGAACGACAAGATTCTTAGCGGAGACCTCGCCGAGGGGTTTGATGCGGTATTCGATGCGACCGGAAACGCCAAAGCGATAATGGCGGGATTTCCGCTCCTCGCTCATGGTGGCACGACAGTCTTGATCAGTGTCGTCAAGGACGACATTACCTTCAACGACGCCGAGTTTCATAGACGTGAAGCGCGCATCATCGGCTCGCGCAATGCATTGAAGGCAGACTTTGAACGCGTAATGACTGCAATCCGCGACGGAAACATTCCTACAGATGAGATTGCGTCTGAGGTCATTGCCTTGAGTGCTCTACCTCAAAAGTTCGCCGATCTTGTCGAGCACCGTGACCATCTGATCAAGGTGCTCGTAAAACCTTAGAGCAAGACTGCGTATTCAGCACGCCCCTGCCCTGCGCCATCTTTGACAAAGACTTGGCCAGTACCATCAAACTTTGCAGCCTCTGCCTCCGAAAGCCCTTCCGAGGCAGAGGTGCAGTAGAGCGTTGAGAAATCCGAGCCACCAAAAGCTGGGCAAGTTACTTGAGCGGCCCCCATCGGGTGCGAGGCAATTTCCAGCCCATCGGGTGAATACACCCCCACGCGGGCAGCGCCCCAAAACGCGATCCACAAGTTACCAGAGGCGTCAGTCACAGCCCCATCAGGGTTAAGACCAAGTGGGGCGAAATCTACAAAGACTTCAGGCTCAGCATTGGGCCAACCATCCGCATCAAGCGTCACGGAAAAGAGCTTGCCGCGCGCGGTGTCGGAAAAGTAAGCAAGGCTCCGATCCGACGCAAAACATGTAGAGTTCGGGATCGTGATATTAGGGAAGATCTGACGCAGTTCTCCTTTGTAATAGCGGTAGAATGAACCAGCCCCATGTTCAGCACCAAATCCCATCGTACCGATCCACAAGCCACCCCAAGGATCTGCGCGACCGTCATTCGAACGCGTTACTTTGTTGTCCGCTTCTAGTTCGGTGAGTTGCTGAACTTCTCCCGTATCTAGGTTTCGAAGGACCAATGCCGTTTGCGTGGCGACCACGACGCGGGACGCATCGACCCAAAATGCGGCTGAACAGACTTCATCGAGGTCTGTCACAAGCGTTTCGCCCGCACCTTTGCGAAACATCTTCTTGCCCAGAATATCAAACCAGATCAGCTCTTGACGCTTCGGATGCCAAAGCGTCCCTTCGCCCAAAGTGCAACGCGTCGTGTCAAATACCTTAACCATAATGTCCCCTCCCCAAAGGTAAGTGGGGAGACCCAAGGCCTCCCCACTTTTGTCTTAGCGCAGATCCTCAGGCAGAACACCTTCGGGGATGTTCTGGTAGGAAACCGGCCGCAGGAAACGACGGATCGCCATCGTTCCAACAGAGGTTGCGCCAAAGTTTGTCGATGCAGGGTATGGTCCGCCGTGAACCATCGCCTCACACACTTCAACGCCTGTCGGGAAACCATTCGCAAGGATGCGGCCAGCTTTGCGCTCGAGGATCGGCAGGAGCTTTCGTGCGTCTCCTGCGTCGGCGTCATCAAGGTGGATGGTGCAGGTCAGCTGACCCTGAAGCGAGCGCGCGATAGTGAGCATTTCGTCCATATCAGCAGCACGCACGATCAAACCAAGCGGGCCAAAGACCTCTTCGCCGAGGATGTGGTTCTCTAGCCATTCCTTGCCAGTCGTCGCGAAGAGGTAAGGAGTTGCGTTACGCAGGTCGCACGTCGAAGTCAAAAGCTCCTGAACGCCTGCTGTGCCAGCGACGCGATCACGTCCGCTGCGATAAGCACTTGCGATACCGTCCGTGAGCATGGTCTGCGCTCCAATCGGTTCAAGCGCCCTGATCGCCGCAGCCGTGAAAGCATCAGCGTCAGGTCCGTCAAGAATTACGGAAATGCCTGGATTTGTGCAGAACTGACCAGCTCCCATAGTGAGCGATCCAGCCCATCCCGCAGCAATTGCTTCACCGCGGTTTGCAAGAGCCGCTGGCATAAAGAACATCGGGTTCACAGACCCAAGTTCGCCAAAGAACGGGATCGGCTCATCACGCTGAGCGCAAAGGTCGAATAGCGCACGGCCACCAGCCAGTGAGCCGGTAAAACCAACCGCCTTAATCAACGGGTGCTGGACAAGGGCAGTACCAACATCGCGCTTGCCGCCCTGAATGAGACTAAAGACACCTGGATGCACGCCGCATTTGGCAATTGCTGCGTGAATGGCTTCAGCGATGATTTCGCCTGTGCCGGGATGCGCAGAGTGTCCCTTGACCACAACTGGGCAGCCAGCAGCCAAAGCCGAAGCCGTATCACCACCAGCGGTCGAGAAGGCGAGCGGGAAGTTCGAGGCACCAAACACAGCCACAGGACCGATTGGGCGCTGCATCAAGCGGATTTCAGGACGAGGCAGTGGCGCACGATCAGGAAGCGCCGCGTCAAAGCGGCGATCAAGGTAATCCCCAGCCAAGATATGCGAAGCGAACAGACGCAGCTGGCCAGTCGTACGACCCCGCTCGCCTTGAAGGCGCGCTACTGGAAGGCCCGTTTCTTCAGTGCCGATCTGAGTGATCGCATCGGCACGGGCTTCGATCTCGTCTGCAATTGTATTGAGGAATTCAGCGCGCTCTGAACGCGTGGTGTAGCCATAGGTCCAAAAGGCCTCTTCGGCTGCTACGCAAGCTCGATCCACCAGATCGGGCGAGCCGACCGAAAAATCATGGGCGTCGCCGTGAGCAGGTTCGGAGCGGAAGCTCTTTTCGCTTGCCACCCATTCGCCTGCGATAAGGTGTTTGCCGTGCGGTTTGAAAGTCATCTTCTTCTCCTCATTTGGACGGGCAGCACATGCACTTCGTTACAGTGCAACCGTGCAAGCAAGCGGCCGTCCTTATTCCTTGATTCATCCCGAGTTAGATAGTCGCCCAAGACATAGCACTCAAATTGCAACGCTCAAACTTGGTATACCATTCTCGATATGCGGCTCGTTTGCAACGCCTCACAGCTCAGCTTTGAGTGAGCCGCGAAAAGTCAGGTCTGTATTCAAACAAATGACGTCCTCTATGCGCCGACCAATAAGCCGCGTCAGATCAGGTCGCTCGATGAGAGCGGCGGGGTTCGTGACTGCCATCCGCAAAGCTTCTGCCAAGCCAAGGCCGACCTCTTGAACCAGGTATTTCACCCCCTCCGCCATTGAGACATGCGCCCCTGCAAGTGCCCCTTCAGGGTTTACGAGACGGCCATTCTCGAGGCTGATATCCATATCGTAGAGGCGGAAGGAGTCTGGCCCCGCAACAGTCGGCATGGCGTCAGATACAAGGAACATACGATCTGGAACGGGACGCGCACGGCACGCAAGAGCGATCATTTCAGCAGAAACATGATGCCCGTCTGCGATAATCCCAACATATGCATCCGAGTTGATGGCAACGCCTGTCAGCCCCGCCTCTCGCCCCTGCATCTGTGACATCGCATTATAAAGATGCGTCACCGCCCTCGCCCCGGCCTCAAGCCCCGCCTTTGCCTCTGTAGCGGTTGCATTCGAATGCCCCAGCGAGATTATGACGCCAAGCTTCGCCAGTTTTTCAATATCGGTGACTGACACGCACTCAGGAGCAAGCGTTAACATGACAGGAATATTCTGACTGCGCAGTCGCCCGACCTGCGCAAAGGTCGCCGCATCTATGGGTCGAACAAATTGAGCGGCGTGCGTGCCACGCTTTGATTGATTTATATGCGGGCCTTCCAGATGGACGCCCAAGATTGCGCCATCACCCCAAAGTTCGATCATCGCATCAACGGCTCGCCGCATGACTTCGGGGCCATCTGTAATGAGCGTGGGCATAATGCCGACCGTTCCAAGACCACGGTGCGCCTGCGCAATCTTTCGTGCACCCTCAACGGTCGTCTCTGCGTTCCAAAGCACTCCACCGCCGCCGTTTACTTGGAGGTCGATAAAACCAGGGGTGACGACCCCCTCAACGTTTGAGTGCTTTCCAGTTGGAACAGTCACGTCAACGATCATTCCATCACGAACGATAATATCTCGTGGCGTGATGCATTGACCGTCGAAAACATGCGAAGCGGGAAAACGGAGCTCAGTCATTGCTTGCCTTACGCCACGCTGCATAGGCTGCGCCACTGGCCCCAGCCGTATCCCCGACAGTCGCGCGGCGCAGTTCTGGAATGCCAAACCCGCCGAACTGTGCCTCGGAAAGGGCGGCTTCCAAATCGTCGATCAAATGCGGAATGTTCGACAGCCCACCCGCAATCACCACGACATCGGGATCAGCGGCAAGCGAAAGCGTCAACAGGAGTTCCGCCGCAAGCTCGCACCATATGCGCCAGACCTGCCCTCGTTCTTCGGCGATCAATCGAGGTTCTCGAAGTTCCGATCCAACTGCCTCGGCGATCCGCACCATCCCTGGCCCAGAGACATATGTTTCAACGCAGCCTTTTCTCCCACAGCCGCACGGATGAATAGGTAGTCCATACTTCGCGATGACCGGCGCAGACAGAGGGCCATGGCCGATCTCGCCGACGGTACCCGTAGGACCAGTTAAGAGCCGGCCATTGACGGCGATCCCCCCTCCAACACCGGTTCCAAGGATCAGGCCTGCAACGGATTTGGCATTTTTGGCCGAACCAAAGACTGCCTCTGAAAGGATCAATGCGCGAGCATCATTTACCCAAGTCACTTTGCGGCCAGCAAACTTGGCGACATCAGCGGGAAACGGTTTGCCGCTTGCAGGAAGGTTAGCAGTCAGAGCGATCCCATCCTTAGGATTGATCAACCCTGCTGCACTGATCCCGACAGGCACATTTCCTGCCCATTCGATCAGCTCCACCACGGCTTCCACCAAGGCATCATAGGTTTGTGGCGTCGGCACGCGCTTGGCGTCCCGTCTTGCCCACTTGGCATCAAAGCGCTGAACTTCGATTTTCGTGCCGCCAAGGTCGATACCCGCTGCGATCATTGAGAGCCCCGCAAAAGCAAAAGGGTGGAGTTTCCTCCACCCTATACGCGGCCCGATGCGGGCTTCAATGCCTTGACAGCTATCAGGCGTTCCAAGCCTTATCTTGACCGCCCAGACCACCGATCTGAACGCGGGTCGGAAGACCGATGCGATCAAGAATGGTAAAGAACGGCTTGGGATCAAGCTCTTCGACGTTTTTCATTGTCTTGGCATCCCATTCGCCCGTCGCAACGAGCATCGCCGCAGCTACGGGAGGCACTCCAGCGGTATAGCTGATGCCTTGCGAGCCAACCTCTTCATAAGCTTCTTTGTGGTCGGCTACATTATAGACGAAAACTTCAAAGTCTTTGCCGTCCTTCATACCTTTGACCAAGTCACCAATGCAGGTCTTGCCTTCATAGTTCGGCGCAAGCGAGGCCGGATCAGGCAGCACGGCCTTTACTACTTTGAGCGGCACGACCTCTTGTCCTTCAGCGGTCATCACGGGCTGCTCAGACAGAAGTCCGAGATTTTTCAGCACGGTAAACACGTTGATGTAGTGATCACCAAAGCCCATCCAGAAGCGCACGTCGGCCTGTGGGTAGTTCGTAGCAAGCGAATGAACTTCGTCATGGCCCGACTGGTAGGCGCGGCATGTGCCAACTGTCGGAAGGTCCCAGTCGCGGCCCGAGGCGAACATCGACGTTTCCTTCCACTGCTGGTCTTCCCAGTAATAGACGGTTCCGGTGAATTCGCGGAAATTGATCTCTGGATCGAAGTTCGTGGCGAAATACTTGCCGTGCGAACCTGCGTTGATGTCCACGATGTCGATGGATTTGACTTCGTCCATCATGTCGATAGCAAAGCGGGCAAAGGCATTCACCACGCCCGGATCGAAGCCAGCGCCCAGAATGGCGGTCACACCGGCAGCAGCGCAGGCGTCACGTTTTTTCCATTCGTAGTTTCCATACCACGGTGGAGTCTCGCAGATCTTGGCGGGGTCTTCATGGATCGCGGTATCGATATAGGCCACGCCCGTCTCGATGCAGGCATCGAGCACATACATGTTCACGAAGGCCGAGCCCACGTTGATTACGATTTCCACACCTGTTTCGCGGATCAACGCGGCAACGGCCGCCGTATCCATCGCGTCCACTTGATGAGCCTTCAGAACGCCGTTCTGTTTCATCGCGCCTTTTTCACGGACGGACTCAAGGATCGCTTCACATTTTGAAAGCGTCCGGCTGGCGATATGAATCTCGCCAAGCACATCGTTGTTTTGCGCGCATTTATGCGCCACGACCTGAGCGACGCCGCCAGCGCCGATGATAAGCACGTTCTGTTTCAACTCACGAAACCCCCTTTGGTTATCAGGTTGGGATAATGCCCTTCGGCAATTGTTTTACGACAGTGCTGCCGCAAAATCCTCGTAGGTGAAATCTTTCACCAATCGTTCAGTTCCGTCCAACTCACGGATCGCGATAGAAGGCATCTTGACCCCGTTGAACCAGTTCTTCTTGACCATAGTGTAGCCCGCGGCGTCCTGAATGGACAGGCGATCACCTGCAGCAAGCGCCTTGGGGAACTTGAACTCGCCAAAAATATCCCCGGCAAGGCAGGATTTCCCGCAGATCATCCACTCTTGATCACCGCTCTCGTTCATCTTGGCGCTTTCGCGATAGATCAGGAGATCAAGCATATGCGCCTCGATGCTGCTGTCGACGATGGCAAGGCTCTTGCCGTTATGAAGCGTGTCTAGAACGGTGACCTCAAGCGTTGTCGACTTGGTAATCGCCGCCTCCCCCGGTTCGAGATAGACCTGAACGCCGTTGACCTCGGAAAAACGCTTGAGCCGCTCGGCCAGTTTCTCCAACGGGTATCCTTCGCCAGTGAAATGAATGCCGCCTCCAAGGCTGATCCATTCCATTTTGCGGATAAGATAGCCGAAGCGCTGCTCGATGCTATTAAGCATGGCATCAAAGCGTTCAAAGTCCGCGTTCTCACAGTTGTTGTGGAACATGAAACCGCTGATCAGATCAGCCACGGGCTCGATGTTCTTGGGATCGTGCTCGCCCAGACGGCTGAACGGACGCGCGGGATCGGCCAGATCAAAGCTGCTAGTAGACACACCGGGGTTCACGCGAAGACCGCGTTTGTGGGTCCGAGACTTTACTTCGTGTCGTTGGAGCTGTGCCACGGTATTGAAAATGATCTTGTCCGAGTTTGCGAGAACTTCGTCCATTTCGTGATCCGACCATGCCACCGAATAGGCATGCGTTTCACCGGCAAACTTCTCGCGACCAAGCTTGACTTCAAAGAGAGACGAGGACGTGGTGCCGTCCATATACTCGCTCATGAAGTCGAAGACGCCCCAAGTGGCAAAGCACTTAAGGGCAAGCAAAGCCTTGGCACCGGAGTGCTCTCGCAGCCAAGCGATCTTTTCCATGTTGGGAAGAAGTCGGCTCTTGTCGATCAGGTAGTAGGGCGTCTGGATCATGGCTCCCCCCGCTTGGTCTTAACACGGACAACAGGAGCGCCACTTAGGGCCTTTACCCCCTGCTAGCAAGGGCTAAGGTCATGATTTTCGAATCTAATAGACTATTTTGCTCTGCCATATAGGTCTTGAAAACGATCACGGTCGATGATGCGCACGCCCTGACGCATGCGTTCTACCAAACCCTGCTCTTTGAACTCTTTGATCACTCCATTTACTGTTTGGCGCGAGCAACCAACTGTTTCCGCCAAAAGTGTCTGGCTTCGATCGAAAATCCCATGCCGATCCGAGAACTGCCAAAGGTATCGACCGACACGAACATTGATCGGATCAACACGATCCATGACGCGGTTCTCGTTCTGTATGGCAACCTGAATTGTAAACTGCCTCATCCAAGCTTTGATGAATTCCGGACGCGCCATCCATTTCAGGAGTGAGTCTCTTGGGCAAAGCAACAGGGTGGTTCCGCGCCGTGCAGTGACATTCGCAACGACTGGACATTCACCAATTGCCTCGATTTCGCCCATTGTTTGACCACTCTGGACCAAAAGAAGCGTAACACGTTCCCCTGCTGTGGAAGCGCGATTTATCTCAAGCGCTCCGTGTGCAACCATATAGAGGCCCTTGGATTGACCTCCTTGGACCAGCACATCGGTTAGATTTTCGTAGATTTGGACAACACAATTATCCAAGAACTCTGTTCTATCTTCGTCACTTAGGTTCACCAGAAGCGGCGAACGCAACAGGTGTGGAAAGCGAATGGAATTGGATAGGCTTGGAGACTTCAAAACAAAATCCGATAATTGAAAAATACGCCCCCTAAAAAAGAGAGGCACTATCTTGATGAAAGGCAAATCCAATCATCAGACGCGGCGATAGGCTAGCGTAGCCTATTTTTCCGAAGAGAAATGTCAAAAAGGCGACAGTCCCACTTGGAACTGCCGCCATGCTAACACACTTTTACCGAATATTAAGGGATAATTTTACCCTGCTAAGTAGTCTTCCAGTGGTGGACAACTACAGACTAGGTTCCTATCACCATAAACGTTGTCCACTCGGTTGACGGGCGACCAGTATTTATCAACACGGAAGGAACCTGCGGGATAACAGGCTTCTTCCCGCGAATACGGTCGATCCCAAGCACTGATCAAATCCTCCACCGTGTGTGGCGCGTTGACCAAGGGATTGTTGTCCAAAGGCCAGTCCCCTGAGGCGACTTTGTCGATCTCTTTACGGATCGAAAGCATTGCCTCGCAGAACCGGTCAAGTTCCGCCTTGGTTTCCGACTCCGTGGGCTCAACCATCAAGGTTCCCGCAACAGGCCAGCTCATGGTAGGTGCATGGAAACCATTATCAACGAGACGCTTGGCGATATCGTCTACCGTGATGCCCGGCGCTTCGGCAAATGGCCGAGTGTCGAGAATGCACTCATGCGCAACGAACCCTCCCTTGCCTTTGTAGAGCACTCCGAACGCCCCTTCGAGCCGCTTGGCAATATAGTTGGCGTTGAGGATCGCAACCTTGGTTGCATTGGTGAGTCCCTGCCCGCCCATCATCAGGACATAGGCCCACGAGATAAGTAGGATCGAAGCGCTCCCCCAAGGCGCAGCTGACACGGGCCCCGTTAAGCCACCTGTTTCAGGATGGCCAGGAAGATACGGCGCAAGGTGCGCTTTGACCCCGATTGGCCCCATGCCAGGGCCGCCGCCGCCATGCGGGATGGCAAATGTCTTATGAAGGTTGAGGTGACTTACATCGCCGCCGACATCCCCAGGGCGGGCGAGTCCAACCATTGCATTGAGGTTTGCGCCGTCGATATAGACCTGCCCACCGTATTGATGGGTGATCTCGCAAACTTCGCGAACGGTTTCCTCAAAGACCCCATGAGTTGACGGATAGGTGATCATACAAGCGGCAAGATTGTCTCCGGCGACCTCTGCTTTAGCGCGAAAGTCAGCCACATCAATGTCGCCATTTTCCGCAGACTTCACGACGACGACCTCCATTCCGCACATCTGAGCAGAGGCAGGGTTGGTGCCGTGAGCCGAAACGGGAATGAGGCAAATCTTGCGATTACTGTCGCCTTGGGCCTGATGGTAGGCCATGATGGTCAAGAGGCCCGCATATTCGCCTTGGGCACCCGAGTTAGGCTGCATCGACATGGCGTCATACCCTGTGGCCTGACACAACTTGTCCGACAAATCGGCGATCATCTCTTGATAACCAGCGGCCTGATCCACAGGAACAAAGGGGTGCATGAATGCAAACTCGGGCCACGTGATCGGCATCATCTCAACCGCCGCGTTGAGCTTCATGGTGCACGATCCAAGCGGGATCATCGCGCGGTCAAGCGCGAGATCGCGGTCCGACAACCGGCGCATATAGCGCATCATTTCGGTTTCAGCGCGGTTCATGTGGAAAATTGGGTGAGACAGATAGTCCGTTTCACGCGCAAGTGTATCGGGGATCATATAGCGATGCGTAAGATCTTCGTCCTTACGGTCGATCCCGAACGCGCGCCAAACGGCCTCGATCGTCGAACGACGGGTGCGTTCGTCAAGGCTGATCCCAACTTTGGTCGTGCCAACTTTGCGAAGGTTGATCCCCTCCTCCACTGCGGACTTCATGACGGTGCCTTGGAGCGGGCCAACTTCGACGGTGATGGTGTCAAAATAGGTATCAGGCTCGACCTTGAAGCCAGCCGCCTCAAGCCCGCGCACCATGCGAACCGTCTTGC
>JAYPUF010000037.1:0-21517 GCA_038133925.1 Marivivens sp. | reverse complement strand
AATATCGATGTTAAGCCCTTAAACATTGGAGGGGGACAGATATGAGTAATATGACTAGATACGCAAATCTTCCGGCACCATCGCCGGAGCAAGGACTTAACCGTTACCTTCAGGAAATCCGCAAATTTCCGATGCTGGAGCCTGAAGAGGAATACATGCTCGCAAAGCGCTGGGTGGATCACGAGGATTCAGGCGCTGCGCATAGGCTCGTGACATCACACCTACGTCTCGCGGCGAAAATCGCCATGGGGTATCGCGGTTATGGCTTGCCCCAAGCAGAAGTCGTGTCCGAGGCAAACGTCGGCCTGATGCAGGCGGTAAAGCGGTTCGATCCCGAAAAGGGTTTCCGCCTAGCGACCTATGCGATGTGGTGGATCCGTGCGAGTATTCAGGAATATATCTTGCGTTCTTGGAGCCTTGTGAAACTTGGCACCACCTCTGCTCAGAAAAAGTTGTTCTTTAATCTTCGCAAAGCCAAAGCGCGTATCGGTGCATTGGAAGAAGGCGATTTGCGTCCCGAGAATGTTGCTCAGATCGCCAAGGATCTTGGTGTGACCGAAGATGAAGTGATCTCGATGAATCGCCGCATGTCGGGGGGGGATGCCTCTCTCAATGCGATGGTGGGTTCAGACGGTGATACCGCGACGCAGTGGCAAGATTGGCTCGAAGACGAAGATGCGAACCAAGCGGCGCATTACGAAGAGCAGGATGAGCTTGATAGCCGCCGTGCACTTCTAGCGGAGGCCATGCAGGTCTTGAATGATCGCGAAAGGGACATTCTAATCCAGCGCCGGTTACAGGATGAAACGATCACTCTTGAGGACCTCTCAGAGCAGTACAGTGTCAGCCGCGAGCGAATTCGCCAAATCGAAGTGCGTGCTTTTGAAAAGCTACAGCAGCGGATGACCGAATTGGCACGTGAAAAAGGTATGCTCGAGACGGCCTGAGGTTATTGCATACGATGAATTGAAGGGGTGCTTCTATCGAGAAGCGCCCCTTTTGCTTGTCAGCGGGCATGCCTTGATGCAAAGGATGCTACAAGCGGCCGCAATGTGGTCTAGTTTTGAATAGGCGGGGATGACCCATGAAAATGACTGATACCTTTATTAAACCGATGCACCCTGAGGGTCGCAAATTTGTGGCAATTTTCGCCGCAATCACAGCTGTGCTCTTTCTTGTATGGGAGCCTCTGGGTTGGATCGGTGTCGGGCTTACGGTTTGGTGCTACTATTTCTTCCGCGATCCGATCCGTTCGGTCCCGCAGCGCGAAGGTCTCATGATTTCGCCCGCTGACGGTGTCATCTCGCTCATCGAAGAGGCGGTGCCGCCAGCAGAACTTGATATGGGCCCTGAGCCGCGTCTCCGCGTCTCTGTGTTCATGAGCGTTTTTAATTGCCATGTGAACCGCACACCAATCACTGGCACCATTAAGAAAGTTGCCTATCGTCCTGGCAAGTTCCTGAATGCATCGCTCGACAAAGCCAGTGAAGACAACGAACGCAATTCGCTCCGGATCGAACTTGAAGATGGTCGCGAGATCGCGGTCGTTCAAATCGCTGGTCTCGTTGCGCGCCGTATCGTGCCCTTTGTAAAGGGTGGCGAGCACCTAAAGACGGGCGAGCGTTTTGGGCTTATTCGCTTTGGATCGCGCGTCGATGTCTACCTTCCGCACGGTGTGGCACCCAAAGTGGCGCTGGGCCAAACCATGATTGCGGGCGAGACTGTTTTGGCCGATCTTAACAGCGACGAACCGCGCCGTATGGCAGAGAGCATCTAAATGGTACATGCACCGCAATCTAAAAAGTCACTTTCGCTTTGGCAGATGCTGCCGAATTTGCTCACCATTTCGGCAATTTGCGCCGGAATGACGGCTATTCGCTTTGCCATGCAAGGGCGGATTGAGTTTGCGGTGTTCCTTATTCTCGTTGCAGCCATTCTCGACGGTCTGGATGGACGTCTTGCGCGCCTGCTGAAAACCGAGAGCGAGATTGGCGCAGAGCTCGACTCGCTTGCTGACTTCATGAATTTTGGGGTCGCGACGGGCATTGTGATGTATCTCTATGGACTACAGTCTTCGAGCGAAGGCTGGATCCTCGTGCTCATTTACGCGATTTGCTGCGTTATGCGCCTTGCGCGCTTTAACGTAGATGCAAAAGCGCGTCCCAAAGGCGAACAGCGCCGAAACTTTGTCGGTGTTCCCTCACCCGCAGGTGCGCTGCTCGTGATGTTCCCGCTTTTTGTGCACAAGACTTTTCCAGAGTTCGGTGATCCGAACGCTTGGTTTGTCGGTGGCGCAATGCTTGTTTCGGGTCTGATGATGATAAGCCGCGTTCCAACTCCGTCGTTGAAGTCGGTGACGATCCCTCGTGAATACGCGCGTTTTTTTGTCCTTGCGATCGTTGGTGTTATGGCTGTTCTTTTCACTTGGCCTTGGGCAACGCTTGCCGCACTTAACCTACTTTATCTGGGGTCTATCGTCTGGACTTGGCGCCGCGCACATGTCTGGAAAGACATGGGTCACAAAGATGAAAACACCCCAACGAACTAAGACTTTACCTTTGTAGTCATTGCCCTTGGCTGTGGTCCTGATAGTCTCGCCTCGAACTTGAATGGGGAGCTTTCAGATGACAGTCCGTTGGGGAATACTAGGCGCTGCAAATTTTGCACTGCAACATATGGCCCGTGCAATCCACGCGGCTGAAGGGGCTGATTTCTATGCTCTGGCAACCTCCAGTGCAGAAAAGGCCAAGGCCTTTCAGGCGTTTCAACCAAATCTAAAAGTCCACGAGAGCTATGATGCTTTGCTCGCGGATCCGAACATTGATGCGGTTTATATCCCGCTCCCGAACCATCTTCATGTAGAGTGGACAATCAAGGCTCTAGAGGCGGGCAAGAACGTGCTTTGTGAAAAGCCGATTGCAATGAACGAGGCAGAGTTTGATCGGCTTATTGCTGCGCGTAATAAGAGCGGCAAACTTGCAGCCGAAGCCTATATGATCGTGCATCATCCGCAGTACCAGCGCGCCAAGCAACTCGTTCAAGGTGG
Source organism: Marivivens sp. (assembly GCA_038133925.1). Lineage (GTDB taxonomy): Bacteria > Pseudomonadota > Alphaproteobacteria > Rhodobacterales > Rhodobacteraceae > Marivivens. Next base: position 18,471 of record JAYPUF010000037.1, on the reverse strand, counting down.
CGCAATTGGCGAGCTCACGCTTGTCGATACGGTCTTTAGCTATAACAACGCCGCAGACACAGGGAACATCCGCAACCGTCCCGAGACGGGCGGCGGTGCGCTCCCTGATATTGGTGTATATATCTTTGGCTCGACCCGTTTTGTCACCGGCGAAGAGCCAACCGCTGTGACCCACGCCAAGATTGTGCGCGAAAATGACGTCGATGTGTTCACGCAACTTTCCGCAGATTTCCCTTCGTTCACCTATCAGGGCGTTGTCTCGATGCGAATGGCCGCACGTCAGTACATCACCTTCCAAGGCACCAAAGGTCATGTAACCCTGAATGCGCCGTTCAATGCTAATGTCTATGACATCGCAACTTTGACCCTCGAAACTGCTGAGGGGCGCAAAGTCGAGCGTTTCCCGACTGTGAACCAATATGTGCTTCAGGTTGAAGCTTTCTCGCGCTCTGTTGTGACAGGTGCCAATTATCCATGTCCTCTCGAATTTTCGCGCGGGACACAGCGGATGATCGACATGACCTTCCAGGCAGAAAATGGATAAAAAGTTCTACATCCACCTGCCTAGAAATCTCTTGATGCATGTGAACGAGACAGATGGGCATTTCTATGCCCGTCTCGCCAAGGGGTTGAGAGAACTCGGCGGTACCGCTGAACTTGTTGAGCGCGCGCCTCTGAATATTCCCCCAGATCCATTCGATGGGGATTTCCATTTTGTCCATCATGGATTTCATCGTCAGCAAAATGTGCTGAACACGGGTCCGGCCTATATCAATCCATATTTTTACGCGGATACCGAAGGTGTTTTTGGCGAGAGCTCGCTTGTCACTGCGCCATTCGATCCCAGCGCTCAGCCCTTGGATAAAGCCAGAGAATTCACTGACAAGCTTGCCGAAAAGGTGCGTTTTGTCAGTGATGCAGTCGATCTGCCTAAACGTGACGCGATCGTTGTCTTGCTACAGCCAATGAACGAAATCCTTGAGCGAACAACGCGGATTGATGTGCGTGAGCTTGTTCGCGGAGCGGTCGCTGCCGCGCAAGGCGAAAAGATCATCTTCTGGAGCCACTCAGCAATCAATGACGACCAGTTGGACGACCTATTGGGGCGGCTTAGTCGTCAACGAGGCAACGTTGAAGCCACCAAAGAGCCTGTGAGCCATGTCCTTGCAAAGGCAAAGGTCACTTTGTCTTATAACTCGCCACATGCCCTCGAAGCGATGTGCCTAGGCGTTCCTGCCGTTTTCTGTGCAAAGACAGACCTAAATCACAACGGCGTTTCTTGTCACGATGTGATGGAAATCAGCTCGGCAATTGAGCAAGCGACGACCAGAGACTGGCCACATGCCGAGTTTGTATATTGGTTCCTCTTCCGCAAAATGCTCAATGGCGGCGGTCCAAGATTTGTCGAGACTGCCCTACGCCGTATTAAGACGCAGGGCATCAATCTCAAACATTTTGGAATTGATTTAAAAGGCTGATCCAGATGGATCAGTCTTCCATTTTTTCCAACTCGTCGATCATTCCTTCGATCATCGAGAGACCTTTACTCCAAAAAGCAGGATCAGAGGCATCTAGGCCAAAGGGCGCAAGTAGCTCTTTGTGATGCTTTGAGCCGCCAGCTTTGAGCATGTCGAAATACTTCTCTTGGAAGTTCGCGTCGCCTTCTTCGTAAGCCGCATAAAGAGCATTCACGAGACCATCGCCAAAGGCGTAGGCATAAACATAGAAGGGCGAGTGGACAAAGTGCGGGATGTAAGCCCAGAAGGTCTTGTAGCCCTCAAAGAACTCAAAGGCATCGCCTAGGCTTTCGGCCTGAACCGACATCCAGAGCGCATTGATGTCCTCGGGTGTCAGCTCACCTTGACGTCGAGCGTCATGAAGTTTGCACTCGAAGTCATAGAAGGCGATCTGGCGGACCACAGTGTTGATCATGTCCTCGACCTTGCCCGCAAGGAGCACTTTACGCTCGGTCTGTGATTTGGCCTCTGACAAAAGTTTGCGGAAGGTTAACATCTCGCCGAACACAGAAGCCGTTTCAGCAAGTGTAAGTGGGGTAGAAGACAAGAGTTCGCCCTGACCGGCTGCCAGAACTTGGTGAACCCCATGTCCAAGTTCGTGCGCGAGTGTCATGACGTCGCGCGGTTTGCCGAGGTAATTGAGCATGACGTAGGGGTGCACAGTCGAAACGGTCGGGTGCGCGAACGCACCGGGAGCTTTGCCAGGCTTTACGCCTGCATCAATCCAACCCTTTTTGAAGAAAGGTTCGGCAATATCCGCCATACGCGGATCAAATGCGGCGTAAGCTTCCATCACGACCTTTTCGGCCTCTTCCCAACCGACAAGGCGGTCGGCTTCCATTGGGAGCGGCGCATTTCGGTCCCAAACCTGAAGCTTGTCCAAACCGAGCCACTTGGCCTTGAGGCGGTAATAGCGGTGCGAGAGGCGGGGGTATGCTTCGACAACTGCATTACGGAGCGCTTCGACCACCGACGGCTCAACATGGTTCGAAAGGTGACGGCTCATTTGCGCGGTCTCGAAACCGCGCCAGCGATCCTCTATCTCTTTTTCTTTGGCGAGCGTGTTGTGGACACGGGCAAAGGTTTTAACGTTTTTCTCAAAGACACGAGCGAGTTCGCGGCTACCTGCTTCGCGGCGCTCGCGCTTTTGCTCGGAGAGCAGGTCGAGCGTCCCTTCGATATTCAGCTCTTCGCCGTTCACCTCGAAGGTCAGACCCGCAATGGTTTCGTCAAAGAGACGGTTCCAAGCTGCGGCGCCGACAACACTCTGATCATGCAGGAATTTCTCAAGCTCATCCGAAAGCTGATAAGGCTTCATCGAACGCATGCGATCAAGAACAGGCTTATACCGCGCAAGGTCGATGTTCTCGGACATGAGCTTTTTGTAGCGATCGTCTTCGATGCGGTTGAACTCTAGGCTCCAGAACACCAGCGGCGTAGTATAAACTGTGATCTTGTCCTGAAGATCAGACATGAACTTGGCGCGCTCCGGATCCGTCGTGATCTGGTAGTAGCGCAGACCTGCAAAAGACATCAGGCGCCCCGCGATGATGTCAATTTGTTCATAACGCTTGATGGCTTCAAGAAGCGCCGCAGCCGAGAGCTCTGCCAGTTTGCCCTCATAGTCCGTCGCGAAGGACGAACATGCACCTTCCAGCCAATTGATGTCTCGCTTGATCTCAGCACAATCTGTCGACGGATAAAGGTCGGTAAGATCCCATTCGGGGAGAGGCCCTAGTGATTTGCCGCCAGATGCATTCGCGTCGAAAACAGGGGAGTGTTTGGTCATTTTGGCCTCTTTGTTCTTAGATTGACTTCAAGATAGGAGCCAAGAGGCAAAGAGAAAAGGCACCATCGCCTTTGTCGCGCAAAAGAAAAGCGGCAGGGATTACCCTGCCGCATTCTTAAATCAAAAATATTTAGCCTTATGGGCGATAATCGGTGTCGTCTGAAATGGCAAAGCGACCGATGCGCACCTTAAGGATGCGGCCCTCACGCAGCAAAGTGCCAAATGCACGGAGGCTGTCTTCGCGGTCAAAGGTATCGATTTCCATTAGTTTGCGCATGACTTGCGGACGCGAAAAATCTTCGAGCCCCTCGACGAATGTCGTATGCGCTGCAGCAGCTTCAAGGAGTTCCTCGATACCCTCTGCACCCATGTTCGAGGCGAACTGAACAAAGCCCGAAGTGTCATCTTCGATTTCTTCTTTGCGAACGGCATTGCTCTGAGCCGAGATGCGGCGCGGCATAACCGGACGGCTCGGCTGAACCGGTGCGGATGGAGTTTCAGTCGGAGCAACATCTACGCGCTGGCTTGCGACAAGCTTGAGCGGAGCAGGACGCGGGCGGACGACTTGGTCAAGTACACGGCGGAACGGGTTTTCGCGGAGATCTTCCGTTTCCTCTTGTTCGCCAAGAGCGCGGGCGGCTTCGGTAGCAGCAACAGCCGCTTTGAGCTGCGAAAACGCTTCGCGGCGACGGTTCGATTCTGGTTCGCGAAGATGCTCATCCGCACGGTTTGCGATACGGTTTAGATCCTCGCTCTGATCGGGCGTACGGTCGAGAAGGGCACGGCCTATGCGGCGCAATGGGTTTGCGGGTGCGGGTGCTGCTTCAACTTCATATTCTTCTTCAAACTCATCAGATTGGTCCGAATGAGAGGGGGCGAAGTCTTCTTCGTCATCCAGATCGTCATCGTATTCGTCGTCTGCCTCGAGTTCGGTTTCGTCTGCACTCTCTTCGATCTGGGACAGTTCACGGAGAAGCTCTGCTTCTTCCTCGTCCGAAAGAGCATCCGAGGCGACGTCGAATTCATCAAGGCCGTCGAGGTCTGCGAGGTTGACCTTTTGTGCAGGCTCGATTGTGGCTGCGACTTCTTCTGGCTCGTCTTCAGAATCCGCAAAGATCGAAGTGTCCGAAGATTCTACATTGAGTGTGCGCTCAAATTCCTCGCTTGCGCGTTTCATGCGGATAACACGAACGCGGTTACGGGCCAGAGTGCGCAGGTCTTTGGGCTCTTTCGTAGTTTCTGGTGTGACGGCTTCCGGCTCTACGACTGCTGCAATCTCTGCCGCAAGATTTTCCTCGGCGAAGTCTTCGAGCGTTTCATCAGCTTGATCGTCGTGATCATCCTCGTCGAGGTCAGCAGTCAAACGGCTCAAAAGCTCGTCATCATCTGAAACTTCGTCGGTGGCAGCCGCTATCGTAATTTCTGGCGCGGTGTCCTCATCGACGTCGGCGAGTTCAAGATCGAGATCTTCTTCGTCGCGTTCGGCGTCAATAGCATCATCAGCCGTATACTCATCCTCTTGCTCGTCAACTTCTGACAGAACCGAAGCGATGGCGGCATCTTCTTCGAAGGTTTGTTCGAAAGCCTGCGTTTCTGAAATAGGCTTTGCTTGCGCAGGGGTTCCGACCGGCGCGTTATCGTCGTCCGTGGCTTCCTGTTCGTATCCAAAGGTCAGCGTTTCGATCTCTTCTGCCTCGATGAACTCTTGTGAAGGCGCGAGATCTTCGATGAATTCGGCAGGCTGCGCGGCTGTCTTGCCAACAACCGAGCGAATGCGCTGGAGTTTTGCGGCTACGCTTTCCGATGGTTGTGCCACAGGGCGCGCGATCGTCGAAGCCGGCTGAACCGAAGCCGCAGGAGGCATCGCAGGTTCAGCGGGGGAAACCGGAGTAGGCGCAACGCGAGCAGGAGCTGCGGCTACTTGGGCACGAGGCATCGTGGCGTCTGCAGCGCGAAGGTGAATACCTCCATCGCTCATCCGCGCTTCAACACGACGGGCAATTTCGCGTTCTGCAATCCGAGCGAGCATCTCTGCGTCAGGCGTCGGAGGTTCCGCGCCAAAGTAACGGTCATCGGCAGCCAGATCGCGGAAGTACTCCGCAATCGCTTTCATCGTGTCGAAGGAGTCGTCGAATCCCTCAAGAGTACACGAGAACGTGCCGTATGAAACTGTTAAGACTTTACTCGATCCTACCATTGGATCCTCGCTCTTTTACAAACTCAGTGCTGTGGTTTTACCATTGATTGGATTGATTTCTGGAACAAAACCAAGAAAAGAGCGGGATTATTTCAAGGCGATATTGTGGCAAAGTGGCTGGAAAATGGGGGTTTTTACGTTGAATGTGATGATTCTAAGCGAAAATGATCCCGTGATGGTTGTGGGTGGTGGAGAATCTGAGTCGCAGGACCTTCAAGATTATGCGGCTCTCGTTTCACACATTGTTGCAGCAGATGGTGGAGCCAAGGCTTTACGCTGCGCAGGAATAGATCCTGACTTTGTCATCGGTGATATGGACAGTATCGAAGAAGCAGAGCGCGAGGCTTTTGCCAACCTGCTTCACCCAATCATCGAGCAAACCACAACCGATTTTGAGAAGTGCGTCTCTCGGATCGAGGCCAGAATGATCTATGCCCTCGGGTTTTCGGGGGGGAGAGTGGACCATCTTCTGTCCGTCTTGAACGTTATGGCGCGATACCCGGACAAGCGGATCGTGCTTGTGGGGTCGCAGGACATTTCCATAGTGGTGCGGGGCGAGTTAGAACTGAACCTGCGTTCAGGGACACGGGTTTCGATCATGCCTTTAGAGAGCCTTAAATGCCAAACGCGCGGATTACGATGGAACCTAAATGGGGAGGAGTTAGACCCGCTGGGATTTACCTCGATTTCAAACGAGACCAAGGATTCAGAGCAGCATATCTCTCTATCGGGTTTGGCAGTACTCTCTGTCCCGCGCAGTGAGCGGGATCGTTTGATCGCGTCCTTTTAGACTTTGTTCTGGCCTGTTGGGGGGAGAGTAACCGTTGCAGTGCGGGCCGTCATCCGTTCGCGGTGCACAATATAAAGACCCGAGGAAACGATAACCGCGATTCCAGACCAAGTCAGCAGGTTCGGGAAGTCTTGGAAAATCACAAATCCCAAAATGGCTGCGCTCACAATCTCTAAATAGTGCAAAGGCGCGAGCGTCGCTGAAGGCGCGAAACGCAAGGCAAAGGTCATCAAACCGTGAGATGCAGCGGAACATGCGCCTACGCCGAACAACCACACCCAGTAAATGCCTTCTGGCATCACAGGATCCAGAGTCGGAATTGCGGTAATATCTGCCACCCAAGTAATGGGAACGCAAATTGCCGTGGCGACTGTAGCAGTGTGAAACTGCATCGGGATGGGGTGCATTTTGCGACTAAGGCCGCGGGTCACCAACATGTAAAGTGCAAATAGAACGGCTGTTCCAAGTGGAAAGAGCGCCCAATAGCCAAAGGCACTGAGGCTCGGCTGTATTACAAGAAGTGCACCGCCGAAGCCGACGATCGAGGCCGCGATGCGGCGGGGGCCAACTTCGTCACCGAACAGGAACTTGCCTAGGATCAAAAGAATGAAAGGCTCGACAAAGGCAATCGCAAGAGCATCCGCGATGGGCATCCGCGAAACAGCTGCCACAAAGCAATAGGTCGATCCGATAAGGCAAAGAGCGCGAAGCGTTAGCTGACCAATGAGCCGCATATCAAGTCTGAGACCAAAACCCATCACAAGGCAGACGGGTGCCATGATTGCGGCCTGAACAATGAAACGTGCAGTGGTGATTTGCCCCACCGGAATCGTCTCGGCAGCGAGTTTGGCAAAAGCGTCCAGCATTGGTGCGAGGACGCAAAACCCGATCATAAGGGCAATGCCTAGGGGTACACGGTCATTCATTTGGTTGGCTCAGCAATTCGGAATATTCACGGCTAATCCGCCCAACGATGTTTCCTTATATTTGCTGTGCATGTCCACGCCTGTTTGCCGCATCGTCTCAATTGCAGCGTCAAGTGGCACAAAATGCTGACCGTCTCCGCGTAACGCGAGCGAGGCTGCCGAAACAGCCTTGATCGCGCCGAGCCCATTGCGTTCGATGCAGGGAACTTGGACGAGACCTTTGACCGGATCACATGTCATTCCAAGATGATGCTCAAGCGCAATCTCGGCCGCATTCTCAACTTGTTCTGGCGTTCCGCCCATTACTGCGCAAAGGCCCGCAGCCGCCATTGCCGAAGCGCTTCCGACTTCTGCCTGACAGCCACATTCCGCACCAGAGATCGAGGCGTTGAACTTGATCAGGCCGCCAATCGCAGCAGCCGTCAGAAGGAAGTCGGGGATATTGCGCGCGCTTGCGCCCGGCACATGATCTAGCCAATAGCGGATCACCGCTGGCACAACGCCCGCCGCGCCGTTGGTTGGCGCAGTCACAACCTGACCGCCTGCCGCGTTTTCCTCATTCACTGCCATCGCATAGACCGACATCCAATCATTGATTGTATGCGGCGCAACAAGGTTCATGCCGCGCTCGGCTACGAGGCTTTGATAGATTGAGGGCGCTCGGCGACGAACTTTAAGGCCACCGGGGAGAATGCCCTCGGGCGAGTTGAGGCCACGATTGATACAGTCGTTCATGACCTCCCATATTCGTGCAACACCTTTGTCAAGCGCGGCCGCGCCTCCGCGCGAATGCTCGTTGGCTCGCTTCATATCGGCAATGCTCTTGCCGCTTTTTGCTGACATTTCCAGCATCTCGGCTGCGGACTTAAATGGGAAGGGGACAGGCGGGCCGTTATCGGTGTCTTGCCCTGCGGCCAATTCATCGGCTGTCAGCACAAAGCCGCCACCGATCGAATAATAAACCACTTCGGCAATCGTGTCGCCTTGGCTATCTACACCGCGAAGAACGAGGCCATTTGCGTGACCTTCGAGATTTGGGCCGTAATCGAAGACCAAGTGCTCCTTTGGCAAGAACTCGAGAGTGCCAAGCCCCTCGACCGATAGGGTGCCTTCGGTATTGATGCGGGCAAGTTCTGTTTCGGCAGTCGCCGCGTTATAGGTGTCGGGCACAAAGCCTGCGAGCCCGAGGATCACTGCTCGGTCTGTTGCGTGCCCAACGCCTGTAAAGGCGAGGGATCCATGGAGGGATGCGCGAAGTCCATGAACGCCAAACGGGAGTTTGCGGAGGTGTTCAATAAACCGCGCCCCCGCCACCATTGGTCCCATCGTATGAGATGAAGAAGGACCAATACCTAACTTGAACATGTCAAAGACTGAAAGAAACATCATGAACCTCGTTTGTTACTCTCAGACTATGCGGTGTCTTTTCCAAGAGACGTCCGAATACGACATAGTCACGCTCAAAGGCGCAACCGTGTAATCCAAAGGGGTTTAATTGCGATCAACTGCGGGCTTTTGTCTCTCGCGCCCTTGATGAATTGCCCCTATAACGCGTGTGAACCTAAAGCGGAGCTGCCCCCATGACCGGTGAACTTTCCCCCATCGACAAAGCCAAATTCGTCGCTGCCAAACGCGCAGCTCAGTATGTCGAAAGCGGAATGCGCGTAGGCTTGGGAACCGGCTCAACAGCAGCTTGGCTCGTGAAATGCCTTGGCGAAATGGTCCAAAACGAGGGTCTTCGGATCAAGGGCGTTCCGACTTCAAACCGCACGGCGCAATTGGCACGCGAGGTTGGTATCGAAGTGATCAGCCTTGATGAAGCCAAATGGCTTGATGTCACCATCGACGGCGCTGACGAATTTGACCGTAACCTGAACCTGATCAAAGGCGGTGGCGGAGCACATCTTCAGGAGAAGATCGTGGCGACTGCCTCGGATCAGATGATCGTGATCGCGGATATCTCAAAGTCGGTTGAAACCTTGGGTGCTTTCCCGCTTCCGCTCGAAGTCATCCCATTTGGCTGGCAAACAACAAAGACCATCGTCGAAGAAGCGCTCATCGGCATGGATGTCATGGGGCGCGATGTGTCGCTTCGCATGAATGGTGACCGCCCCTTCATCACAGACGAGGGTAACCATATTCTTGACCTGCATCTCAACCGGATCGGCAATGCCCGCCAGCTTAGCCTTGTTATGAACCAGATTCCGGGCGTTGTAGAGAATGGTCTTTTTATCGATATCTGTGACGCTGTTGTGATCGGTTACGGAGATGGCCGCGTCGAAGTGCGCGACATCAACGAAGGCTCGGTCGAAGAGAGCAAGTTCGACTTCCTTGAGAACGACAACCTTTTCACAGATATTTCCGAGTAAGCGGCACACCCCTTGACGATGTTCGGTGAGGGGACCATCTGCTGAAAGACTGCAAGAGGCCGACCGACGGCCCGATAGAATTACGGAGTTAGCTATGTCCTTTGATTACGATCTTTTTGTCATCGGGGGCGGTTCTGGCGGAGTGCGCGCAGCACGGGTCGCCTCTGCGACGGGCGCAAAGGTCGCTCTTGCAGAAGAATACCGCATGGGCGGGACTTGTGTAATCCGAGGCTGTGTTCCCAAGAAGCTCATGGTCTTTGCGTCCGAGTTCAACGAAGCAATGTCTGACGCACGTGCCTATGGTTGGGACGTGCCTGACGGCACATTTAACTGGCTTGATTTCCGTGGGAAACTTCACGCGGAACTCGACCGACTAGAGGGTGTTTATCGCCGTTTGCTCGATGGCTCGAACGTCGAAATTTTTGATGCTCGTGCCACGCTCAAAGATGCGCATACTGTATCGCTCAGCACGGGCGAGACCTTTACCGCGAAGCACATTTTGATCGCAGTTGGTGGCCGTCCGAGTGTTCCCGAGATGGAGAACGCAGACCTTGGCATCACCTCCAACGAGATTTTTCTGCTCGATGAACTGCCCAAGTCGATCCTGATAGTTGGCGGCGGCTATATCGCATGCGAGTTCGCAGGCATCCTTAATGGTCTTGGTGTCGAAGTGACCCAATATTATCGCGGCGAGCAAATTCTTCGCGGTTTCGACGGTGAAGCGCGTGGGCTCATTGCCGATCAGATGAAGGATCGTGGTGTTGATCTTCATTGTGGTGTCAACATTCTCTCGATGGAGAAACAGGGCGATCAGATTTGTGTCAAAGGCACGAATGGTGTTGAAAAGCTCTTTGATCAGGTGATGTTTGCGACGGGGCGTTCTCCAAACACCGAGGGGCTTGGCCTTGAGGAGGTTGGCATCAAGTCGGGGCGCAAAGGCGAGATTGTCGTTGATGAATACTCGCAGACCAACATTCCTTCGGTCTTTGCCATTGGAGATGTGACGGACCGTGTTCAGCTTACCCCTGTTGCGATCCGCGAGGCGATGGCTTTTGTCGAGACGGTATTCAAAGGCAATCCGACCGCTGTGGATCACGACCTGATCCCTTCGGCAATCTTTACTCAGCCTGAATACGGAGTGGTCGGTCTCTCGGAAGAGGACGCCGCGGCAAAGGGACCGATCGAGGTTTACGTCGCTTCGTTCAAGCCGATGCACCATTCTTTTGCAGGGCGTAACGACCGGGTTTTGATGAAGCTCATCGTATGCAAGGATACTCGAAAGATCCTTGGTTGCCATATCGTGGCCGACCATGCTGGTGAAATGATCCAGATGGTTGGTATTGCGGTCAAGATGGGCGCAACGAAGGAAGACTTTGATCGGACTGTTGCGGTTCACCCGACGATGGCCGAAGAACTCGTAACTATGAAGGCGCCGACGCGTACCGCTTGAATTTCGTGCGAAAACGCACATCTTTGACGGAACATAGGTGACTGACGCAAGTAAGGGACAAGGAAATATATGTCTGGAAATAATGGCGGCCCCTGGGGCGGAGGCAACAGAGGTGGATCGGGCGGTGGCGATGATGATCGTGATCGCGGCCAAAACGGCGGGCGTCGTCCCGGCGACGGACAGCAGGGGCAAATCCCTGAAATCGACCAGATCGTGAATAAAGGTCGTGAACAACTTCGCGTGCTCATGGGCGGCGGCGGTGGAGGCGGCAATGGCCGGCGACCGATGAACAGTGGACCGAACGGTCCGCAGATCACCCGCGGCGGGATTGGCCTCGGGGTGCTCGGCGCAGTCGCGCTATGGGCTTTTGCGTCGTTTTATACCGTTAAACCTGAAGAACAGTCGGTCGAGCTTTTGCTTGGCAAACCTTACTCCATCGGCAACCCCGGTCTGAACTTTGCTCCATGGCCTTTGGTGACGCGCGAGGTGATTGCGGTCACGACGGAACGGACAATTGAAATTGGTGCAAGCCGCACGGGTCAGGATGCAGGTTTGATGCTCACTGGCGATGAGAACATCGTCGACATCGACTTCCAAGTCGTTTGGAATATCTCTGATCCCGAAGCCTATCTGTTTAACCTGGCCAACCCTGCGGCAACGATTGAAGCGGTGTCTGAATCGGCGATGCGCGAAATCATCGCTCAGTCGGACCTTGCTCCGATCTTGAACCGTGACCGCGGTGTCATTGCCGAGCGTCTCAAGGATCTGATTGTCTCGACCCTCGCGAGCTATAATAGCGGCGTGAATATCGTGCGTGTGAACTTTGACAAAGCTGACCCACCCGAGCCCGTTATCTCTGCGTTCCGTCAGGTGCAGGATGCCGAGCAAGAGCGAGACCGTCTCAAGAACGTCGCCGACGCTTATTCGAACCGTGTCGTCGCGCAGGCCCGTGGTGAAGCTGCGCAAATTCTCGAACAGGCAGAAGGCTATCGTGCCGAAGTCATCAACCGCGCAGAAGGTGACGCAAGCCGTTTCTCGGCGATCCTTGCTGAATACCGTCGTGCGCCTGACGTGACCCGCGAACGTCTTTACCTTGATATGATGCAAGAAGTTCTGGGCAATTCGAACATCGTCCTTCTTGAAGAAGGTCAGAACGGTTCGGGCGTTGTGCCTTATCTTCCGCTCAATGAACTCAATCGCAAACAAACGACGACTACGGGAGGGTCGAACTAATGCGTAAATCCGCTCTATTGATCCCCGCAATCGTAGTTGTCCTCGCGGGCCTTTTATCCTCCATCTACATCGTGGATGAGCGTCAAAAGGCGCTCGTGCTCCAGTTCGGCCAAATCGTGACCGTCAAGGAAGATGCAGGTCTAGGGTTCAAAATCCCTCTGATCCAACAGGTTGTTTACTATGACGACCGCATCCTTTCCCGCGATATGGCTTCGCTCGAGGTCACGCCTTCGGATGACCGCCGTCTGATTGTTGACGCGTTTGCGCGCTACCGGATCGCTGACGTGCGCAAGTTCCGTCAGGCCGTAGGTGCTGGCGGTGAAGAGTTTGCAGCGTCGCGTCTCGACTCGATCTTGCGCGCTCAAACGCGCGAGGCGTTGGGTTCGGTTTCGTCGAACGATATCCTCTCAACGGATCGTGCCGCTTTGATGCAGACCATTCGTAACGGTGCAATCGACGAAGCACAGGCGCTGGGCATCCAGCTGATTGACGTGCGTCTCAAGCGTACAGACCTTCCGCCGGAGAATCTTCAGGCGACGTATAACCGTATGGAAGCTGAGCGCGAGCGCGAGGCAGCCGATGAAGTGGCGCGTGGTCGTGAAGCGGCGCAGCGTATCGAAGCGCAGGCAGACCGTACTGTCGTTGAATTGACGTCTGACGCCCAGCGTCAGGCCGAGATCATCCGCGGTGAGGCTGATGCTCAGAGCACCGCGGTTTATGCCGCTGCTTATGGCGAAGATGCAGAATTCTTCCGCTTCTATCGCTCGCTGATTGCATATCGTGACGCACTTGGATCGGAAAATACCTCGATGGTTCTTTCGCCCGACTCCGAGTTCTTTGACTACCTCCGTTCGGCGCAGGGAACGTCCAACTAATGGGCTTTGTCCTGCTCGCCATCGGGCTGGTATGTGTTGTTGAGGGGCTGGCCTATGCGCTGGCCCCTTCGCTTATGGAAAAATCACTGGAAGCACTAAAAGCGATGTCGATCGAGGCCCGTCGCCGCGTTGGACTTGGCGCATTGGCGTTCGGTGTTGCCCTTGTTTGGGGGGCTTTTGCACTTGGATTCAGCTCGTAACAAATTGTCACGTGGCTTTGAGCGGCCGCGATGGGTGTTTGAATTGCCTTCCAGAAGCCTTAGGTTCACATCTAACGTATCGAAGCCCTCGAGGGCTTCCCCCAATAAATCGCGAGGAGAAAAGTTCGTGTCGTCCAATGCTTTTGCGATCACGCCTGTCCGTCCCAAGGTTGGGACCCTGCTTTCTGCTATTGCATTATCAGTTGCTCTTGTTGTGGGTCCTGTTCCGCACGTGATGGCGCAAGATCGCCCAGCAAGCTTTGCCGAGCTTGCCGAGCAGATCAGCCCAGCTGTGGTCAATATCACGACCACGACGACCATCGCTGCGAGCACCATGCCGCAAGGTGTTGTTCCTGAAGGATCGCCGTTTGAGGACCTGTTCCGCGACTTCAATGGCCCTCAAGGTGGCCCTCGCCGCTCTAACGCGCTTGGCTCTGGATTTGTAATCTCAGCGGATGGCTATGTTGTCACCAACAACCACGTTATCGAAGGCGCTGATGAGATCATGATCGAGTTCTTCGAAGGTGGCGAGATGAAGGCAGAGGTGGTCGGCACCGACCCCAATACCGACATCGCTCTTCTAAAGGTCGATGCGACGGGACTCGATTTTGTAAACTTTGGTGATAGTGATACTTCGCGTGTGGGCGACTGGGTTCTCGCCATGGGCAACCCGCTTGGCCAAGGGTTCTCTGTCTCGGCGGGTATCGTATCGGCTCGTAACCGCGAGCTTTCGGGCACCTATGACGACTATATTCAGACCGATGCCGCAATCAACCGCGGCAACTCGGGTGGTCCTCTGTTTAACCTTGATGGTGATGTGATCGGAGTGAATACCGCCATTCTTTCTCCGAATGGTGGGTCAATCGGTATCGGCTTCTCGATGGCATCGAATGTGGTCAAGAATGTTGTTGATCAGCTCAAGGAGTACGGTGAAACCCGTCGCGGCTGGCTTGGTGTTCGTATCCAAGATGTAACCGAGGACATGGTCGATGCGATTGTCGGCCTTGAGCAAACCGGTGGTGCGCTCGTCACAGATGTGCCCGTTGGTCCCGCGATGGATGCAGGTGTCGAAGCTGGTGACGTTATCATCAAGTTCGATGGAAAGCCCGTCGCTGACACGCGTGAGCTTGTGCGTATTGTAGGAAATGCGCCTGTCGGAGCGGAGGTGGATGTTACCGTTCTTCGCGATGGTAAAGAAATCGAGCTTGCTGTGACGCTTGGGCGCCGCGAAACGGCTGAGAGCGTTCTGCCTGCGACGATGGAGCCTGCGGCACCCGCGACCACCGAACTCTTTGGCATGAACCTCTCTGAATTGTCCGAGGAGCTTACTTCGCAGTATCAGATCAACACCGACAGCGGCGTTTTGGTTCTGAATGTCGAAGTTGGGAGCGAAGCCGAAACAAAAGGGCTTCGTGAAGGCGATCTGATTACCGAAGCTGGTCAACAAGCCATCACCAATATCGACGACCTAGAAGCGCGCGTTACTGAAGCACGTGACGCTGGTCGTCGCTCACTTCTTCTTCTGATCCGCCGTGCGGGTGAACCGCGCTTTGTTGCGCTGAATATCGAAGAGTAAGAACCTCTATACCAAACCAAAAGTGCGCCCGAGTGGCGCTCTTTTTAGTTCTGAAGATCGACTGTGCTGATCGCGACCAATCCGAAATCCCGCGCTGTGCGAATATCAAGAAGTGAACTATCGTAGCCTTCTTGACGTTGATATGTCTGAATGGCTTTTTGCGTGGCGCTATCCATGATCCCGTTGATCTGGCCGCTATAGGTTCCTCGTGTGCGCAACGCGCGTTGTAGTGAAGCTACAAACTCTTGGGTCAAGGCCTGCGGACATACCGTTTCAAACACAACCTCGCGGCGTTCGCGCAAGATTGCTTGACGTGTGACTGTGCGAAAGACGGCTTGGCTCGTGACTTCGCCGTCTGTTGTGACCATCGCCGGCTGAACCATGATATGTTCGGTTACGGTTTCGATCACGGCGGGCGTCACATCGCGACCATAGCAGTTTCCAGCGACGTCGTACTCAATCGCCTCGCTATTGAAACTTGGCGGGTTGGAAGAGTGCACAATACCGCCACCGCAGGCCGACAGGGTCAGCCCGCCAAGAAGGGCGGTCATGATATTCGTCCGAAGGGCCAACTGCTCTGCCTTTTTGTCTTTGCCTGACTATAGCCAAGGCGCGAACCTGAGGCTAGCAAATGTCGCATTGGTGATGAATGTCGCATGTTTTCCACTGGAAAGGCGCCTGCTGCTCGCATACCTTGTGCCAGACTGGAAATTCTTAAGGGACGAAGCAGCTCATGGCGCGCATTACCTACATCGAACACGGCGGCAAAGAACACACGATCGAGGTCAAGAATGGCCTGACCGTAATGGAAGGTGCACGCGACAATGGCATCCCCGGAATCGAAGCTGATTGTGGCGGTGCCTGCGCTTGTTCGACCTGCCACGTTTATGTCGCCGAAGAGTGGGTGGAAAAGCTTCCTGCAAAAGACCCGATGGAAGAAGACATGCTCGATTTCGCTTATCAGCCTGATCCCTCGCGTTCGCGCCTGACTTGCCAAATTAAGGTCACAGAAGCACTTGACGGTCTTCGCGTGCAGATGCCTGAAAAGCAGATCTAATGCGTTTATCGGCGGCGCTCTTGGCTCTTTTGCCCCAAATTTGCGCCGCCGAAATAACTTCGGCCAGCTACGTTGATCCGACAAATGCCTATGGGCACGGTGCGCTCGCTGGCGGAGAATATACCACTTTGGAAGTCGGTCTTGCCGATGGTCGTAGGTCGAGCATTTCTTATGAGAATGCCGTTTTCGAAGATGTCGCCCCGCGTCTCGTTGATCTCAATGGCGATGGATCGCCCGAGATAGTAACGGTCGTCAGCGCTTTTGACCAAGGTGCGCGGGTGCAGGTCTTCGATTGGGTGAATGAAACTATCGCGCCCGTTGCTATGAATGCCCCAATTGGCAAGCGTCACCGTTGGTTGGCAATTGCGGGTATCGCTGACTTTGATGGAAATGGGCGTTTAGAAGTGGCTCATGTAGACCGCCCTCATTTGGCGAAGGTGCTTACGTTTCTTGAAATTCATCAAGAAGATGAAAGCTGGATCGTAACGACGAAAGCCAAGCTAGAGGGGCATACCAATCACCGTATCGGTGAGCCGGCTATAAGCGGCGGCGTGCGCGATTGTGATGGCATTCCTGAGGTCATCACCTTGAGCGCCGATTGGTCCCGTGTCCAAATTACCCGCAATTATAAAAGTCGAGACGCTGGGCCATATACTGGCCCCGAGAGCGTTTCGCCTTTGCTCAATTGCCTAAACTAAGCGATCCAGCTGGCAAGCGTTACCAAAGCCGTTAACTCTACGACTTGCTGCGTTGCACCAAGGATGTCTCCCGTCTGACCACCGATCTTGGCTTTTGCGACTTGTGCACAAAGGAGCGTTGCCACTGTGCAAAACAGGAAAAGAGGCACAAACGACCAGCCAGAAAAAATTACAGCAGCAACAAGCGTAATCACAGTGCCGAGCGCAAGCGTATCCTTTGAAGGCTGACCAACCGAGGCGCTCAGGCCCGAGCCGCGCGCATTCGGAAGCGTTGTCATAAGCACCAACATTGGCAGTCGACTCGTGGCTGCAACTGCCAACAGCGGTGCAAATACCGATCCTGCGCCGAAAATCGCTGAAAGAGCGGTCCAACGGATCAGAAGCGAAAGCACAAGGGCGAGCACGCCATAGGTCCCGATCCTACTATCTTTCATGATCTCAAGGCGACGCTCTTTCTCGCAGCCGCCCCAAAGTCCGTCGGCTGAATCGGCAAGCCCGTCTTCGTGCATTGCACCAGTTATTATGATTTGGAGACCGATTGCGAGGGCTGCGGAAATCGGCGGGTTTATACCCAAGTGGATGAGGAATGCGCCCGCAATGCCGACGATCAACGCAATAGCCATGCCTGCTATTGGGAAAGCCCATGCGGCAGCCGCTCCGCGTGCTTTGGCCTGAGCAAAATTTACAGGGATCGGGAGCCGACTCAAAAGCCCCAAGGATGCGGAAATGTCGCTGAATTTTGCGAGCGGCTGTTCAATGTCGTTCGTTTGCATAAATGCGACCTTATTTTGCATTCCAATCTCTGCCCAGAGGGTTAGACAAGACCAAACTAAAATTCAACGAGGAGCACTATGTCGGCCCCCTTCAATACTTTGGAAGAATTCCGCAAACTTGTGACAGAAGGTCGTCAGCCCGATCAAGGTGCAGTGAATGCCGCTGCTGATCGCAATGGTCAGTTGACCAAACCCCCGGGCGCGCTTGGGCGTCTCGAAGACATCGCAATTTGGTATGCGGGTTGGCGCGGCACTGGTCGCCCAAGCCTGGAAAATCCGCAAGTCATCATCTTTGCAGGTAATCACGGCGTTTGCGAACGTGGCGTTTCGGCATTTCCTCCTGAAGTGACTGTTCAGATGGTTGCAAACTTTGAACATGGCGGCGCGGCGATCAATCAGCTCTCAAAAGCCTTTGGCGCTGAGATGTCGGTGGTTTCGCTCGAACTTGACCGCCCGACCGCTGACTTCACGGTTGCGCCAGCAATGTCAGAGGACGAAGTTGTTGCCGCCCTTGCCACTGGTTGGAATGCGGTAGACCCAAACGCAGACCTCCTTGTGACAGGTGAAATGGGCATCGGTAATACGACACCCGCAGCTGCAATCTCTGCGGCACTTTTCGGTGGTGAGGCTGGCGAGTGGACAGGTCGCGGCACTGGTGTTGATGATGCAGGCCTTGACCGCAAGACTGCGGCGGTGCGCGACGGTCTTGCGCTTCACGCTGACTTGCTTGCGGACTCGCTTCATGTGCTGCGTGCCTTGGGTGGCCGCGAGCTTGCTGCAATGGCAGGCGCGATTGCCGCTGCTCGTGCATACAGTATTCCTGTGATTCTAGATGGCTTTATCTGCTGTGCCTCTGCTGCGGTGCTTGCGAAAGTTGCCGAAGGCGCGCTTGATCACGCGATTGCAGGCCATCAGAGCGCAGAAGGCGCGCACGGAAAACTCCTGTCGAACCTCGGCAAAGAGCCGCTTTTGTCGCTTGGACTTCGTCTTGGCGAAGGTTCGGGTGCAGCGCTTGCCATTG
>JAYPUF010000036.1:0-21602 GCA_038133925.1 Marivivens sp. | reverse complement strand
ATCTGGGTCAAATTGTCCGTCATCGCAAACATCCGTTTCGCGGTGTGGTTTTTGACGTTGATGCCATTTTTGCAAATACTGACGAGTGGTATGAGGCAATTCCAGAAGATAGCCGACCCGCCAAAGATCAGCCTTTTTATCATCTCTTGGCTGAAAATGGTCAGAGCTACTATGTCGCTTACGTGTCCGAGCAAAACTTGATTGCAGACTATTCGGGCGAGCCCGTTACGCATCCAGATATCTCGGATTTGTTTGGGCCATTTGAAGACGGGCTCTATCCGCTACATTTCCAGCTCAACTGAGCGGCTTGCTCCCTTGGGCATGTGGACTTAGGTAGTCTCTAATCTTTGCGGAGACTAACATGCGCGTCGACTATCAAGACTTGAGCAAACGAATTGCGGCTCTCACTGAAAATGAGACTGACGTTGTCTCTTTGATGGCAACGGTTGCTTGTGAGGTGCATCATTCCGATGATCGCTTCGATTGGACGGGGTTTTATCGTGTGACTCAGCCGGAGTTGCTCAAGATTGGGCCATATCAAGGGGGACACGGCTGTCTTGTTATTTCGTTTGATCGTGGTGTGTGCGGCGCAGCTGCGCGGACGCGCATGACCCAATTGGTCGACGACGTCGAAGCCTTTCCCGGTCACATCGCTTGTTCATCGACCACTCGGTCAGAGCTGGTTCTCCCTGTGTTTGATGGGCAAGGTGCGCTGATTGGTGTCTTTGATATCGATAGCGATCAACCCGCTGCGTTCAGCAAAGAAGACCAAGGCGCACTAGAGGCGATCTTAGCTTTGGTATTTGCGCGATGAGCGATGTCTATAATCCGCCAAATGATCCGCTGGTTGTCTTGCACGAAGATCACGAAGTTCTCTTGGTCGATAAGCCAAGTGGGCTCTTATCTGTGCCGGGCAAAGGGGAGCACCTTGCGGATTGTCTAATCGCACGGGTGCAAACGGCTTTTCCGACGGCACTTTTGGTTCATCGCTTGGATCGCGATACGTCGGGTGTCATGATCTTTGCGCTGACGCCGCATGCGCAACGGCATCTCGGGCTGCAGTTTGAAAAGCGCCACACGAAGAAGACTTATGTTGCGAGGGTCTGGGGAAAGGTAGAGCAAAAGACTGGAACCATCGATCTTCCGATTATCGTGGACTGGCCGAACCGCCCGCTTCAAAAGATTGATTTCGAGAATGGGCGCCCTGCTGTCACTGACTATCGCGTGGTCCGAACAAGCGAAACAGAGAGCCGTGTGAGGCTCTATCCGCAGACTGGGCGGTCGCACCAGCTTAGACTGCATATGCGGGAAATCGGGCATCCGATACTGGGTGATCCGTTCTATGCCAATGGCCCTGCGTTGGATTTCCCACGTTTGATGCTACATTCGGAAACGCTTCAGTTTCGGCACCCGGACGGCGGTAAAGGGATGCGCATCACTTCGAAGGCACCATTCTGATTAGGCGTTCCAACCTGATATCAATTTGGTGTTTAGGAACTCGTTTATTCCCCAAATACCTCCTTCTCGTGCACGACCAGAATCGCGGATTCCACCAAAGAACGCGCTTGTGTCCCGCCTAATCCCGTTAACTTCGATCATTCCAGAGCGAAGCTTAAGGGCAAGGCGGTTGCACCTTTCTAAGTCAGCGCTCTGGACATAGTTCGTCAGGCCGTATCGGGTGTTATTTGCGATTTCGATAGCTTCTTCTTCGGTATCGAACGGAATTATCGACAGAACAGGGCCGAAGATCTCTTCGCGTTCAATCGTCATGCCGGGGACGACATCTGCAAAGACTGTTGGTCGGACAAAATAGCCAGTTTCGAGGGCATGCGGTTTGCCGAGGCCCCCTGTGATGAGCCGTGCACCTTCATCGATGCCCGATTGGATAAGGGATTGAATGCGATCCCATTGGCGTTTGTTTACCACAGGGCCAAGGTGTTTGCCTTCAGTATGAGCACTGGAAACGAGAGTATTATCGGCAAAGTCTCGTGCGATTTCTATGGCTTTCTCATAATAAGAGCGTTCGACGAGCATCCGCGAAGGCGCGTTGCACGCTTGGCCGGAATTGAAAAAGCAGTGCCGTATGCCACGCATGACGGCGTCCTCGTCGGCATCAGCAAAAACAAGGTTCGCGCCCTTGCCACCAAGTTCAAGTGCAACATGCTTGAGTGTTGGTGCAGCAGCGGCCGAGATCGCGCGACCAGCGCGCGTTGACCCAGTAAAGGAGATCATTTCGACATCAGGGTGTGATGACAGCTGCGTTCCGACGCCTTCGCCGTCACCGTTGATCAAGTTGAAAACACCATTGGGAAGACCAGCAGCGTGGATGATCTCTGCGAAAATGAGCGCGGAGATTGGCGATTCTTCCGAAGGTTTGAGAACGACTGTGCAACCTGCGAGGAGGGCCGGTATGACTTTGAGCGTGATCTGATTAATCGGTCGGTTCCAAGGCGTGATTAGACCGACCACGCCGATAGGTGAGCGTGCTACGACATTGTCGGTCAAATGGGGTGCGATTGGTGCCGTCCATTCTATCTTATCGAAGGCTTCGATAAAGCTGGTCAGGTGCCTCGAAAGGCACTCAACTTGATCAGCAAGGCTTGAACTCTTCGGCGCTCCAAGCTCGCTTGTAATTGCCTTGGCGAGGTCGTGTTTGCGAAGCTCATATTGCTCTAGAATCTTGTGGACAAAGCCAAGTCGTATCGAAGGCCCTGTTTCGCTCCATTTAACGAAAGCGGCTTTGGCAGCAGCGACTGCTGCATCTGTGTCGCTCTGGTCGCCTAGGGAAATTGTTGCAAATGCTTCTTCCGTAGACGGATCAATCACTTGGTAGTCATGCGGTTTGGCCGGTGCAATCCATTCACCATTTATATAAAATTCACGCCTGAAGAGCATCAAAGTGACCTGTGATTTGATCATATTTTGGCGGACAGTCGCATTTCTTCCCTGCGACGACAAGCGGCGGTGGTGGAATATTGAAGGGATGACTATATTGCGGCCAGCACCAATTTAAACATACGAGGAAACTCATGGGCTTGCGCATTAATGACACCATTCCGAACCTGACTGTTGAAACCGATCAGGGCAGCTTTGCTCTTCATGATTGGATCGGCGACAGCTGGGCAATCCTATTTTCTCACCCAAAAGACTTCACGCCTGTTTGCACCACTGAGTTCGGTGCCGTCGCTCAACTTTCTGAAGAATGGGCCAAGCGTGGCACCAAGGTAATCGGCATTTCTGTTGATGGTGTGGAAGAACACACAAAGTGGAAAGAGGATATCGAGAGCTTTGCTGGCGTAAAGGCTGGTTTCCCGATCATTGCGGACAGCGATCTCGCTGTTGCTAAGGCTTTCGATATGCTTCCGGCAGAGGCTTATCTTCCTGATGGTCGTACTCCGGCAGACACCGCAACTGTACGCTCGGTTTTCATTGTTGCCCCTAACAAGAAGCTCCAGCTGACCATGACTTATCCGATGTCGGTCGGTCGCAACTTTGCTGAAGTTCTTCGTGCACTTGACGGTCTTCAGGCGACTTATGGTGTGCCGATCGCAACCCCTGCAAACTGGCAGGTGGGTCAGGACGTCATTGTTGCCCTGTCGCTTAATGATGATCAGGCGCGCGAAAAGTTTGGTGAGATCGACATCAAGCTTCCTTACCTGCGCACCGCAAAGCACAAGGCCTAAGGCCAAAAGCAAAGGGCCCCAATCGGGGCCCTTTTATCTAATAGGCATGCGCCACTGTACCGATTGGCACCCGCTGATACAGGTCAATCACGTGGCTATTGTACATGCGGAAGCAGCCGTTTGATGAGGCGCTTCCGATGCTCGAAGGCGATACGGTTCCGTGAATTCGGATCGCGGTGTCGCGGCCATTCTCATAGAAATAGAGCGCACGAGCGCCGAGTGGGTTGGTCGGACCGCCTGGCATGCCGTCCGCGTATTTCGCATATGCGTTGGGATTGCGTTCAATCATATCTGGGGTCGGGGTCCAGCTCGGCCATTCGACCTTGCGGCCAATGACAGCTGTTCCAAAATAGGCGAGACCTTCTTGGCCAATAGCACATCCATAACGAATTGCTTCACCATTGCCCAAAGTGAAGTAGAGGTGCTTGTTCTGTGGAAGTATGTGGATTTCTCCAGCGGGAAGTGAAGCGCGCACTTTCACAACACGTGCCCAGTATTGTTCGGGGATTGAGAAATTCCCTTCCATCCGCCCAGGCAAAGGTATGCCGTTGACTATGGCCGTTTCCTCGGTTGGAGAGATGGTCAGCGAAAGAGGCGCGGTCTGCGCAAGTGTTGGGTTGCAAAGAATAGAGGCACCGGCAGTCGATAGAAAATGGCGTCGTTTCATTTCGCTAGCATCTCCTCGTAACAAAACTCTGGTTCAATACGAGATAAGTATACCCCGCTCATCAAAGAAAAAACCCCGACTGGCGGGTCGGGGTTCGATAACTTTGCTGTGAACGCTTAGAAGCGCATGCCGACCGACAGGCCTAGGTATGGGAAAACCTTTAACTTGGTTGCATCGTTTTTGTAGCCGGTGATCGTGGCGTCAGCGTCAAGCTCTGCTTGGATCGCAGCATCGGTACTGGTCACCGAAAGAGACGCCCCGTTGATAAACATAGCACCAGCCTCACCGCTCAGTTGCCACTTGTCGCCGAACTTCCAATCATAACCAGTTGTGATTGTTGGAATGTAGGTGCGGTTGAACTTGAGGCTCGCATCGATTGAGCCACTTGTGAATGCCTTATAGGGGTTCGTCGCCGAGAGTGTACCAGTTGCAGCAAAGCTGCTGCCAGAGCGAATGACACCGCCCGACACGCGCCAGTTGCCCTCATTTGGATAGAAGTCAGCGAGAAGTCCTGTCGCAGCCAACTTGCCATCGAGAGCGTAGTCAACACCGTCGCGGGTCAGGTTTTTTTTGTAGCCCAAGCCTCCCATGACGAGACCGCGCGCACCGAACTTTGAGTTGATACGATAGCTTCCGCTAAGCGTTCCACCAAAAACGGAGAGACCGAGGTTGATCGACTTTTCACCGGCTTCTTGGGCGGTTGCGATGTTGGCGGCGGGAAGAAGAGCGACTGCAAGCGCCGCAATTTTTGTTTTGAAATTCATTTTGGAGACCCTCGTTAAAACTGACGGCAACTTAGCATGAAACTATTTTTTAGAACTGTGTATTATTCACTTGCCTCTAGGTTGTTGCAGGAATGCAAAAGGCCCCGATTTTCATCGGGGCCTTCGCTTGTTAATTGTGCGGAAGATTACTCTTCTGCAGGCGTTTCTTCTTTCGGTGCGTCTTCACCAGTCTCTTGGTTGACGACTTTCATCGAAAGGCGAACTTTGCCACGATCATCGAAGCCAAGCAGCTTAACCCATACTTCCTGACCTTCTTTGAGAACGTCAGACGGATGGTTCAGGCGACGGTTTTCGATCTGGGAAACGTGGACGAGACCGTCACGTTTACCAAAGAAGTTCACGAAAGCACCGAAATCTACGAGCTTGACCACTTTGCCTTTGTAGATTTTGCCTTCTTCCGGCTCTGCGACGATCGAGTAGATCATGTCGTAAGCCTTCTTGATGGCCTCACCGTTCGAAGACGCAATCTTGATGATACCGTCGTCGTTGATGTCTACTTTCGCACCCGAGGTTTCAACGATCTCGCGGATAACCTTACCGCCCGAACCGATCACTTCACGGATCTTATCGGTCGGGATTTGCATGGTTTCGATGCGCGGAGCGTGAACCGAGAACTCGTTTGCCGAGGTCAGCGATTTGCTCATTTCGCTCAGGATGTGCAGACGGCCAGCGCGTGCTTGCTCGAGTGCTTTTTCCATGATTGCAGGGGTGATGCCCTGAACCTTGATGTCCATCTGGAGCGAGGTGATACCGGCTTCGGTACCAGCAACCTTGAAGTCCATGTCGCCGAGGTGGTCTTCGTCGCCAAGGATGTCGGTCAGAACTGCAAAGTCGCCGTCATCTTCAAGAACGAGGCCCATCGCAACGCCGGCAACAGGTGCCTTGAGAGGGACGCCAGCATCCATCATCGAGAGCGAGCCACCACAGACCGATGCCATCGAAGACGAACCGTTGGATTCGGTGATCTCGGAAACAACGCGGATGGTGTAGGGGAAGTCGGTTGCAGCAGGCAAAACTGCCTGAAGTGCACGCCAAGCGAGCTTGCCGTGACCGATTTCGCGACGACCTGGCGAGCCTACGCGGCCAACTTCACCAACCGAGTACGGAGGGAAGTTATAGTGCAGCAGGAAGTTCGAACGCGAGTTGCCATGCAGAGCGTCGATGATTTGCTCGTCGTCGCCAGTGCCAAGCGTGGTGACTACGAGGCCCTGGGTTTCACCGCGGGTGAAGAGAGCAGAGCCGTGGGTGCGCGGAAGAAGACCGGTTTCACAAACGATCGGGCGCACCTGATCGAGGGCACGACCGTCGATACGCTTGCCTTCTTTAACAACGGTGCCGCGAAGAACGCTCGACTCGAGCTTCTTAAGGGCCGAGCCAAGGTTTGCGTCTTCAAGCTGCTCTTCGGTCAAAGCGGCTTTGATCGCTTCTTTGGCCGCAGAAACAGCAGCAACGCGCTCTTGCTTGTTGGTGATCGCATAGGCTGCGCGCATCTGATCTTCGCCAGCGGCCTTAACAGCGGCATAAAGATCCGAGTAATCAGGAGCTACGAAGTTGAAGGGCTCCTTCGCTGCATCTTCAGCAAGGTCGATGATGAGATCGATAACCGGCTGGATCTGCTCGTGTGCGAAGGTCACAGCGCCAAGCATTTCGGCTTCGGAAAGCTCGTAGGCTTCCGATTCAACCATCATTACTGCGTTCTTGGTCCCAGCAACTACGAGGTCGAGACGCTGCTCGGGGTTGTTGCGAAGGTTGTCCATATCGTCAACCGAGGGGTTGAGAACGTATTCGCCGTTCACAAAGCCGACGCGGCATCCGGCAACGGGGCCCATGAAGGGAACGCCCGAAATTGTGAGCGCAGCCGAAGCCGCAATCATTGCAACAACGTCGGGGTCATTGACGAGGTCGTGCGACAGAACAGTGCACATAACCAGAACTTCGTTCTTGAAGCCAGGTGCAAAGAGCGGACGCATCGGACGGTCGATAAGGCGCGCAGTGAGCGTCTCTTTCTCGGTCGGGCGTGCCTCACGCTTGAAGAAGCCGCCCGGAATTTTACCGGCGGCATAATATTTCTCTTGGTAGTGAACAGTCAGCGGGAAGAAGTCCTGACCCGGCTTTTGTTCTTTGGCGAAAGTCACGTTGGCCATGACCGAAGTTTCGCCGAGGGTGGCAATCACTGTGCCGTCAGCCTGACGGGCAACCTTGCCGGTTTCCAGAGTGAGGGTTTCTTCGCCCCACTGGATCGATTTTTTAACTTCGTTGAACATCTAGCGTATCCTAGTTGGGAGCACTCCCGCCCCTGCGGGTCTCCCGTTTGCATGGTGGCCCCATTGCCACCGACCTTTTCATCCTAATTCGAGCGCCAAGGTCAAAACGCAACGTCTCAGATGCGGGGCGCATACATGAAAATAAGGCATTTGGAAAGCATTGGTTTTTCAGTTACACTTTGTTTGGCGTCCAACAAAATTATTGCCGTTTTTTTAATGTTTAGATCACTCTTATTGTTCTTTGGCCTTGTTGCGGTGCTCGCTTGGGCTGGATTAACTCTGAGCCGCTCACGTGATTTTCAGATTTTTGGGGATATCGTTTCGCATGTTGAAACTGAGAAAAAGGTAGTAGCTTTAACCTTTGATGATGGTCCGGCCGAAGCTCAAACTGACGAAATTATTGCCCTATTAGAAGGCCTTAGCGTTCACGCTACCTTTTTCTTGATTGGTAGTGAGATTGAAAAGTCACCTCAATCCGCGGCGGCTTTGGTCGATGCAGGACACGAGATCGGAAACCATTCTTTTTCACACAAGCGCATGGTCTTGAAATCGCCAGCGTGGATGAGGGACGAACTGGCACGAACAGACAGATTGATCCGTGATGCTGGACATGAAGGGCAGATCTATTTCCGACCACCTTACGGGAAGAAACTTTTCATGCTTCCATATGTCCTTGATGAACAGGAACGAGCATCAGTCATGTGGTCAGTCGAACCCGAAACAGACTTTGACGCCAGCCTTGGCGCAGTGGAATTAGCCAAGCTGACGCTCGCACAGGTCAAAGCAGGCGATATTATATTGCTACATCCCATGTATTCATCCCGTCAGGTGACGCGCGATGCGCTCCCCTTGATCATCCAAGGTCTGAGGGTAGCAGGATTTGAAATCGTGACCTTGGGCGAATTGATGGAGCTTCGCTAAACAAAAACGCCCGCTCTTGCGAACGGGCGTTTGTAATCTGAACCTTGCGGCTCGATTAGCGGCGCAGACCGAGGCGCTCGATGAGCGACTGGTAACGTGCTTCGTCTTTGCCTTTGACATAGTCGAGAAGCTTGCGGCGCTGAGCAACCATCATAAGAAGACCACGGCGACCGTGGTTGTCTTTCTTGTGGGTCTTGAAGTGCTCGGTCAGCGTCGCGATGCGCGACGAAAGAATTGCAACCTGAACTTCGGGCGAACCAGTGTCGCCTTCTTTGGTGCCGAATTCTTTGATGAGACGAGCTTTTTCTACTGCAGTAATCGACATCGGGGTCTCCTTTTAGATCAAGGGGTTATGGCTCAGGCCGGGATGTCGTCCAGCAAGGCCCTTGGAGGTTCGGAAGGTGAGTCTAAACCAACCGATGCGCGCTATTAGTTGAAACGAGCACAAAAGGGAAGCAAAAACCCTTTGTTTTATAGCTCTTCGAACTTGATGGAGCCAAAATCAAAATTTGCTACCCCTTGAAGGTAGACCAGAGGCTTGCCGTCAGTGAGGATCATGATGCCTCCGTTGTCGGCCTGAGCGGACAGCGCAGGTTCGGTTGTGCCCGATGGATAGCCGACTAAGATTGTGTCCTCATCGGCGAAGTCGTCGATCACGACGGGTGCATCATTTTCGCTGAGAACAGCGACAAAGTCCGAACCGCTACCGCTGTTCACATGATCCCCTGCACCCGCAATGATCCAGTCGTCCCCCGCACCGCCGTTTAGAAAGTCTTGCTGATGGGTTTCTTCGCGTCCGTCTAGAATATCGTCGCCATTGCCGCCAAACATCAGATCTGAACCTTCACCGCCGATTAGAAGATCGTCGTCGTAGTATCCGTGAAGAATGTCGTCACCGTTACCGCCAATGAGAATGTCTTCTCCCATGCCCCCAATCAATGTGTCCGAGCCATTTCCGCCTTTGAGTATGTCATTACCGCTATGGCCAGCGAGATAGTCGTCGCCGTCAAGTGAGGACAGAATGTCATTCAAAGGGCCGCCGTTGACGACCATGTCCTCTGGTGGAATTGTGTTTTCTGGCTCCGAAGTTTCGTCGGTTTCGTTGTCAATCGGCAGCGACAATCCAGCGATGGCAAAACCAATCAAACTTAGGAGCAACAGCATTTCAATCTCCGGCAACTGTGTGACAGAGTCGATGATTAGCGCAGCTTGTACACGTTAACCGACGATTAAGTTATCGAATGGTTAACGTCAGACCCAAGGCTCGGGCTGAATGGAATATCCGATGTAAAGCGGGTGTTTGGGGTGGCCAGACTTCGTCAATCCGAGTGAGTAGAGTGGCTTGCCGCACTTTCTCAAAAGTTCTTTTACAATAAATCCTCGTTTGAGGTGGTCACCGTGTGCACCCCATGCGCATATGATTTGGTCGTCGTTCCCTCGCACCCAATCGAGCGCGCTTAGCCTGATCGTTTCATCATTCATAGGCCCAACTGGATCCAATGCGGCTCGCATTTTTTGCGGATCTGTGTCGCGCCAAGCAAAAATGTTCGTAACGCGAAACCCGCCAAACCCGAGGGCTCGGGCGCGACGTTCACAGCGCTCTACTGTGGGGTCATTTTGCACTTCTGTTGCGGTGGAGGGGTTCAGCATAACAAATAGCGCACGCGATCCAGTGGCGTCCCAAATTCGGGTCAGGCTATAGCGATACTGCTCGCAATCAGAATAAATTGCCTCTGAAACCGCATCGCCTTTGGTGAAGTGCTTCGTAATCATCAGCAGGGCTTAGCTTTCCTGCACGAAAACGCGGCTTGGGTGAAGCTCGCCGGCTTTGAAAACGCCAACTGCGACCGCGTGACCTTCATAGCTCGCCCAACACTCTTCGCCGTATTCGACATCCGTCGCGAACACCATTGCGGGGTTTCCATTCCGGAGCTTCACCAAACTTTCTGCCGGCACCCGAACTTCAGCAAGATCGGCAAGGCCAATTTCAAGCGGCTTGAGATAAGCATCAAGTTCTGGCGTCTTCGCAAAAGCTTCGATGGTCTCAATATTTAAACCCTCCGAGGCAACAAATGGCCCAGACCAAATGCGTCGAAGCCATTCAACGTGGCCATAGCATCCTAGCTCGGCGCCGAGATCCCGCGCGATCGAGCGCACATAACCGCCTTTGCCACAGGTCATCTCCAATAGCGCGTGATCTGGATCGGGGCGATCTATGAGTAGCAATTCGTCGACCCAAAGCGGGCGGGCTGCGATCTCGAACTCTTCATCTTCTCGAGCAAGTTTATAAGCGCGCTGCCCGTCAATTTTCACCGCAGAGAACTTTGGCGGAACCTGCATGATCTCGCCAATGAATTTACCCAAAACAGCTTTGATCTCTTCATCGGTCGGGCGGTTATCAGAGCTTGCTATGATCTCGCCCTCGGCATCATCGGTATTTGTAGCGGCGCCAAAGGTTACTGAAAATTCGTAAGCCTTCAGTGCGTCGGTGATGTAGGGGATAGTTTTGGTCGCCTCACCTAATGCGATAGCCAGGACGCCTGTTGCTTCGGGATCAAGCGTACCAGCATGTCCGGCTTTCTTTGCACCAAATGCCCAGCGCACTTTGTTTACAACCGCGGTTGAGGTGATCCCAGCTGGTTTATCGACGACCAGCCAACCTGAAATTTCGCGACCTTTGCGCTTGCCCATTCATGCCTCCGCCTATCTGCAGGGGCGCCTGCTATAAAAGTCAGGCGCTTGGGTCAATCGAGAGACTTATTCTTCGTCGTCTTCGATATCGTCGTTCAAGTCCTGACGAACATGTTCGTCCGCGAACATGCGGCGCGTATCGTCCATACGGTCAAACGTTTCATCAATCTCAAAGCGGAAGTCCGGCGCGTACTTAAGCGTGATGTTGCGCACGATCTGATGGCGGATTTCAGCTTTGTTGCGCCGAAGTGCAGCGAGCGCTTCGTCTTTGCCTTGGCCACCGAGAGGAAGCACAAAAGCCGTCGCATGCTTGAGGTCCGGAGAACAGCGGACTTCGCCCACGGTAATGGACATGCGCCCGAGGTCGGGGTCATGCACATCGCCACGTTGGAGCACATCAGAGAGTGCACGACGCAACATTTCGCCAACACGAAGTTGACGCTGAGAGGGGCCGGAGCCTTCGGAGAAACGGTTCTTTGCCATAAGGCCCATGTAAGCGGATGCTGCGCTCTTGCCAAGCGAGGCTTTGAGGTGCAGTCAGTGGAATAGCAGATTTTACCGCTACGGAAGGTTAGGACATGTCGAATTCGCCGCTAATCGTGGTCACTGGTGCATCTGGACGCATGGGTCAGATGCTCATCAAGATCATCACTGAGTCGGATTCGACCAAACTCAAATCTGTTGTGGAGCGTCCGGGACACGATTGGATTGGCCGCGATATCGGAGTGGCAATGGGGGGCGCACCGATTGGCGTCACTGTCACAGACAACGCGACGGAGGCCTTTTCTGGCGCTGACGCAGTGATTGATTTTACCGCTCCGAACGCGACGGTGGCGTTTGCCGAGATTGCAGCCAAAGCAGGCTGCGCACACATTATTGGAACGACAGGTTTCGAGGATAGCCATCTAGAAGCCATCGCTGAGATCGCTAAGCGCGGTAGAATAGTCCGCGCAGGTAATATGTCGCTTGGTGTAAACCTATTGGTTCAATTGACAAAAAAGGTTGCGGCTGCGCTTGATGAGGACTTCGACATTGAAGTAATCGAAGCTCACCATAATCGCAAGGTCGACGCTCCCTCAGGTACTGCGCTCATGCTTGGAGAAGCCGCTGCCGAAGGCCGAGGTGTGAACCTAAAGGATGTCCGTGATTCTGGACGTGACGGGATTACAGGTGCGCGTCGGCGTGGCGATATCGGTTTCACCGCAATTCGTGGCGGCGACATCGTCGGAGAGCACGACGTTCTTTTTGCCGCTGCGGGAGAGCGCATCGTTCTGCGTCATGTTGCAACAGATCGAGCTGTGTTCGCGCGCGGTGCCGTTAAAGCTGCAATCTGGGCCAAGGATAAACCCGCGGGCGAGTATTCGATGCTCGATGTTCTAGGTCTCTGAAAAGCAAAATTGAACCGAATCGCTGGTTAGAGCGTATCATTTAAGTGTCGTCCAATGATGGGGACCCTTTATGAAGGCTCTAATTTTCGCAATTTTATTACCTACGGCTGCTGCTGCTGAGTTCAGCGTGGTGTCTGACCGATCGACGTTTGTCGGTTTGATGGAGCAAGGCGTTTTGAAGCATGGCCTGTTTCCAATACAATTACGCGTGACCGCTGATGGATTGATCGGAGGCAGTGCCGTCGGCTCTGACGTTACTGGACGCTGGGACTGGGATAATGGCTATTTTTGCCGCACCATGGCATGGGGCGAACGTGAGATTCCATTTAATTGTCAGTTGGTTGAAGTCGACGGTCGCAAGGTACGTTTTACTGAAAATCAAGGACAGGGTCGTGCAGCAACCTTTCGGATTGACTGATTAAAAGTCGATCGCGATCCCTTTTTTCTCCCAGTCTCCAAAGCGTACGGGTTCAGGTCCGTCACGCCCACCAAGTTCGGTCGGTAACTTCACTGCTTCGGCGGCTTTGCGACGCTCTTCTGCTTCTTGTAGCGCTCTGATCGCTGCCGGTGGAATGTCGTTCTTTTCGGCGTCGGCCATCGGGGTGTTCCTTGTCCGGTTACATCTCTTGATATACGCGGGGAACTAGACTTCTCAAGAGGACCACATGACACAGATCGGCCTTGCACCGCGCGCTGCTGCGCATTTCTTGCTCGATGAAGTAACGGGTGAAGGCAAACTCCTGTCGGAATTGATCGGTGGTGGGGCACTTGCGCATCTCGTTCCCGAAGATCGTGCACGTGCCCAACGTCTCGCAGTACTTACGCTACGTGGCATGGATCGCGCGGATCGGATGCTTAAGCCATTCTTGCAGAAGCGACCTCCTTTGACTGTTCGAAATGCACTTCGCCTAGGGACTGTCGAAATTTGGAATGGTGAGGCCGCTCATGGCGTTGTGAATGCTTGTGTAGAGATTGTTGGTCGCAACAAGCGCACGCAGGCGATGAAGGGTCTTGTTAATGCGGTTTTGCGCAAAGTAGCTGCGGAGCGTCCGGGTGCTTGGGATCGTCTTCCCGAGCCACGTTTGCCAGACTGGCTTCGTGAACCGATGATTGCAGCATGGGGCAAATCCGCAGTTGCAGGCATGGAGACTGCGCACTTTGCAGGGGCTCAGCTCGATTTGACGGTGAAGTCGGACCCTGAGGCTTGGTCAAAAAAGCTCGGTGCAACTGTGCTTCCGACTGGTTCGCTAAGGCTCTCTGATGCGGGGCAGGTGTCGGAACTAGAAGGATTCTCGTCGGGTGCTTGGTGGGTTCAGGATGCCGCCGCAGCGATTCCAGTGCGCATTCTTGCCCCGCAAAAAGGTGAGAAGGTATTGGACCTGTGTTCTGCACCTGGCGGCAAAACGATGCAGCTTGCCAGCGCTGGCGCAGATGTCACGGCGGTCGACGTCTCCGAATCGCGGATGCGCCGCGTCGAGGAGAACCTTGCTCGTACGGGGCTTGTAGCGCGTACCGTGGTTTCAGATGCATTTGAGTTCGAGGAAGAAGGTTTTGATGCAATTCTCTTAGACGCCCCTTGTTCGGCCACGGGTACAATCCGCCGCCATCCAGATCTTCCCTATGCTAAGGATGGAAGCGAATTTGGAGAACTGATTGGTCAGCAAGAGGCGATGATCGACCATGCTTTGAGTCTTCTGAAACCCGGTGGACGTTTGGTATTTTGTACCTGTTCCCTCTTGCCAGATGAGGGTGAAGTTCAGGTTGAAGAGGCGCTTGAGCGGCATGATGGGCTGAGTGTTGATCGAGATGCTTTGAACCTTGCTTGGGTCGAGGAAAGTTGGAAAACGGAAGAGGGTGGCCTGCGTTTGCGTCCTGATTATTGGCCGGAAATGGGCGGAATGGACGGGTTCTATGTGGTAGTTCTGCGAAAGCTTGCGTGACTCGGCGCTTAGGTCTGGCTAACATCTGCCGTAATAACTAGCGGAACACGCAAAACCGAGGCAGTCGCGCTTGTCAAAGTCGCAATCATGGAGTGCCAAAGGCACGGAATTCATGCACCGCGTTCACGCGAGAATCGCCGCGCGTGCTAAAGTCCCAACTGGTTTTTCGTCTCAGCCCGAACCGCGTTCGATTGGAATTTACGCACGCGGACGCCAATTGATTGCGGGCAATTTCCTTTTTGCAGGTGAACTCACCGAATCTCCAAC
Organism: Marivivens sp.; assembly: GCA_038133925.1. Lineage (GTDB taxonomy): Bacteria > Pseudomonadota > Alphaproteobacteria > Rhodobacterales > Rhodobacteraceae > Marivivens. Next base: position 6,996 of record JAYPUF010000036.1, on the reverse strand, counting down.
CGGATCGATATGGGAGATCGAAGCCAAGTCAGCCATGGCAATTGACGAGTTGCATGGTTTTGCCTGGCTCGATGATCTCGTAGCTGTTGGTGACTTCAAAGCGCGAGAACGTGCTCAGGCTTGGGTGGCTGAGTGGATTGAGCGATTTGACAACGGAAGCGGACCGGGTTGGGTGCCTGATCTGACAGGCCGTCGACTTATTAGATGGATCAACCACGCGTTCTTTTTAATGCGCGGCAAAGACCAAGAATGGACGGATCGATTCTACCGTTCCCTCGCGCACCAGACGTTGTTTCTTTCGCGACGTGGCAAAACCGTTAAACCAGGTTTGGCCCGTTTTGAGGCAATGACAGGTATGATTTATGCTGGGCTTTCCCTTCAGGGAATGGCTCAATACGTAGAGCCTGCAGTGCGTATTCTCGCAAAGGACTGCGTTAACCAAGTAGACGATCAGGGTGGTCTTCCAACTCGTAACCCGCAGGAACTGCTCGAAGTTCTAACGCTCTTACATTGGTCAGTTCAGGCGCTGGGCGAGGCAGATTGCACGATTCCGCACAGCATTCATGCTGCGATTGACAGGATCGTTCCGACACTACGGGCTTTGCGCCATTCTGACGGCGGGCTCGCTCGGTTCCATGGTGGCGGACGTGGTATTGAGGGCCGTCTAGAGCAAGCGCTTGCAGCCTCGGGCAATAAACAGATGCCGACAAATGACCTTTATATGGGCTATGTCCGTATGAATGCGGGACGCACGAGCGTTGTAGTTGATGCCGCCGCCCCGCCAAAGGGTGCAGCGAGCTTCGAAGGCCACGCATCGACCTGTGCTTTTGAACTAACTTCGGGACGCCGTCCCGTCATCGTGAATTGTGGAAATGGCCGAAGTTTTGGGGAAGACTGGCGCAGGGCAGGACGCGCCAGCGCAAGTCACTCCACTCTCGCGATTGATGGCTATTCCTCGTCAAGGCTCGGTTCTGGAACCCGCCTTGGGGGGCTGGACCGAGAATGGCTGACCGATGTGCCGGATCAAGTTCCTGTTGAGTGGGAGACCTTGGGTGACGGTAGCCGCTTGCAGGTTGCTCATAATGGGTATCAGCGCACACATGGTCTTACTCATGCTCGAACGCTCGACCTAAGCCTCGACGGTCGTGGCCTCGCGGGTGAAGACTTCATCGGTTCACTTAGCGATGGCGACAAAAAACGATTTGACCGAGCGCTTGATGTCGAAAAGCTCCAAGGCATACCCTTTTCGATCCGTTTTCACCTTCATCCAGAAGTCGACGCCGAGGTTGATTTGGGCGGCGCAGCGATTTCGATGGCGCTCAAGAGTGGTGAAATATGGGTCTTTCGGCATGATGGAACTGCTGAAATGCGTCTCGAACCCTCTGTTTACCTAGAAAATGGTCGATTAAAGCCACGTGCGGCATCGCAAGTGGTTTTATCTGGCCGCGCAATGTCATATGCGACCCGCGTTCGCTGGTCTTTGGCCAAAGCGCAGGAGACACCTGATGCTCTGCGTGATCTGGTCGGAGATACTATAGCGGGCAGCGACAGCTTTTGAGCCCAGAGGACCATATGACTGACCTGCATCCTATTCGCCGTGCCCTTCTTTCCGTTTCGGATAAGACTGGCCTAATTGATCTTGGCAAGGCGCTTGATGCGCGTGGTGTCGAACTGCTTTCAACCGGCGGTTCCGCCAAAGCGCTACGGGACGCTGGTCTCGATGTGAAAGATGTCTCCGAAGTGACCGGCTTTCCTGAGATGATGGATGGTCGCGTCAAGACGCTTCACCCCAAGGTGCACGGTGGCCTTCTTGCTCTTCGTGATAATGATGAGCACGTTGCAGCGATGCAAGAGCATGGCATCGGCGCAATCGATCTCTTGGTTGTGAACCTTTATCCATTCGAGGCAGCGTTGGCCCGCGGTGCTGATTATGAAGAGATGATTGAGAACATCGATATCGGTGGTCCCGCGATGATCCGTGCTTCGGCAAAGAACCACGGTTTTGTTGCGACCGTCGTCGATGTTGAGGATTACGCGGCGCTCTTGGCTGAACTTGATGCAAATGACGGTCAAACGACCTATGCCTTCCGTCAGCGCCTTGCACAGATCGCCTACGCCCGCACCGGTGCCTATGACGCCGCCGTGTCGAATTGGATGGCTAAAGCCATCGGCGAAGATGCTCCGCGCCGCCGCGTTGTCGCTGGCGAGATCAAGCAAACCCTGCGTTACGGCGAAAACCCGCACCAGCAAGCGGCCTTCTACGTTGACGGCTCGGCCCGTCAGGGTGTTGCGACCGCTATCCAGCATCAGGGCAAGGAACTGTCGTATAACAACATCAACGACACCGACGCGGCCTACGAACTGGTTGCCGAATTCAACCCCGCTGAAACCGCTGCTGTCGCGATCATCAAGCACGCCAATCCCTGCGGCGTTGCCAAGGGCGCGACCCTGATCGAAGCTTACCAGAAGGCCTTCGATTGCGACCGCACCTCGGCCTTTGGCGGAATCGTTGCTCTGAACCGTCCGCTGGACGCCGAAACCGCGCAGGCCATCACCGAGATTTTCACCGAGGTCGTCATCGCACCCGGCGCATCGGATGAAGCCAAGGCGATGTTTGCCGCCAAGAAGAACCTGCGTCTGCTGACCACCGAAGGTCTGCCGAACGTGCTAGACACCTCGTTCACCGTGCGTCAGGTCGCGGGCGGCATGCTGGTGCAGGACAAGGATGCCGGTTTCATCGGTATGGATGACCTCAAGGTCGTCACCAAGAAAGCTCCGACCGACGAACAATTGGCTGACCTGTTGTTCGCATGGAAAGTCGGTAAGCACGTCAAGTCGAATGCCATCGTCTACGTCAAGGACGGCGCGACCGTTGGTGTTGGCGCTGGCCAGATGAGCCGCGTCGACTCGGCCCTGATCGCCGCTAAAAAGGCCGAACGTATGGCCGAAGCGCTTGGCCTGCCGCAGCCGCTGACCATCGGTTCGGCTGTCGCCTCTGACGCGTTCTTCCCGTTCCCCGACGGTCTGATGGAAGCCGCCGCCGCTGGCGCTACCTGCGTTATTCAGCCGGGTGGTTCTATGCGTGACGCCGAAGTCATCGCCGCTGCTGACGAAGCAGGCTTGGCGATGGTGTTTACCGGCATGCGCCACTTCCGTCACTAAGCGTAAGCGAAAAGGAGCGCCCATGCGCCTGACATATTGGACTGGCTTTTGGGTGTTCCTTTTGGATCAAGTGTCCAAATACGCCGTCGTGCACGGCATGAATCTTGTCGAAGAAGGCCGGATTTCGATTTGGCCGCCTTTGCTTGAGTTTCGGATGGCCTGGAATCGTGGCGTCAATTTTGGGTTATTTTCTGATTTCGATATGCGTTGGGTGCTTATCGTGGTTGCGGTCGCAATATCAATTGGCGCTCTTTATTGGATTCGCAAAGAGGGCGGGAGCAAGTGGACATATATCTCTGCAGGTCTCCTCGTTGGTGGTGCTGTTGGTAACATCGTCGATCGCCTGCTTTATGGCGCAGTCGCAGATTTCATCAATATGTCCTGCTGTGGGATCGAAAACCACTATGCCTTTAACGTCGCTGATATTGGTATTTTTGCAGGCGCTTTCGGTTTGATTGTTTTTACCAAAGACAACGGCGGCAAACCTTTGCGCAAGCGAAGCAACAAGAGCACGTGACGTTCGCGGCTTCTTTGGGTAAACAAAGTCCAAAGTAAGTGGAGGTTTCTATGCGCAAGGCAGCGATTGCAGTGACCATGATGGCGCTTTTGGCGGCATGTTCAGGTGGCCGTGGCCTTCGTGACTTGGGCAATCCGCGTGGTGGTCCGGATGAATTTAGTGTCCAGCCAAGCCGTACCCTTGAGCTGCCGACTGACCTAAGCCTGTTGCCCGAACCTACCCCGGGCGGAACCAATCGTACCGACGCAGATCCGCAAGCTGATGCAATTGCAGCGCTCGGTGGCCGCGTTTCCGCATCTGCGGGTGTGCCTGTATCGGACTCTGCCCTTGTTGGAACGGCAAGCCGCTTTGGTGTGACCGAAGACATTCGCGCTATTCTTGCGGCTGACGACGAACGTTTCCGCAAGAGTCGCGGTCGCTTTAGTTCTGGGGCTGATCGCTATTATCGCGCCTACGCGCCGCAAGCACTTGATGCCTATGCCGAGTTTGAACGTCTTCGCGCCCTTGGTGCTCGCGTTCCCTCTGCGCCGCCGGCAAACTGATTTCACATTCCTGTTGACCCACTTGATGTGGTGTCAGTTTCGCTTAGGTTGCTGGAAAAGCCTGAGCGAGGGAAAAACATGTTTAAGCCATTAGCTTTGCTGACAACTTTCTTAACCATAGCCTCTACGGCGGTTCTGGCTCAGGATGTGACAAGCTACACCTTGGACAATGGCATGGATGTCGTTGTGATAGAGGACCATCGCGCACCGGTCGTCGTTCATATGGTTTGGTATCGTAGTGGTTCAGCAGATGAACCCGTTGGGGCGTCGGGCGTCGCACATTTTTTAGAGCACCTTCTATTCAAAGCGACGGACAAAATGGAGTCGGGCGAGTTCTCTGAGACAGTTGCCGCTAATGGCGGGTCCGATAACGCGTTTACGAATTACGACTACACCGCGTATTTTCAAAGGGTCGCTGCGGATCGTCTTCCTCTGATGATGCAGATGGAAGCCGACCGGATGAACAATCTCCGCCTCACGCAAGACGACATTGAGACAGAGCGACAGGTCATCCTTGAAGAGCGCAATCAGCGCACAGAAAATAACCCCAGCGCACTTGCCCGCGAGCAGTTCAGCGCTGCTCAGTTCATGAACCATCGCTATGGTGTTCCAGTGATCGGCTGGAAACATGAGATGGAGGAATTGAGCCTAGAGGATGCGCTTGGCTTCTATGACCTCTACTATTCACCTAATAATGCGATCCTAGTTGTCGCAGGGGATGTCGAGCCAGAAGACGTGCGCAGGCTTGCCGAAACCTATTATGGATCAATTCCACCTGAAGAACATCTCCCAGAAAGAATACGACCGGCGGAGCCGCCACAAAAGGCAGAGCGCCGAATGACTTATGTCGATCCGCGTGTGGCACAGCCATATGTCACGCGAAGCTATCTGGCCCCTGAACGAGACAGCGGTTCCCAAGGCGACGCTGCTGCGCTGGTCTATTTGGCGGAATTGCTTGGAGGATCGCCTTTTACATCGGTTCTTGGAACGAAGCTCCAGTTCGAAACGAATACCGCGCTTTTCTCAGGTGCTGGTTATGGTGGGCTTAGCCTCGATGAAACGACTTTTTCAGTTTACGTCGCCCCTGCTGACGGTGTGACATTGAGCGAGGCAGAGGCCGCAATGGATCAGGCCATCTCCGAATTTATGGAGGAGGACATCCCAGATGAGCGTATCCAGTCGATACGAACTCAGCTACGCGCATCTGAGGTTTATGCCCTTGATAATGTGCAGGGAATTGCGAACCTCTATGGCCAAGCTCTGACCCAAGGGCTGTCGATTGACGATGTGAAAGACTGGCCGAATGTGCTCCAAGCCGTGACAAAAGAAGATGTTAAACGCGTTGCCAAACAAGTTTTGGATAAGAGACAGGCGGTCACCGGATGGGTTGTCGCGAGTGAGGAGGACGCGAAATGAAGCTTTTTCGCATTTTAGGAGCGTTGACATTATCGCTTTATGGCTCAGTCGCGACTGCGGCTATCGAGATTCAGGAAATCACAACACCGAACGGGATTGGTTTATGGCTCGTTGAAGAGCATTCGATTCCATTTGTTGCGCTCGACATTCATTTTGACGGTGGCACCAGCCTCGACCTTGAAGGCAAGCGTGGTGCGACAAACCTAATGATGGGGTTGATAGAAGAGGGCGCAGGCGATCTCGACGCGCGCGAGTTTCAGGCTGCTCGTGAGGGTCTTGCCGCGAGCTTTTCGTTTAGCGCTTATGACGACGGTGCATCGGTTTCGGCTAAGTTTCTCACCGAAAATCGAGATGACGCAGCCGCCCTCCTTACGCTTGCTCTCACCAAACCGCGATTTGATCAGGACGCAATTGACAGGGTAAAGGGGCAGGTGATTGCCGGTATCGGAAGCGATGCAAAGAACCCAAATCGGATTGCAGGTGATTGGTTCTATCGCGCAGCGTTCGGCAGCCACCCCTACGGTTCGGATCAAAGCGGAACGATTGAGAGTGTGAACGCTCTCACGCGAGACGATATAGTTTTAGCGCATCAGAACGCGCTGGTTCAGTCGCGCGCCAAAGTGAGTGTAGTCGGTGATATTACACCTGAAGATGCGGTTGCGCTTGTTGACCAAATCCTCGCCGATCTTCCAATTGAAGGGCCGGATCTCATTGGAGATGTTGATTTCGGGCTCGCTGGCGGTGTGAACGTGATCGACTATGAAACGCCTCAAGCTGTCGCCTTGTTCGGGCACAAAGGCATGAAGCGCGAGGATGATGACTTTTTCGCCGCGTTCATCCTCAACAGTATTCTTGGGGGTAGTGGTCGTCAGAGCGTCTTGATGGATGAAGTTCGCGAAAAGCGCGGATTGACCTATGGCGTCTACACTTACTTGGTGGCGAAGGATCATGCCGAGATGCTTATTGGGTCCGTCGCTTCGGCGAATGAGCGAATTGCAGAAGCCATCGACGTGATCAAAGCTGAATGGGCGCGGATCGCGAAGGATGGGGTCACGGAGGAACAACTTGATGAAGCGAAGACCTATTTGACAGGCGAATATCCGCTTCGCTTTGACGGCAACGCCGAAATTTCTAGCATCATGATTGGGATGCAAGTGCAGGGTCTTGAGCCTAGCTATGTCGTTAATCGAAACGACTATATCAACGCTGTGACGCTTGAGGACATCAATAGGGTAGCTGCTTATTTACTTGATCCTGAAGCCTTGCATTTCACTGTAGTCGGAAGGCCTGTTGGGCTTGAGTCGACGCAATAAGGCCCTCGTGAATCGATGCTGGCTATGCTACTTGTTGTGGCATGGC
>JAYPUF010000035.1:0-21814 GCA_038133925.1 Marivivens sp. | reverse complement strand
TGTCCCGCGCATGGCGCGCGATGTCGAGCGCCTTGCCGCAATTGTTCCGCTTAATGAGACTGATCATCTCGGGTGCAAAACGCCCATCGTCCAATAGTCGCCCAACACGAAGCGAGGCTTGCAGCCCTAGAGTGATCTCGGTCTGCATATCAGCAAGCTTTTTCTGATAGAGCTGAGTTCCCGCAAGTGGTTTGCCGAATTGTTTGCGATCAAGACCGTAATCACGCGCACGATGCCAGCAATCTTCTGCAGCGCCCATGACGCCCCAGCTAATGCCGTAGCGCGCTCGATTGAGACAGCCAAAAGGGCCGCTCATGCCTTCGGTATTTGGCAAAAGCGCTTCCTCGCCGACCTCAACATTAACCATCACGATCTCACCGGTGATTGATGCGCGGAGCGAAAGTTTGCCCTCAATCTTCGGCGCAGAGAGTCCCTTCATTCCTTTTTCAAGGATAAAGCCACGCACCTTATTTCCATGAGCTTCCGACTTTGCCCAAACCACGAACACGTCCGCAATTGGGGCGTTCGAAATCCACATCTTGGACCCGTTGAGAACATAGCCATTTTCAGTCTTGGCTGCGCGGGTTTTCATGCCTGCGGGATCTGATCCCGCTTCGGGCTCAGTCAGGCCAAAGCAACCGATGAACTCGCCAGAAGCAAGTTTTGGCAGATACTTTAACCGTTGTTCTTCGGAACCGTATGCGTGGATCGGGTACATTACGAGGCTCGACTGCACGGACATCATCGAACGATAACCTGAATCAATCCGCTCCACTTCGCGTGCGACGAGACCGTAAGAGACATAAGATGCACCGACCCCACCGTATTCCTCGGGGACAGTCACACCCAAAAGGCCAGCAGCGCCCATTTCTCGGAAAATTTCGGGGTCAGTATGTTCATTGAGATAAGCGCTCTCAACCCGCGGAGCCAAGCTTTCAGCTGCAAAAGCCTTGGCGCTGTCTTCGATCATCCGTTCTTCTTCGGTGAGCTGATCAGACAAAAGAAACGGGTCAGACCACTCGAACGATTGCCCTTTGTGATTTTGATCAGCCATGTGACGCCTCCTCGGAGTTTATCTATTGCGCGGATACTGCCTGAACTTATCGGCAAAGGGGAGGGATATTTTGATCAAATTTTTTGAAGGCAAAATAAAAGGCCGCCCTAAAGGCGGCCTTTCAAAATTTCATCTGGCTTAGTGGCCAAGGATTTGACTTAAGAACAGCTTGGTACGCTCGGACTGCGGATTATTGAAGAACTCTTTCGGTTCATTTTGTTCCACAATCTGACCTTGGTCCATGAAAATCACGCGGTTGGCCACCGCCTGAGCAAAACCCATCTCGTGGGTCACGCAAAGCATGGTCATGCCCTCTTCGGCGAGCTCGATCATGGTGTCCAGAACTTCCTTAATCATCTCCGGATCAAGAGCCGAAGTCGGTTCATCGAACAGCATAATCCGTGGCTTCATGCAGAGCGAACGAGCGATTGCTACGCGCTGCTGCTGACCGCCCGAAAGCTGACCGGGGTACTTATGCGCCTGATCCGGAATTTTCACCTTTTCAAGGAAGTGCATCGCAGTTTCTTCAGCTTCTTTGCGCGGGACTTTCCGAACCCAGATCGGTGCAAGCGTGCAGTTCTCAAGGATCGTTAGGTGTGGGAACAGGTTGAAATGCTGGAAGCACATACCAACTTCTGAGCGGATTTTATCGATGTTCTTTAGGTCAGAAGAAAGTTCGGTCCCATCGACGATGATTTGACCGGACTGATGCTCCTCTAAGCGGTTAATACAACGGATCAGCGTCGATTTACCCGACCCCGAAGGCCCACAGATTACGATACGTTCGCCACGATTGACCGTGAGGTTGACGTCACGAAGCACATGGAACTGACCGTACCACTTGTTCATGTTGTTGATTTGGATCGCGACTTCGTCGGACACTTTCATGCCGCTGCGGTCGATTTCTCGTTCAATTGCGAGTTCAGACATTTGTGGTCTCCTTAGCGGTGATCACGCTGGAGTTTTTTCTCCAGGTAAAGTGAATAGCGTCCCATGCTGAAGCAGAAGACAAAGAACAACAGGCCGATAAAGACGAACAGCTCCCAATAGATGCCGTTCCAGTCGGAAGTTGCACGGATGGAGTTCGACAGGCCAACCGGATCGAGCAAGCCGATGAACATCACCAGAGTGGTGTCTTTAAACAGGCCGATAAACGTGTTCACGATTCCAGGGATCGAGATCTTGAGAGCCTGTGGCAAGATGATAAGCCGCATCGACTTCCAGTAGTCCAGACCAAGCGCATCGGCCGCCTCATATTGGCCCTTGGGGAGCGCCGCGAGACCGCCGCGAACCACTTCTGCAATATAGGCCGACGAGAAGAACGTGACCATGATCACAACCCTTAGCATGAGGTCAAACTCGGTGCCTGGGGGGAGGAAGTAGTTCAAAAGCAAGGATGCTGTGAACAGCCAAACAATCAGAGGTACCCCGCGGATGATTTCGATAAATCCAACCGAAATCGTATGGATGATAAAGAGGTTCGACTGACGACCAAGCGCAAGAAGAACACCCAACGCCATCGACAGCGAAATCCCAGAAAGGCCAATCACCAAAGCGAGCATAAAGCCACCGAAGTCGCGGCTATTCACAGGCTCAAGTCCAACGATGCCGATTTGCTTGTAGATCGACGAAATCGCGAGTTCAGCAGAATCGAGGCTTGATTTAGCAGAAAGTACCGAACTCAGAGCATTCAGGTCTTCGGCCGAAGTACCAGCAGGTGCCTGATTTGGAGTACGAAGACCTCGAAGCGCCGAAGGCAAAGCTGCCTCTAACTCTTCATAGGTAGATCGAAACGTCGGTAACTGCCCTTCAAGAGTGGGAAGCTGAGGGATAGAGCTACTCAGCGCACGCGCGACCGACATTTCGCTCTGAATGCCGACAATATCAGCGGCAATAGCGAGGTCTTCGCGACGAAGCGCCTGAAGTTCATCGACTTTCGCGAGGAATGCTTCCTTTGCGCTTTCGTTTGCACCCTCGGTCGTTGCGGCTTCAAGAAGAGCGGCTTTCTCCTCGTTCGCGGCTTTGATTACGGGTTCAAGCTCCTTCTTGCGTGCCTCTAAAGCCTGAAGTTCAGGTGTGAGTTCCGCGCGCAGTGACGACGCCTCTTGCAGAATGCTCTCGGCTCGTGACTGACCAACCATGTGGTGCAATGACGAGTTGACCGCAGGCGCAGCGAAAAGCCACCAAAAGATCGCGCCAAGGATCCCGCCGACCGTTGCTATGATCAGGTTCCTGCGCGAACCGATTGCAAAGAGTGCCGCACCAACGACGAAACCCGCAATGACCAAAAGTGGAACCCAGAATGAGCCACCCCACAAGAGCCAGGTGGCGAGGAATGGATACAGAGCTGTAAACCAAAGCATCTTGGACGAAACACGCTCGGAATAAAGAATTGGAGCAAGTGCAGGAACAAGGAGCACAAAGGTCAAAACGGGACGCCAGTAGAAGGCCGAAGGATAAAAGCCAAACATAAGCTGCAACCAGCGATCAGAGATCACCGCAAAACAAGCGCCTGTTGAGGCTCCCTCGACGGCGAGAACTTCGCGGCATTCGCCCAGAGAACCCGCAGTCCAAACGGAGTTGGCAAACCATGGGAAGAGATGTGACACAACGGTGTAGACCACATAGATCGACAGCAGTGTCAGAATGGCGTTGAGCCACGAGCTAAAGAGATTTTCGCGCACCCACTTCACCGCGCCCGTCTGAGCGATGGGCGGTTCTTGTTGTGGAAGCATCGATTCCCGCACGAAGCGGACTGTTTGGGCGTGTGTATCGCTCATATTACCGCTCCTTCAGCTTTACGCTGTTGTTATAGAAGTTCATCCCCGAAGAAATCAGAAGGCTGATCAAGAGGTAGAACGAACCGAGCAGGAGCATGCCTTCAAGCTCACGCCCAGTTTGGTTGATCGTAATGCCGCCGAGCGTTGCACGGACGTCCATATAACCAACTGCGATTGCGAGAGAGGAGTTCTTGGTCAAGTTCAAGAATTGGGAGATCAGCGGTGGAATGATCACACGCAAAGCCTGCGGCAGGATCACAAGGTTCATAGTACGGTTCGGACGAAGACCAAGTGCATAGGCCGCCTCGGTTTGGCCTCTTGAAACGGACAAAATACCTGCGCGCACGATCTCGGCAATGAACGCTCCGGTGTAGAGTGACAACGCAAACCAGAGCGCGATGAGCGAGTTGCGCAGTTGCAGGCCGCCAGTAAAGTTGAAACCGCCAAGTTCAGGAAGGTTAAGTGTGATCGCGGGATTAAACGCCTGTTCGCCCGGCATTAGGAAGCCTTGAAGCACGAAGACAGCTGCAAGACCAGCAATCAATGCACCCAAAACGACCCAAATTGAGACCGGAGGCTGCCCAGTAAGGAGCTGTCTCTTGATCGACTTCTTGCGAAATACAAAAGCTGCGACAAGTCCAATAAGGGTGATAATCCCGAATAGCGCCGCGCCATTGTGAAAAACGGGGCTAGGGACGAAAATTCCGCGATTGGTAACGGCAACAGAATCCCAGAGGATCATCGACGCCGAACCACCCTCTTTGAAGTCACGGGGCTGCGGCGTGGATTCAGTCATCAAAGCAAAGATCAAAATGATCCAAAGCAAGAGCGGAACGTTGCGGAAGCCTTCGACGTAAACGGCCATGAGCCGCGAAACGACCCAATTCTTGGACAGGCGCAAAACGCCTACTACAACACCGATAATCGTTGCCATGATGCATCCCAAAAATGCGACAAGCAGGGTGTTTGCAATACCAACGAGCGCCGCGCGACCGTGGGACATCGAGTTATCATACTCGATCAATGTTTGGTTAATGTCATAACCGGCTCGGCTAGACAGGAAACCAAAATCGAACTCCTTACCAAGAGCGGCAAGGTTCGAAATCGTATTTGCGATCAACCAGTAAATAATACTTACGAGCAAAATGGTCGCGACCACCTGAATGGTCAGCGATCGGTATCTTGTATCGTAAATAAGCTGACTGAGCCGGAAGCCTTTTTCCGGCTGCTCCGTGAGGGTCGTCATATGTCTCTCCCCGGCTCCCAAGTCCAAGTCTTCGTGCCAGTTGTTCCGGCATCATAAGAATTTTGGAGGGTGTGCGCTGTTAGTCTTCTTTTTGAAAACGGTAAGGGGGCGTGCAATACGCACGCCCCCTCCCTAATTGAACTTAGCGGATCGGAGCCGAGTAGATCAGGCCGCCTTCGGTCCACTGAGCGTTCAGACCGCGAGCAAGACCGATCGGAGTGTTCTCACCGATGTTGCGCTCGAAGATTTCGCCATAGTTACCGCCTGCAGCGATCGCGTTCACGCCCCACTTAGCGTCGAGACCCATCATCGCACCAAGTTCACCTTCGGTGCCGAGAAGACGGTTCACTTCAGGATTGTTGGTTGCAGCTGCCGAAAGCTCAGCAACGTTTGCCGAAGTTACGCCAAGCTCTTCAGCAGAGATCAGAGCATTGAGCGTCCAACGCGCGATGTCTGCCCAATCGTTGTCGCCGTGACGTACAGCAGGTCCAAGCGGCTCTTTGGAAATGATTTCCGGAAGAAGCACGTGGTCAGCCGGAGCTTCGAAGGTTGCACGCGTAGCAGCGAGACCAGAAGCGTCCGTTGTGTAAACGTCACAAGCGCCAGCAAGGTACTGCTGCTGAGCTTCTGCGTTGGTTTCAATCGGAACCGGCTCGTAGCTGATGTTGTTCGCGCGGAAGAAGTCAGCAAGGTTCAATTCGGTGGTGGTACCGGTCTGGATACATACAGTTGCACCATCGAGGTCCTTTGCCGACGAAACGCCAAGCGACTTGGGAACCATGAAGCCCTGACCATCGTAGTAGTTTACGCCGATGAAATCGAGCTTGAGGTCGGTATCACGCGAGAAAGTCCAAGTGGTGTTACGCGCAAGAACGTCAACTTCACCCGACGAAAGAGCCGTGAAACGAGTCTGGGTGGTCAGTGGTACAAACTCAACAGCGGCAGCATCGCCAAAGACGGCGCCAGCGAGAGCGCGGCAGAAGTCTACGTCAAAACCCTGCCAGTTACCGTTTGCATCCGGGTTCGAGAAGCCGGGCAGACCGGTGGACACGCCACAGTTCAGTTTGCCACGTGCACGAACGTCGTCGAGCGTAGCAGCCGAAGCAGCGGTGGCAGCGAGACCTGCAACGGTCAGTGCGCCAAGCAGAACAGTTTTCTTCATTTTTACCTCTTCCTGAGTTTCCAGTTCTGGACTGGTTTTTATGCCTGCCCCGAGAGACAGATTGCAGTTCAGCGCGACACCTAAGCGACGCAACTGACGCTAAGAGTGTGTGATTTTAGACCAATAGGTCAAGACCCACACACCAAGTTCTCGTGTGAATTAACCCTTGGAAAGGCAAAATAAGGGCTGTCACGCGCCGCAAAGCCTTAATTTTAGCTAAATAACAATAACAAATAAGTTCACGATTTGACGTTACGGCACAACCCGAGAATGCGAGCAGCCGTTGAGAACTCTTTGAATTTCTTCGCCGCCAGTTCCGAAGCTTCTTCGTCAATGCCCCATTGCTCTTCCTGCCACGTCTCATCAATTCGCGACAAACGCCAGCCATCAGCGACATCCAAGCGGGACTCTGACACCGCGAGAGCGATAACTAGTGACCCTGACATCGCAACAAGGTCGTGAAAAGCCGCAACCTCAAAATTATTGAGTCGATCTACGGCCGCAAGCAAAGTTGCTTGACCTGCAGCGTCCTGCGCCACGTGCATGACCCCATTTCCCACTGCGAGACGTACCTTGTGATTCGCCGCGAGCCAATCAAGAAGAGGGTCCCACGCTGCCTTTTGCCGATCAATAAGTTCGTTAGGTTCTGAGGCGCGATAGCACAAGAGATCGGTGCCACCATAACTCGCCAGCATCTCGACGACTTCATTTCTTTGGGCAGCGACTTTGTCCAAAGCGGCGTTTGCTGAACGCGTTACGGGCATCGTCGTTGGATCAACTTCGCCTTCTTGTGCATCCCATTCGGAGGCAATTGCCTCGGCCATTGCGCGCGTTGGAACGACTAATAGGGTTTTTGCAGGGGTCTTGACCTGACGACCGTCCAATAGAACCTGGAAACCACCGTCGATTTCACCAACAGTCGTTTCCTTCCAAAAGCGTTTTGCTTTCCAACCGCTCATTGTTCAATTCTCCAATAGTCGTTCCAAAGTCGCAGGCAGCTGTTCAAAGTAATCGATTACAGCATCAGCGCCCATGTCAGATACTTCGTGGTAGCCCCAGCTCACAGCAACGCTCTTAACACCGGCAGAACGCGCCATATCAATATCAAAACTTGTATCGCCAACCATCACCGCGCGAGATTGAGTCACCCCAGTGTCGCGCAAGGCCGCTTCAATCATTGAGGGATGTGGCTTTGAAGGATGAAAGTCCGAGCATTGAAGGCTCGAAAACATACCTTTTAGACCGTGACCTTCAATCAGAGCATCTAGTCCCCGCTTGGATTTGCCCGTCGCAACGGCGAGCAATGTCCAAGGATCGGCCCGCAACTCTTCGAGCACTTCACGAACATGCGGGAAAAGTGGGCTTGTCGCGGGTGTCCCATCACGAGTTCGCGCACTAAAATAGTACTCACGATAAGCTGCCAACATCGCCTCTTGATCAGCATCGCTCGGCGAAAGGCGCTCGAATGCGCCTTCTAAAGACAATCCAACAATCCCTAATACCGCATTACGAGACGGCGCTTCCAAACCGACAGAACGGAAAGCCTCGTTCATAGAGGCAACAATCAGGGCTTGGCTATCAACCAGCGTACCATCTACGTCGAATATGACGAGCCTTAGATCAGGCATCGGGCATATTGAAGGGGTCGAGCGGAGCGTGTGATACGTCCCATCCCACATAGTCCCAAGTCGCTTGCATGTGAGAAGGCAGCGGCGCCTCAAGGGTAAGCATTTTCTTGGTAATCGGATGCTCGATGATCAGAGTTCGCGCATGAAGATGCAGCTTGCGGCTAATTTCGCCACCGATACCAGCGCCCCAGCCATCGCCCATATTTTCCTGCGATGAGCCGCCGTATTTACCATCACCGATGATCGGATGACCAATCTCGGCCATATGCGCACGCAACTGGTGGGTCCGGCCTGTAATGGGGACCAGTGCCATCCAAGCGGCGCGCGACCCTAGCGACGAAAGCACGGCGAAATCTGTATGCGCACGCTTTGCGCCTTCGGTCTCGGCAACTTCGCGCGGGTGAATACAGCGCATCTTTTCGGCTTCCCCACCGCGGCCCCGCCCCGGGGCCTTTAGGAGACCATATTTGATAGAGCCAGCGCGCGGCGACGGGACACCCGCAACTGCGGCCCAATAAATCTTGCGGACATTGCGGTGACGTAGTGCTTCGGACAAGCCGCGTGCTACGCGGTCAGTGCGGGCGAGCAGCAAAAGACCAGAGGTATCTTTGTCGAGACGGTGAACCAACTTGGGGCGGTCTTTGTAGCCAAACTTGAGCGCTTCTGTAAGTCCATCAACGTGACGATCTCCCTGCCCCGATCCGCCCTGCGAGGGTAGGCCGGCAGGTTTGTTTAGCACAATGATATGCTCGTCCTTCCACAGCACCGCATCTTGGATCATTTCCGCATCTGTGCGAGTGATTTTGCGGATTTGCTTGGGTGCAGGCTGTGCGGTGTCTTCGCTTAGCGGCGGAATGCGGACCTTCTGGCCATACTCAAGTCGGGTCGCGGATTTCACACGCGCGCCATCTACGCGGAGTTCGCCCTTGCGACACATCTTTTCGATACGGCCTTGGGTGAGGTGGGGGTAAAGGCGACGGAGCCAACGGTCAATCCGCTGATCCGCATCTTCTTGGGTGATGGTGATGGTTTGGACGCCGCTCATGCTAGCACTCCTCGTGCGATGGCTAGACCTGCAATCAAGGCCAAAAGGCCGACTGCAATGGTGCCTAATACGTAAACTGCGGCGAGCATTAAGTCGCCACGTTGATACAGGTTCACCGCATCAAGCGAGAACGCAGAAAATGTCGTAAAGCCGCCCAAGATACCCGTCATCAAGAGTGGTGCGAATTGGTTTCCGCCCCGCTCTGCAAACGTAACAACCAGCACGCCCATCAAGAACGACCCAACAATGTTGACGATGAGGGTTCCAAAGGGAAAACCGCTGCCAAGCAAGCGCATCGCGCCTACGTTGGTCAAATAACGGCATGACGCGCCAATGGCGCCCCCGAGAGCAACTTGGATCAAACTTGGCATCATATGCTCCCCTTGGCCCCTTAGGCCTCAAGAGTCAATTGTCGGCCTTATTTCGCTTGGCTCTGAGTCCCGCAAAATAATCAACTCGCTTCTTAAGGTCGCGCTCAAAACCACGGTCTACGGGGATGTAATATACACCGCGCTTCATCCCATCAGGGAAATAGTTCTGTCCACTGAAAGCATCTTCGGCGCTGTGATCGTACTGATATCCCGAACCATAGCCTTGCTCCTTCATAAGCCGAGTTGGCGCATTGAGGATATGCTTGGGCGGAGGCTCGGACCCGAACTGGCGTGCAGCAGCGCGAGCAGCCTTATAAGCGGCATAGCCCGCATTCGATTTCGGGGCGAGCGCGAGGTAAATGACCGCTTGCGCAAGCGCTAGCTCACCCTCGGGACTACCAATCCGCTCGTATGTCTCCCAAGCATGAAGACACACTGTCTGGGCCTGAGGGTCGGCAAGCGCGATGTCCTCAACCGCCATTCGAACGAGGCGTCTTGCAAGATAGCGTGGGTCCTCGCCGCCTTCGAGCATCCGTGAATACCAATAGAGAGCGGCATCCGGATCTGAACCGCGCACAGATTTATGCAGAGCAGATATGAGGTTGTAGTGTTCGTCCCCACTCTTATCGTACTTTGCCGCCCGCTTCATAAGTCGAGTGGTCAGGGCGTCGGTGCCCAGTTTTCCATCAATCCGCCACGCCGAGACTTGTTCAATCAAATTGAGCAAAGCGCGACCATCGCCATCGGCCATTTCCAAAAGGGCGGCTCGCGCATTTCCATCTAATGGCAACTGTCGGTTCAGCTCTTTTTCCGCCCGCTGCATCAGCCTTTCAAGATCAGCGAGCGACAAACGGTTCAGCACGAGAACCTGTGAACGACTAAGCACAGCGGCATTTAGTTCGAACGAAGGGTTCTCCGTTGTTGCACCCACTAATAGGATCGTTCCGTCCTCCATGTGAGGGAGGAACCCGTCCTGCTGTGCTTTATTGAAACGATGAATTTCGTCGACAAAGAGGAGCGTCCCGCGTCCGTTCTTTCGCCGGAGTTTTGCCGCCTCGAACACTTTGCGAAGTTCCGGAACACCCGTAAAAATCGCACTGATCTGTTCAAAATGTAGGTCGGTTTCTCGGGCAAGTAAGCGAGCGATCGTTGTCTTTCCGACGCCAGGAGGTCCCCATAGGATCAGCGACGAAAGAGAACCTGATCCAAGCATAATCCCCAAGGGCGCATCCGGTCCAAGCACTTGCTCTTGCCCTATGACTTCGCCAAGTGTGGTTGGCCGCAAGCGGTCTGCAAGCGGCCTTGGCGCGTTGCTTTGAGTTTCAGCGTCAGGAGAGTCGAATAGATCAGCCATACGGCCAACCTATGTCGGCCCTGCCACTTTGAAAAGGCTCAGTGAAGATGCGCCGAAAAGTCGATCCAGACGGCCTGATAATCAATCCCGCCCATGTTCATATTCCGCCCTGCAGCATCCATATGAAGATTGCAGCGTGCCGCCCAGCGATGCCAATTTGAAGGGAGCAATGCAATCATTCGCGTGATCCCCTCTTCGCGGCTCGCACGGAGCATTTGGGTTACAAGACGAAGTCGAACTTTCGCGCGCATACCCGAAGGAAGGTCGTGAGTAACAAATCCACGAGTGACCTCCCAAGTTCCCTGATCTTGCGGCGCGGGCTCGTAAAGTAGATCTTCAGGAATGGACTCGAGCAGACCGCGCTGCGCGTCACGGATCATGTAGCTATAAATTCCGCATCGCGCTGTGGTCGGCGTCAAACGAACTCCTGCGAGAACCGCCCCAGACTGATCATGAACAGCCAGCCAACGGGATTGTGGCGTGTCGTATTGATCGTACTCCATCCCCATGGTTTCGGGGAGTTCCCAACGGTTTCGAACGATAAAACTCTCGCGGCGAGCGCGAAGAATATTGGCGAAGAGCTCTCCGTGTTGATGTAGGTTTGCGAAAGAAAGGGTTGTGCTTTGCATCGATGCCTCCGGCATGAAATTGAGTCAAAGAACCCAACCGAGACGTTACGTGCGGTATGATGGCAAAGATTTCTGTGTGAGTTGGAGCTCGGAAAACATGTCCAAGCCGAGTGCGATGATGACAATCGCGGTCACAGGCCAAAGCCAAAGTGTTCCGCGCTGAATGACGTTTCGAAAGGGCGTGAGCGAATTGGTCCGAACTGGACCCTTCTGGGATCAATTGAGCGCAGCTTAACAGCCTGCATCGCCGCGCCCGTCCCCCAACGGACAGCGGCATTTGCTGCGCAACGGCCTCCTCTATTACCAAAGAGAACTGACCGCCGCTTACTGCCGAAATATCGCCCACTCCCGCACCCAGCGCAGCATAAACTGCGAAGCCCACCGTGCGTCTTTGAATAGCTGTAAGCGTTGTGTTTGCGATCATATGGAAAGTCTTGCCAAGACCACAAAACCCTAGTCAACTTTAAATTGAGTTATGAAAAAATTATTTACCAT
Source organism: Marivivens sp. (assembly GCA_038133925.1). Taxonomy (GTDB): domain Bacteria; phylum Pseudomonadota; class Alphaproteobacteria; order Rhodobacterales; family Rhodobacteraceae; genus Marivivens. The sequence continues at coordinate 10,050 of JAYPUF010000035.1, read as the reverse complement.
AACGCGAAAAAGCCCCGCTTTGAGGGCGGGGCTTTAACTTAAGATTAAGACTTTAGGTCTTATTCTTCGACTTCGACCTCAAGCGCTGCGAGGCGAGCTTTGTCAGCAGCGCCTTTTGCAGCCGGATCGCGGTCTACGAATTCGATGATCGCCATCGGAGCCATGTCACCATAACGGAAACCAGCTTTCATGATGCGGATGTAGCCACCCTGACGGTCCTGGTAACGCGGGCCAAGCACTTCGAAAAGCTTGGCAACGTGACGGTCTTCCTTGAGGCGAGCAGCAGCCTGACGACGTGCGTGAAGATCACCGCGCTTACCGAGCGTGATGAGCTTTTCTACGACGCGGCGCAGATCTTTTGCCTTGGGAAGGGTGGTTTTGATTTGTTCGTGCTCGATGAGGGCACCAGCCATGTTCGCAAACAGGGCTTTACGGTGTTCATGAGTACGGTTCAGGCGGCGGTAACCACGAGCGTGACGCATTTTCTAACTCCTAAGTAGCGTTTTGCTTTGTCCGATGGCCGATGCGTGTCAGCCATTCTCCTTGGGGCAGGATGCCCGAGTAGTGGAAATGGCGGGAAGTCCCCGCCATTTCTCACGAAAACCTTAGAACTGGTCTTCGAATTTCTTGGCGAGATCTTCAATGTTATCTGGCGGCCAGTCCTCGACATCCATACCGAGGTGAAGACCCATGCCCGAAAGCACTTCTTTGATCTCGTTGAGCGACTTGCGACCGAAGTTCGGGGTGCGGAGCATCTCGGCTTCGGTTTTCTGGATAAGATCGCCGATGTAAACGATGTTGTCGTTCTTGAGGCAGTTTGCCGAACGAACGGAAAGCTCAAGCTCGTCAACCTTCTTGAGAAGGAGCGGGTTGAACTCAAGACCATCATCGTCCGAACCAGCCGAAGCCGACTCGGGTTCGTCGAAGTTGACGAAGATCGATAGCTGGTCCTGAAGAATGCGAGCCGCGTAAGCAACTGCATCATCAGGGGTGATCGAGCCATCGGTTTCGACTTTGAGGGTCAGCTTGTCATAGTCCAGAACCTGACCTTCACGGGTCGGCTGAACGTCATAAGAGACCTTCTTGACCGGCGAATAGATCGCGTCGATTGCAATCATGCCAATCGGCGCATCTTCAGGCTTGTTCTTGTCAGCAGCGACGTAACCTTTACCGGTGTTAACGGTGAGCTCCATATAGAGATCAGCGCCATCATCAAGGTGACAAATTACGTGGTCTTTGTTGAGGACTTCGATGCCAGCCGACTCGGAAATGTCCGCAGCAGTCACAGCGCCCGGACCCTTTGCCTGAACGGTGAGACGCTTGGGGCCTTCGACTTCCATGCGGATCGCGACGCCCTTGAGGTTCAGAACGATGTCGGTGACATCTTCACGAACGCCAGCGACTGAAGAGAACTCGTGCAGAACGTTGTCGATCTGAACAGCGGTGATCGCGGCGCCCTGAAGCGACGACATCAGGATGCGGCGAAGCGCGTTACCTAGTGTAAGACCAAAGCCGCGCTCAAGCGGTTCAGCGATAACAGTAGCCTGACGCTGCGGGTCATTGCCCGGCTTAACGTCAAGCTGGGTCGGCTTGATCAATTCAGCCCAATTCTTGTGGATCATGCGTCCCTCCATTCTTGTCTGCCTTCCATGTCCTAAAAGGCAAACGCCCGAGGTTTCAAAATGACGGACTGGGGCCGTGGAAAAACCACAGCCCCAGTTGGGTATTCAGCGATTATACGCGACGACGCTTCGGCGGACGGCAGCCGTTGTGAGCGATCGGGGTCACGTCACGGATCGACGTGATGTTGAAGCCCACGGCAGCCAGAGCGCGCAGAGCCGATTCACGACCCGAACCGGGGCCCTGAACTTCGACTTCGAGCGTCTTAACGCCATGTTCCTGTGCCTTGCGGCCAGCGTCTTCAGCAGCCATCTGTGCGGCATAAGGGGTCGACTTACGCGAGCCCTTAAAGCCCATGGTGCCAGCAGACGACCACGAGATAGCATTGCCCTGAACGTCAGAGATCAGGATTTTGGTGTTGTTGAACGACGAGTTCACATGAGCAACGCCAGCGGCGATGTTCTTGGAAACCTTTTTCTTACCACCACGACGGGTATCACGAGCCATTGTCTATGCCCTCCCTTACTTCTTCTTACCAGCGATGGCCTTTGCGGGGCCTTTGCGAGTACGAGCGTTGGTGTGGGTACGCTGACCGCGAACCGGAAGGTTACGACGGTGACGGAGACCACGGTAGCAACCAAGGTCCATCAGGCGCTTGATGTTCATCGTGGTTTCACGACGAAGATCGCCCTCAACAGTGAGGTTAGCGTCAATGTATTCGCGGATCGCAAGTACTTCTGCGTCCGAGAGTTCGTTTACACGACGGGTCGATTCGATGTTAACGGCTTCGCAGATCTCTTTTGCGATCGCAGAACCGATACCGGTGATATAAGTGAGGGCGATGGGAACCCGCTTTGCAGTCGGGATGTTCACGCCGGCAATACGTGCCACGTTAGCTTTCCTTTCGTTGCGGTTCCGTATTTCCGGAACCTTTTTTCACAACGGAAGCCCGAAGGAAGTCCTACGGGCCACAGTTATACGAGATAGTCGCGGCGATCGGGAGCGACCCGCTGCCGCCATGATTCCCCATAGGGGGATGCGGTGCTTTAGAAGGGATTCATTGCGTCGTCAAGCGCTTGCTCGCATTTCCGTCCATGTGCGACACGCGCGGTCGCTGTGCGCGTTTTGGCCGCTCATGAAAAAGCCCCAGAACCGGGAGGTCTGGGGCCCATTCCAATAATCCAGCTTGTGTGCCTTAGCCTAGGATCTCACCGATCTGCTGTGCCACGTCATCAATCGCGGCCAAGCCGTCGATGGACTTCAAGTCGCCCTTTGCCCAATAGTAACCGATCAGCGGCGATGTCTTTTTGTAGTATTCCATCAAACGAATCTTGAGGCTTTCCTCATTGTCGTCTGCACGGACAGGCTGCCCAGCTTTGCGAGCTTCCTCTGCGCGACCAACGATCCGGCCAACGAGTACTTCATCGTTTACCTGCATCTCGATCACAGCGTCGAGCGTCTCTCCCTGCTCAGCAAGAAGCTGACCAAGAGCGTCTGCCTGCGGAAGGGTCCGGGGGAAGCCATCAAAAATGAAACCGCCTTTTTTGTCGCCCTGAAGCTTTTCACGGATCAGGCCGATAACAATCTCGTCGGTGACAAGTTCGCCTGCGTCCATGATAGCCGCAACTTTTTTACCCATCTCGGTGCCCGACGTCTTGGCAGCGCGCAGCATGTCGCCGGTAGAGAGCTGAATCATGTCGCGCTCATCTACGAGTTTTGCTGCTTGAGTACCTTTGCCCGCTCCGGGCGGTCCGAGAAGGATAATATTCATCGACGAGAGGGTCCCTTGGTCCGTTTCTTAGCAGTACGCTTACCACGCAGCTGAGATTTTTCAATTAGCCCTTCGTATTGATGGGCGAGCAGATGTGACTGAATCTGTTGGATGGTGTCCATACCAACCGACACGATGATCAGTACCGATGTGCCCCCGAAATAGAACGGAATCGACAATTGTGAACGCAAAATCTCGGGCATGAGACAAACTAGCGCAAGGTAACCAGAACCAAGAACGAGAACACGAGTTACCACATAATCAAGATATTCCGCGGTGCGCTTGCCTGGGCGGATGCCTGGAACAAAGCCACCTTGGTTCTTCAGGTTGTCAGCAACTTCATCGGTCTTGAAAGCAACTTCACGGGTATAGAAGTAGGTGAAGAACACGATCATGCCCGTGAAGAAAAGCAGGTAAAGAGGCTGGCCCGGGCCAAAATAAGCAAGGATTGTCGACATCACCGGACCACTCGACCCACCGGAGAAGGTCGAAAGCGTGGTCGGGAGAAGGAGCAATGCAGAAGCAAAGATCGCAGGGATAACGCCAGCCGGGTTAACTTTGATCGGAAGATGGCTCGAACCGCCCTCATAGGTTTTCATTCCACGCTGTTGGCGGGGATATTGAATGTGAACTTTACGAAGACTACGCTCCATGAAGACGACGAACATCAGAACAACGGCGAGCATGACGATAATACCAATCACCATGAGCGCATTACGTGTCTCTTGAGCCGTGGTCAGGAAGCGCGCAGCCGCCGCCGGAAGTTCAGCAACGATACCAACAAAGATGATAAGCGAAATGCCGTTCCCGATGCCGCGTGCGGTGATTTGCTCACCCACCCACATAAGGAACATTGTGCCGCCAACCAGCGTGACGACGCATGCTGCACGGAAATATAGGCCAGGATCAGAAACAAGATCACCCGCTTCAAGGCTCACAGCAAGGCCATAGGCTTGGAAAGTAGCAAGCACCACAGTGCCAAAACGGGTATATTGGTTCAGCTTGCGACGACCATTTTCGCCTTCTTTTTTCAGCTGTTTCCAAGGTTCGTACATAGAACCAAGGAGCTGCACGATAATCGAGGCCGAAATGTAGGGCATGATACCAAGAGCGAAAAGGCCCATGCGGCTCAGTGCGCCACCTGTGAACATCGAGAGGATGCCGCCGATGCCAGATGCTGCGCCTTCCATAAAGTTACGAAGCGCTGCACCGTCGATACCTGGAACCGGAATATAGGTGCCAAGACGGTAAACAATCAAAAGTCCGAGGGTAAACAGAATACGTTGCCGAAGCTCGGTCGCCTTACCAAAGGAAGACCAGCTCAGGTTCGCTGCCATTTGTTCTGCTGCTGAAGCCATAAAGCGTCTCTTTTCATCAAAAACGCCGCAGGCCGGTTTTCCGGTCTGCGGCGTTGGGAAAACTGTGAGTGATGTAAGCGCCTAGAGAGGCGCTCACAACCCTTTATTCCGCCGCAGCTGCGGTGGCGACGATGGTAACCTTGCCACCGGCCTTCTCTACAGCTTCAACAGCGCCTTTCGAAGCGCCGGTAACCGAGAGATTTGCTTTTGCGGTGATCTCACCCTTTGCGAGGATGCGAACACCGTCAAACTTGCGGCGAACGAGACCCGATGCGACCAAAGCGTCTTCGGTGATCTCAGCTTTAACGTCGATCTTACCAGCGTCGATGAATTTCTGGATCAAGCCGAGGTTGATAACGGCGTACTTCTTAGCGTTCGGCTTGTTGAAGCCGCGCTTAGGGAGACGCTGGTAGAGTGGCATCTGGCCGCCTTCGTAGGCATTCAGTGCTACACCCGAACGGGACTTCTGACCCTTGATACCACGGCCACCGGTCTTACCTTTGCCGGAACCCGGACCACGGCCAACGCGCTTGCGGGATTTGGTTGCGCCTTCGTTATCGCGCAGTTCGTGAAGTTTCATGTCGCTTCTCCTTGCCGGAACTGCCCTCCAGCGACGGAGTGGGCAAACACGGCTATTGAAATTGATTCTAGGGCCCAGAATGAGCCACTTGGGGCGTATACGCACTCGCCCAGAGGGTTTCAAGCACGAACACACTAATATGCGAAAACGCCCCGAGGTTTCCCCCGAGGCGCTTTCAGTCTTGGTAACCAAATTGGTTAGCCGCGCTCTTCGATGATCTCGACGAGGTGCGGGATGCTGTTGACCATGCCGCGAACCGAAGGGGTATCTTCAAGTTCACGAGTCTTGTGCATCTTGTTCAGACCCAGACCGATGAGCGTACGACGCTGCTCGGCGGGGCGACGGATCGGCGAACCGATCTGCTTAACAACGATGGTTTTTGCCATGTGTCAGTCTCCTTACGCGTCTGCGGCTTCAGCCGAAGCGTCTTCACGCTTAGGAAGAATGTCCGCAACCTTTTTACCACGACGCTGTGCGACCGAACGGGGCGAAGCTTCCTGCTTCAGACCGTCGATGGTTGCACGGATCATGTTGTAGGGGTTCTGCGAACCGAGCGACTTGGACACGACGTCCTTGACGCCCAGCATTTCGAACACGGCACGCATCGGACCACCGGCGATGATACCAGTACCTTCCGGAGCGGTACGCATTACCACTTTACCAGCGCCATGACGGCCCTGAATGTCGTGGTGCAGCGTGCGGCCTTCGCGAAGTGCAACACGGATCATGTTGCGCTTTGCTTGTTCGGTTGCCTTACGGATGGCCTCGGGGACCTCCTTGGCTTTACCCTTACCAAAGCCGACGCGGCCTTTCTGATCGCCGACGACTACCAGAGCAGCGAAGCCAAAGCGCTTACCACCCTTAACGGTCTTCGACACACGGTTGATCGCCACGAGACGATCGGCGAATTCCGGGGCTTCTTCGCGTTCGCGACGGTCCCGGCGGTTCTCACGTTCTGCCATTATCTCGTCTCCTTAGATCTTCAGACCAGCTTCACGGGCAGCGTCAGCGAGAGCTTTCACTTTACCGTGGAACAGGAAGCCACCACGATCGAAGTAGGCTTCAGTCACGCCAGCGGCCTTAGCACGCTCTGCGATAACCGAACCAACTTTGGCCGCGGCTTCGAGGTTGTTTTTGCCAACAAAGCCAAGATCCTTTTCGAGGGTCGAGGCGGCGGCCAGAGTTACACCCTGTACGTCGTCGATCAGCTGAACGCTGATGTTCTTGGACGAACGGTGTACCGAAAGACGCACGCGTCCTGCGTTCACCGAGCGAAGTTTGTTCCGGACGCGCAGGCGGCGCTTGAGGAACAGTTCCCGTTTGCTTTTTGCCATTTTCGCTATCCTTACTTCTTCTTACCTTCCTTGCGGAAGATATATTCGCCCTTGTAACGGATACCTTTGCCCTTATAGGGCTCCGGCGAACGCCACTGACGGATGTTGGCGGCAACTTGACCTACGAGCTGTTGGTCGATGCCTTCAATGACGATTTCCGTCTGCTTAGGAGCAGTAACGGTCACGCCTGCGGGGACTTGGAAGTCGACGTCGTGCGAGTAGCCGAGTGCAAGCTTCAGGGTGTTGCCCTGCATGTTAGCACGGTAACCAACACCGGTGATCTCGAGCTCTTTCTTAAAGCCCTCGGTCACGCCAGTAACAAGGTTCTCAACCATCGAGCGGGTCATGCCCCACTGCTGACGAGCGCGCTTGGAAAGACCACGGGGGGTTACTTTCACAGCGTTTTCTTCAACAGCAATGGTCACGTCGTCGGTCGCGGTGAAGCTACGGGTGCCCTTGGGACCCTTCACTTCGATGGACTGGCCCGACACAGTGGCGGTTACGCCGCTGGGAAGTCCGACCGGTTTTTTACCAATACGAGACATCAGACCCTCCTTAGAAGACGGTGCAAAGCACTTCGCCGCCAACATTGGCTGCACGTGCGTTTGCGTCCGACATCACACCCTTGGGCGTGGAGACAATCGACACACCAAGGCCCTGACGGACCGACGGGATGTCCTTGACGCTCATGTATACGCGACGACCGGGCTTGGAGACCCGCTTGACTTCGCGAATAACAGGAGTGCCTTCGAAGTACTTGAGTTCGATTTCAAGCGTCGGATGGCCATTCACGTCTACGGACTTACCGTAGCCGCGGATGTAGCCTTCGTCAGCAAGAACATCGAGAACCCACGCGCGAAGCTTCGAAGCGGGGGTCGACACGGTCGACTTGCCACGCATCTGAGCGTTGCGGATACGGGTCAGCATATCACCGATAGGATCGTTCATGTTCTAACCCTCCTTACCAGCTGGACTTAACCAGGCCGGGAATTTCACCGTTCGAGCCAAGCTCGCGCAGTTTAATCCGGCTGACCTTGAGCTTGCGGTAGTACGCGTGCGGACGACCGGTAAGCTGGCAACGGTTATGAAGACGGGTGGCAGAGCTGTTGCGCGGGAGTTCCGCGAGCTTCAGGCGGGCCTTGAAGCGCTCTTCCATCGACTTGGTTTCATCGTTCGCGATTTCTTTCAGCGCAGCACGCTTTTCAGCATACTGAGCGACGAGGCGCTGGCGCTTCTTCTCGCGTTCGACCATGGATTTTTTAGCCATATCTCTCTTCCTTCCGCGATCAGCTGTTGAAGGGCATGTTGAATTGCTTCAACAGCGCCTTAGCTTCCGCGTCGGTTTTCGCGGTGGTGCAGATAACGATGTCCATACCCCAGACTTCATCAACTTTATCAAAGTTGATTTCCGGGAATACGATGTGTTCCTTGAGACCGGTAGCGTAGTTGCCACGGCCGTCAAACGACTTGCCCGATACGCCGCGGAAGTCGCGGATACGCGGCATTGCCACGGTGATCAGACGGTCAAGGAATTCGTACATACGGTCACCGCGGAGAGTGACTTTTGCGCCGAGCGGCATGTCTTCACGGACGCGGAAGCCAGCGATGGACTTCTTAGCCTTGGTGGTAACAGCCTTCTGACCTGCGATAGCGGTCAGATCCTCGACAGCCGACTTTGCTTTCTTGCTGTCACGAACAGCTTCAGCACCACAGCCGATGTTCAGAACGATTTTTTCCAGACGCGGGATCTGCATGTCGTTCTTGTAGCTGAACTCTTCCTTGAGCGCAGCGCGGATGCGGTCTTTGTAGTCGACCTTGAGACGCGGGGTGTAGTTCGCAGTATCGAGCATTAGATCACGTCTCCCGTGGTCTTGGCGAAGCGAACCTTCTTGCCGTCTTCCTCACGGAAACCGACGCGGGTTGCTTTACCGTTGGCATCGACAATAGCCAGGTTCGAAAGCTGGATCGGCATCGCCTTCGGCGTGCGACCACCCTGCGAGGTCTGGCTTTGCTTCACGTGGCGGATAGCGACGTTTACGCCGTCTACAACTGCCTTGCCGGATTTCGGGTCAACCGAAGCGATTTCGCCGGTTTTACCTTTGTCCTTGCCAGTCAGAACGACGACCTTGTCACCTTTGCGGAGCTTAGCAGCCATTACAGCACCTCCGGAGCAAGCGAGATGATCTTCATGAAGTTCTTGGCGCGCAGTTCGCGAACAACCGGCCCGAAGATACGGGTACCAACGGGTTCACCGTTGTTGTTCAGGATAACAGCTGCGTTGCGGTCGAAACGGATGGCGGTGCCATCTTCACGACGTACTTCTTTGGCGGTGCGAACGACGACGGCCTTACGAACGTCACCCTTCTTTACACGGCCGCGCGGGATGGCTTCTTTCACCGAAACTACGATGATGTCACCAACCGACGCATAACGACGGTGCGAACCGCCGAGGACCTTGATGCACTGAACTCGGCGAGCGCCAGAGTTATCAGCAACATCCAGATTGGTCTGCATCTGGATCATTTGGTTTCTCCCGACCTTTGGGGGGGCTTGCAGTATGCCCTAGTCCCCAGGGTTTCGATTATGTTGGGATCGACGCGATTAGGCGTCGATGACTTCCCAACGTTTGGTCTTCGACTTCGGTGCACATTCCTGAATGCGGACTGAATCACCGACGTTGAACTTGTTGTGCTCGTCATGAGCACGGTACTTCTTGGACTTACGAACAGTCTTCTGAAGGAGCGGGTGCTTGAAGCGACGCTCGACCAGAACGGTTACGGTCTGTTCGTTTTGGTTCGAGGTGACAACACCCTGAAGAATACGCTTGGGCATGTCTTAGGCCTCCGCAGCAGCTTTTTGGTTGAGAATAGTCAACACACGAGCAGCGTCACGACGAACGGTGCGCATACGTGCATTGTTTTCAAGCTGACCGGTCGCCTGCTGGAAGCGCAGGTTGAACTGCTCTTTCTTGAGGGCGACGAGGTCTTCCCGGAGCTGCTCCGGTGTCTTCTCGCGAAGTTCTTTGGCGTTCATAGCCTTGTCCTTTTTCCTATCACCAGCGAGCTCTACGCTCTTAACCGTAGGTCACCCGATGTCTGGTGGGCGAATATCAAAACACACGAATCCCGTGATCGGGAATCGTGAGATGCCGCCGTATATGGGACGGTGCCCCCCGTGGCAAGGCTAACTTGACTCATTTTCCCAATATTTCTTGGGGATCGAATGCACCCCTTCCCTCTCGCGTTTGAACTGGCTGCACTATATGAAGAGCACACTATTCAAAGGAGTGCCCCATGGCCGAGATAGAGACCCTTTTCGTCACCCGCTTTTATAAAGCTCGCCTGACCGAGTTCGGCCATGCCATCGACGAAGAAGAGCTACATGACA
>JAYPUF010000034.1:7691-21971 GCA_038133925.1 Marivivens sp. | reverse complement strand
GTGAAGGGGCTTTTACGGAGACCATCACGGAGTCGCAAGCACAAAATGATGGAAAAATGCAGAAAACTTATTTTTCTTCGTTTTTCTTTGATTTTCAGTAGGTTGGATAATTTTTAGACCGATAATGTCACGTTTACGCATCTTTATTGCGCAACCAAAACCGCATCACGACGCAAGCTTCAGCCTTGGGGGTAATTGGCATGCAAATTTCGCAACCTATTGGCGATCTTCGCGTTCCGTAGCCCTAGGAGTATCAGAATCGCGACTGCATAAAGAAACGGCTCCATTTGAAACCCCTTTATCAACCATATGAAATGGAGCGCCCCCAGAAGGCAAACAGCATAGGTAAGTTTGTGTAGTTTGCGCCATGCACCCCCAAGCCTCCGAATGCTGAGATCGTTCGACGTAACAGCGAGGGGTAGCATCAAAACCGACGCTGCCATTCCAATCGTCACATACGGACGCTTTAGGATATCAGCCCAAACCGCCGAGAGATCTTGAATGTCGATAAACGCCCAAACGCTGAAATGTGCGAACACGAAGAAGAATGCTGTTAATCCAAGCGCTCTGCGGTGTTTGAGGAAGTTTATCCCGAAAATGCGGCGAAGCGGCGTGATACACAGCCCCGCAACCAGAAGCTGGAGTGCAATTTCGCCATATGCTCTCTCCAGAGCGTTTACCGGTTCAACACCGAGTCCGCCCGTCAGCCCAAGGTAAAAAAGCCAAGCGGCCCACATACAGCCAACGATATAGATCAACCCCGAAGGAAACCGTTTCGAAACTGCGTTGATACTTAGAGCGTAGTTCATTCCTAAAAATTGGCCTTGAGGTCCATCCCCTCGTAAAGCGAAGCAACCTCCGTTTCATAACCGTTGAACTTTTGGGTATCGATACGTTTAGAGAAGAGCCCGCCTCCAATCCGTCGCTCTGTTGTTTGGGACCAGCGTGGATGGGACACCCAAGGATTCACATTGCTATAGAAACCGTATTCACTTGGATTCAAGCCGCTCCAAGTGGTCGGTGGTTGCTTGTCGACAAGAGAAATTCGCACAATCGACTTAATCGATTTAAAGCCGTACTTCCACGGAACGACGAGACGCAGAGGTGCGCCGTTCTGCTTGGGCATCGGTCCACCATAGATCCCCGTTGCCAAAAGAGTGAGAGGGTGATTGGCCTCGTCCAAGCGCAACCCCTCAACATAGGGAAATGGGATCACGCCTCTACGCACGCCGATCATGTTATCGGGTTGAACGGCCGTTTCGAAGGCTACGTATTTTGCGGAGGATTGAACACCTACCTTGGCCAACACATCGGCAAGTTCGACGCCATTCCAGGGAACGACCATCGACCACGCTTCGACGCAACGGAAGCGGTAGATGCGCTCTTCTGTGGTCAGGCCCGCCAGTAGTTCATCAAGAGTGTATTCACCTGGGTTGTCGACCATACCATCAACTTTGATCCGCCAATTCGTCAGATCGAGGGCACCCGCATTCCGCGCCGGATCTTCTTTCCCTGCACCGAATTCATAAAAGTTGTTATAGCTGGTGATTTCTTCGAGAGTATTTAGCTCAAGACCCTGCGCCATTGCCGGTGCGCCAACTCCAGTTGCAAGAGCAGCGCCCCCCGCTTTGAGCAAAGTTCTGCGGTTAAGCCAAAGTGCCTTGGGGGTCACATCCGCATGAGTGAGAGAGTTCTTCCAACGCTGAGCCATTTTGATCTCCATCTTCTTTGATCGAGAATATAGAGCGCTGAGTGCAAAAGTGGTGTCACGTTACCTTTAAATGAGTGAAATATCGTGTCACTGGGTCAAGCAGTTGTGAGCGCGCTGCAAAATTTAAGAAGCCCCCCGCATTTCGCAGGGGGCGTCTTCGTTAGTGGACGACAGCGTTGTCAGGTTTAGGCCGATTTGAGTTCGACACTCGGTCGCCAACGATAAGCCCCTCGCTACCTGCGCTGATCTTGACCGTGTCACCATCCATGATGTCGCCAGCAAGGATCATTTCGGCCAATTGATCCTGAAGTGCGCGCTGAATCACTCGCTTGAGCGGACGCGCACCAAAAACCGGATCATATCCTTCATCGGCTAGCCACTTATGTGCGCCCTGATCGAGATCGAGCGCAATCTTGCGACCAGCCAAACGCTTTTCAAGACGCTTAAGCTGAATGTCCACGATACCGTCCATATCCGCACGTCCAAGACGATCGAAGATGATCGTCTCATCAAGTCGATTTAGGAATTCGGGGCGGAAGTGCGCCCGAACCGCATCCATCACATCACGCTTCGCATCGCTGGCATCCGCACCGTCAGGCAGATTTGACAGAGCCTGCGCCCCGAGGTTCGAAGTCAGAATGATCAACGTTTGCTTGAAATCGACGGTACGGCCCTGACCATCGGTCAGCACACCATCATCGAGCACTTGAAGCAGCACGTTGAAGACATCGGGATGCGCCTTTTCGACTTCATCAAAGAGGACGACCTGATACGGCCGACGACGAACTGCTTCGGTGAGAACACCACCTTCGTCATACCCTACATAACCCGGAGGGGCACCGATCAGACGGCTGACTGCATGCTTCTCCATGAACTCGGACATGTCGATGCGGACCATCGCATTGTCATCATCAAAGAGAAACTCAGCCACGGCTTTGGTCAGCTCGGTTTTCCCGACACCCGTCGGACCCAGAAAGAGGAACGATCCAAGCGGGCGATTTTCATCATTTAGACCGGCGCGTGCACGGCGAACCGCATTCGCGACAGCCCGCACCGCAGACTTTTGGCCGATAACCCGCTTGTGGAGGCCATCCTCCATACGAAGAAGCTTCTCACGCTCACCTTCGAGCATCCGACTGGTAGGAATACCGGTCCAACGCTCGACCACTTCGGCGATTTGTTCGGGACGAACGGCCTCTTCGACCATTTGTTCTCCCTCGTTGGCTTCAGCGTCTGCAAGACTGCGTTCAAGCTGCGGGATGACGCCATAAGATAGCTCGCCCGCTTTTGCGAGATTGCCCTCACGCTTGGCGATTTCCAAATCGGCCCGAGCGCGATCTAGTTTTTCTTTTAGGTCCCGAGCACCTTCAAGTTTGGCACGCTCTGCCTGCCATTTCGCAGCCATAGCGTCAGCTTTCTCCTGAAGGTCCGAAAGCTCTTGCTTGAGTTTGGCGAGACGATCAACCGAAGCTGCATCATCTTCTTTTTCAAGAGCAAGCGCTTCAATCTGCATTTGCAGGATCTGGCGATCGAGCGCGTCAAGCTCTTCTGGCTTGCTGTCGACTTCCATGCGCAGACGGCTCGCGGCTTCATCGACAAGGTCAATAGCCTTATCAGGCAAGAAGCGATCAGTGATATAACGGTGCGAAAGAGTTACGGCGGCGACAAGCGCGGAGTCAGAGATCCGAACTCCGTGGTGCAGTTCATACTTTTCCTTGATACCGCGCAGGATGCTGATCGTATCCTCTACGGTCGGCTCCTCGACAACGATGGGTTGGAAACGACGAGCAAGGGCCGCATCCTTTTCCACATATTTGCGGTATTCATCTAAAGTTGTCGCACCAACGCAGTGCAATTCACCCCGAGCAAGCGCAGGCTTAATGAGGTTGGCAGCATCCATAGCGCCATCCGTCTTGCCGGCACCTACAAGCGTATGCATTTCGTCAATGAACAGGATAACTTCGCCCGCGGCGGCCTCGATCTCTTTGAGGATTGCTTTTAGGCGTTCTTCAAATTCACCGCGGTATTTCGCACCGGCGATGAGCGCCCCCATATCTAAAGCGAGCAACTTTTTATTTCGCAGGCTTTCGGGAACGTCGCCGTTCACAATTCGAAGGGCAAGGCCTTCGGCAATCGCGGTTTTACCAACGCCCGGCTCACCGATCAGAACAGGGTTGTTCTTAGTCCGGCGCGAAAGCACCTGCATTGAGCGGCGAATTTCTTCGTCTCGACCGATAATTGGGTCGATCTTACCTTGCTCAGCTGCCTCGGTTAGATCGCGGGCATACTTCTTAAGTGCATCATAGCCCTCTTCGGCCGAAGCACTGTCAGCGGTGCGCCCTTTGCGAACATCATTAATCGCAGAATTCAACCCCTGAGCCGAGACATTTCCCGCCTTGAGAGCATCAGCCGCAGGCGATTTGGTGATAGCAAGAGCCGTCAGGATGCGCTCAACAGGAACAAAGCTATCCCCTGCCTTTTTGGCAAGAGTTTCCGCTTCGGCGAGAACTTTGTTCGTCGCGGCATCTAGATAGACTTGGCCTGCGTCTCCCGTAACTTTTGCGATCTTGCTCAAAGCAAGTTCAACCGCATCGACGACGCGCCTTGCATCACCACCAGATTTACTGATCAGGTTAGCGGCAAGCCCTTGGTCGTCATCCAAGAGAGCCTTGAGCAGATGCTCAGGTGTCAGTCGTTGATGGTTTTCTCGAATAGCAATCGTTTGAGCCGCCTGAATAAAGCCGCGCGACCGCTCCGTGAACTTCTCTAAGTTCATCGCATTTCTCCTTCTCAAAGCACCCGACTCTGAAACCGCCCGCCTTTGCAGCACAGTTCCCTCGGGCCTTACCCTAAAGATGGTAATCGTGCGTCAGTCTTACAAGCTTTCAAATGCCAAATTCCCGCAGAGATTGCTATGCATCAGTCTATGTAAACCTATCCTACGCAAAATCCGTTTCCTTTCTCGAAACCCAGAAAAGTCGGGCCTTTTGAGGAGACCAGAAATGGACCAAATGCCAAAAATTAGCGCAAAGGGCCGCAGAATAATCGCAGCATGTGACCGCGCCCTTACCGAAGCAGGCTATTACGCGCCTCGTCCCGCCAGCGTCACTCAAGACGACGCAGCCTGACCAATTTCTTGACATGACATGGCTTGGGACGCATGAGAAGCGCACCCAAAACCGAGAGGATTGCCATGTCTGATGACCGCTTGATCGTAGCCTTAGATGTTCCAAACATTGTTCAAGGCATGGAGCTCGCCAATCGCTTAGGCGACAGCGTAAGTTTCTACAAAATCGGGCTCGGCATGCTGACTGGCGGCGGCCTAGCCCTTGCCAACGAACTCAAGCAAGAGCACGGCAAGCGCATTTTCCTCGACATGAAGTTCTTTGACATCGGCGCAACGGTAGAAGCCGCAGTGCGCGGGATTGCGCAGTACGATCTCGACTTCTTAACCGTTCACGGAGATCCGCATGTCGTTCGCGCGGCGAAAGAAGGCGCAGCTGGTAGCAACCTCAAAATCCTTGCGGTTACGATCCTCACTTCACTTGACCGTAACGATCTTGATGCGTCCTGTTATAAAGATGGTGACGTTGCCGACCTCGTTCTGGAACGCGCAGGTAAAGCTATGAACGCAGGCGCCGACGGCGTCATTGCGTCCCCTCAAGAAGCCGCACTAATCCGTGCGCTTCCTGAAGCAGCTGGAAAGCTGATCGTCACACCTGGTGTTCGTCCCGCTGGCGCTGATCTTGGCGACCAAAAACGAGTGATGACGCCCGCGGACGCGATCCGCGCTGGTGTGGATCACATGGTCGTCGGTCGCCCCATTCACAAAGCCGCGGATCCCGCTCAGGCGGCGCGCGCGATCATTGACGAAATCCGAAACGCCTAACCTCAAAGAAAAAGTTCCACGTTTAAGAACCAAACGTGGAACTAAACTTGCAGAACAACGTTCTACATCCAACGCCACAGTGCGAAAGGACGAACGTAATGCAAACGATCAAAATGAGAGCGGTTCGATATAACGCGCAAGCAGGCGCATTCGAAGCTCGTGTTGATATCGAGCGCGGCAACCGAACCTACCGCTATCCATGCCAGCTCGTCATGCCGATCGATTCAGAAATCGATGCGGTCAAACTTGGCCTGATGCGACAAGCCCTCCGCATGTCTGACTCTTTCGAAGAACAGAAAGAACGGCCTCGCTTCCTGATCTAGCCTACATTCCCTGCGGCTACATCTTCCAACTGTCCCGATGAAGTCCCTCTTAGGTGTAACCGTTAACTGCCCGATGGAGTTCCAACACCATCGGGCATTTTTTATTCATTGATATCGCGGTCCCAAATTTTCACTTGTCCTGTGCGCAGCCCGAAAATCTTGCGTATCACCAAATAAGCGGCGAGCGAAGCAACCGCAAAAATGACGATCAGCCATGGAGCTGACAATTCGGCGACTCCAACCCACAAAAGCGCCCCTGTTGCCGCAGCGCCAACTGCGAAACCGAGAAAGATGTATCCGGGCAGAATAACTTCTAGGATTCCGAGACCGACAGCAGCAGCAAGCCACAGCCACCATTCATACCAAAGCGCATGATCCATCACTTTCCACCCTTAAGCATCTTGAATGCATTCCCGAAAGCTTCGACCGCATCAGCAGGAAGGACGATCGTCTGTTTGCCTTCACCCTGTCCTAGCTTTGAAAGGGCTTCGACCTGCTTCAAGGCAACCTGATATTGCGCTGCCTCCAAACCATTCTTTGAAATCGCCTCGGCCACGACACCGGTTGCGTATGCTTCTGCGTCAGCCTGAACGCGTCGAGCTTCAGCCTGTTTTTGAGCAGCATAGAGCTCGCCTTCTGCTTGAAGTTCAACGGCGCGCTTGCGACCTTCCGCCTCGGTCACTTGAGCACGGCGCGCGCGCTCGGCGTTAAGCTGCTGCAACATCGCAGCACGCGTTGCGGCATCAAGATTAACATCAAGAATTTCAGCGCGAGTTACTTCAATGCCCCAATCATCTACCTGATCAGCAAGTTGATTTCGGATCGCATTGATAAGGGTCGCACGATTTGACTGAACCTGATCAAGTTCCATCTGGCCGATCTCAGAGCGCACAATACCTGCGACAGTCGTCAAAATCGCAGCATCCACGTCGCGGATACGATAAACCGTCTTTTCAGGCTCGGTGATCCGATAAAAAACACTTGTATCGACCTGTACCAAAACGTTGTCGCTGGTTATCGCGTCTTGGGTGTTGGTCGGGAGCTGTCGTTCAAGAATCGAAATGCGGTGCGCAACACGATCAAGGAACGGAACAATAAGATTGATCCCCGGCCCAAGTACCGCATGTAAGCGGCCAAAACGCTCGATCACGAACTTTTCCGACTGCGGCACGATACGTACCCCGAGGAAAATACAAATGATGATAAAAATCGCGCTCAGCAACAAAACGAGGTTGCCACCAATAAATTGTTCAACAGACATATAAATTCCTCCAAGATCTACACAATTATATGGAGACCTCTCGTCGCGCTTACAAGTTTTATGGCCAGTCCCGCTCGAGATGGAGCTAATCGCAATTGTTGCTTTAATCGGCACCAGCTACACAGTCTTTATGCCTTCAATGTGTCGCGAATGTTTCAAGACTTTTGACGAAGGGGCGCGGTGTCCAAGCTGCCGGAGCCCTCGCAAAATCGCGCACCCCGAGCTTTTTTCCCTATCTATCGCCCATATGGACTGCGACGCATTCTACGCCAGCGTCGAAAAACGAGATAATCCAGAACTACGCGACAAGCCCGTTATCATAGGTGGCGGTAAACGCGGCGTTGTTTCGACCGCATGCTACCTCGCTAGGATTAAGGGCGTAAAATCCGCCATGCCGATGTTTCAGGCACTCAAACTATGTCCAGAGGCAGTCGTCGTAAGACCTAGGATGGAAGCCTATGCCGAAGCCTCAAGGCAAGTTCGCCAATTGATGGATGAACTTTCACCCATAATCGAGCCGCTTTCACTTGATGAGGCCTTTATCGACCTCACCGGCACCGAAAGACTCCATGGAGCGCCACCCGCCGTGATGCTCGCCCGTTTGACCAAACGCATGAAGGATGAGCTTGGAGTGACGGGGTCTATTGGATTAAGCCACAACAAATTCTTGGCAAAACTCGCCTCTGATTTGGACAAGCCGCGCGGGTTTGCGGTCATCGGAGCCGCCGAAACTGAGATGTTCTTGGGACCAAAGCCTGTCCGGCTCATTTGGGGAATTGGTCCTGCGGCCCAAGAGAGTCTTGAAAAAGTTGGCATTCGGACTTTCAACGATCTGCGCCGCTGGGACGTCGAGGAACTTACGTCGCGATTTGGATCTATGGGTGAACGCCTTTGGCACCTTGCGCGTGGACAAGACAAACGGCGTGTTTCACCCAATGCTCCTGTGAAGGGCATTTCAAAGGAGACGACCTTTTTCGAAGACACCGCGAGCATAGACATTCTCGACGGGCATATCTGGCGCTTGTCGGAACAGGTGAGTGATCGTGCAAAAGCCAAAGGAAAAGCAGGCAGGGTCGTCACTCTGAAGGTTAAGCAATCAGATCACAAGAGCCTCACGAGAAGGATAAGCCTTCATCAACCGACACAGCTCGCTGATATCATCTATCGAACTGCAAGAACATTATACGATCAGGTCACTGACAAAGGCCCTTTTAGACTGATTGGGGTTGGTATCAGTGACCTTGTTGCCGAGGACGAAGCCGACCGCGAAGGTGACCTGTTAGACCCGAACGCCAATAAACGCGCGCGCGCTGAACGCGCGACCGATCAGATTCGGGCCAAGTTCGGGAAAGACGCAATTAAGAAGGGGCGGGCTTTTCGCTGATCACTCGGCCGCGAGTCGATCTTTCCGCCTTCCTATAGTAATTATATCGTGTATCGCGTCTGTAATCAGATCGCGGACAATTTCAAATTGCGCATTCGGTTCGATCCTCTGCTCGTCCATATAAAGCGCACGGTTGATCTCGATTTGGATCGCATGTCGGCCAATTGAAGGTCGCCCATAATGCTGCGCGATGAATGCCCCTGCGAATGGAACGTTTCGTAAGACTTTAAAGCCCCGTTCGGAAAAAGCCTTTGCGATTTGCTCGCTGATATCTTCTCGGCATGAAGCCCCAAATCGATCTCCCAGAACGATATCGGGTCGACCACCATCGAGGTTCACCGTCTCGAGCGCTTCATGTGGCATCGAGTGGCAATCAACGAGAATCGCCTCACCGAACTCCTGCACTGTAGCGTCAATGAGCGCCTGCAAGCCATCATGATAGGGGCGCCAATAGTTTGCGATCCGTGAATATGCATCCTCAAGCGATATTTTACCGCGATAGATGTGCCGACCATTCGCTACGACACGTGGGATAACACCAAGACCACTCACCACCCTAGGATTCGTTGTTTTCCGCGACAGTCCCTCAATCAAACTAGGATCAAGCTCATCGGCCGAACGATTAAGATCAATGTAGGCTCTCGAAGCCTTTGCCAAGAACAAATGGGCCCCAAGCTCAGGCGCTGCGGAATAGAGTTGATCGACAAACGCATCTTCGGAGGAGCGAATCTGATGTTCATCAAGGACAGAGTTTTGAACAAAGCCCTCGGGCATATCTCTTCCACTGTGCGGAGAGGCGAAAACTACGCTCCCAGCCTGGACCTTTGGCGGCTTTATTTCAAAGGATTTATGATGCATCGTCGCTCCTACTGAAATAAAGATAGACCATTATTAAAGAATACCAAAACCCCTCTTGATCCCCCCCGCGAGTCCTTTTATAGAGCGCCACACCTGACGCGAACGACTGCGTCCTTGATCCTCGGAACAAGGTAAAACAGGCAAGGGCGGTTAGCTCAGCGGTAGAGCACTACGTTGACATCGTAGTGGCCACTGGTTCGATCCCAGTACCGCCCACCATGAATTCACCGGGCCGCAAGGCCTGAACCGAAACCCAAGGCGCAATCGCCGCGCCGCGACATTGGAGAGATGGACATGAAGATCCGTAACTCGCTCCGCTCGCTCAAGCAGCGCCACCGCGATTGCCGCATCGTGCGCCGCAAGGGCCGCGTCTATGTGATCAACAAGACGCAGCGCCGCTTCAAAGCTCGTCAGGGCTAATAAGCGCGCCATATGGCAGTATGAAAAAGGTCGCTTCGAAAGAAGCGGCCTTTTTTCATTCAAGCGTAGTCTTTTGACGGCCTACTCGCTAGCATTCCCTCATCAAGTATGAGGATGACCAAAATGTTTAAGCCGTACAAATCCGCTTTATTCCTTTCCACTGCACTTTGTTTGGGTGCCCATCCAATCATGGCAGAGGAAATTTGCGCGGGTCTCGGTGAAGGCACAATTTGGCTTGGCGGCGGAGCACAAAGCTCTGATCTCGCTATCTCTAGTAATTATCTCGAACAGATGGCGTTGGTTCTCGGGTCAACCCAATACGTTGGAGCCTTCTCGCTGAGCGCGACAACTGACCTTCGCATCGAGGCGGCGGGACGCGGAAATGGCGATCCGGTTATTGATCTTTTTGATGCATCAGGACAGCTATTGGCCACTGACGATGACTCTGGTGGGGGGGCGGATTCGCGCATTGAAACGCAACTAGAAGCCGGAACCTATTGCGTCGCGCTTCGCAGTTTCGAAGACGCGCCTATGACAGCATTCGTTCGAGCAAGCCGCCTTGAGCAAGAAGCTCTGACAGAGGGCTATTACGTCGGCGACGATGGCGAAGACTACAACTATGATGACGCCTGTATCGCGGGTAGCTCGGCATCTGAAATCAGTATCGGCGAGAGAGCCTCCAACACAGTTTCCGAAGTTCCTGCTTATCGCTTTACTCTATCTGAGCCGCTCGCGCTGAGCATCACCGCCGACAACGAAGACGCTGACCCGCTGATCACTCTTTATTCCGGTGATGGCACCTACATCGAAGAAAACGATGACACAGACGGTCTCAATCCACGTCTATCGCTCGTTGAACCACTGGCACCGGGCGAGTACTGTCTCTCGGTTCGCGCTCTCAATGACGAATACCTTCCCATCGAGGTTCTAATCACCGAATACGATCCCGCAGCGGCAGCTTTAGCTGCGATTAATAATGGTGAGATGGCTCCGCCGATGGACGGGAGCTATCCCATGCAAGACATTGGCCTAGTCGCGACACGAAAGATCACTGACTTGACGCTTGGCAAAGAGTTCAGCTGGATCAAGTTTGACGTATCACAACCAGGCTTAATCGTAGTTGAGGTGATCGGAATTAGTTCTGGCGCAGATCCTGAACTAGTCGTCTTTGATGATCTTGGCCGCGAAATCGGTCGCAACGACGACTATGGCTCCGCGCTAGATTCCTTTTTGGCGTTCCGCGTCAATGCTGGCAGCTATCTCGCTGCAATTGGCAATGTCGATGAAACGCCTGATTCACGCGTCAGAGTACTCGTAGAGAACTACATACCCGCCAAGTAAATCGTTGTTGTCCGGTGGGCGTCAGCGCCCACCAATTCCTGTAAAGTCGGCGAGCAAACGCACCAAGGTTATGTCGTTTACATAGCCCGACTCGGGAAGACCTCTTGCCTGTTGATATCGACGGATCGCACGGCGGCTCTCGTCGTCAATCGTTCCGTCTACTTGGCCTGGCTCCAGACCGAGTTGCTCCAAACGTGCTTCGATCAAACGAAGCGTTATGGCATTCAGACCTAGCGCCTGCTCAGAAGACAGGTACTGCGACTCAGCTTGATCCGCACGCGTAAGATCGGCAATTCTGGCCTGCGCTTCAGCAACGAAAACACCTTCTGGATAAACACTTAGATATTCTTGATAGCTCGCAACTGTATCTGCTGCGCGTACGCGTTCCCATGAAGCACGGTCTTCCACTTCTGCCTGGGCACGCTTAACTTCCTCGATCTCAGAAAGTCGCTCTCTGGCGACTTGCGAAAAGATTCCATCGGGAAACTTGTCGAGATATGCGCGATAGCCTGCTTCGTCCGACTTCGCACCGGTTTCTTCCCAATAAGTACGATCCAGTCGCGCTTGCTCTTGGCGCTTGCGCTCTGCTTCCGCCTCGAGTTCAGCCGCACGGCGCGAGGCCTGCGCGTCGAGGCGGTTAATCTGCTCGGTCGTGAGATAAGACGTCTGAGCATAACCATTGACTTGCTGCCAATTTGTCACCGCTCCACGGGTCCCTGGACCAAATATTCCGTCGATACCGCGGGTATTGTAGTCAAGAATTGTAAGGTCACGTTGGATCTCACGACGTTGATTTCGAGACAAGGCGAGCGCTTCTTCGGCGAGACGTGCGCCGCGATTTGGCTCTGACAAAATCGCTTCGATTGCAGCATCGGCTTCTTTGCGATGAGCGCCCTGAGGATATCGACGAATATAATTCCGATACGCATCCACGGTATCGAGCGCGACTGCTCCGTCCCAAAGTGCCGTTTCACCAGCAGCGTCATGCGTCTCGGCTGTCGCGGCTGTGGTCGGCATCATTACCCAAGGCTTAGGCAAAAAACCTTCTACCTTTATGGATTTGTTGGCAACGAGTGCAGCCTGCAGGTCGTGCGCAGGCATCGCAACGTCGGATCGCATTAGATTCGAAATATCGCGCACCGAGCCGATCGCAACCGTTACACCCTGCGGAACGTCGAGCGTACCAACACCGTTTCGGAGCCAATCGTCAAAGCTTGACCCATCTAGCTGTTCGGCCCCGATCAATAGAAACGCAGAACCTGGCTTTTCAGCAAGCACCGCGAGAAGGCTTTCTACGGAAACTCCTCTGTTCCCTACGTTCAGAACACCCACATCTTTGGCATCTGATGTGAGCAACCAAGTCCTCGACCCGTCAGTTGCAAAGCGTCCGGTAAGCCCGACCACCAAACGGTCAGAATCCGCGACGAGAGGCGCAAAGTCGGCCAACTGTTCCACAACTTCATCTCGATCACCGTTGCGCAGTGAGACGACATCAAACCCAAGATCTTCGAGCGCGGAAACGGCACCAAGGATCTCAGCTCCGCGCGAGACACGACCAAGCCGATCATAGCTATCATTGCCAAACAAAAGCGCTGCATCCTCAGCAGCGGCAGAGCCAGCGAGTACGGTGGCAAGAGCAGAACAAATCAAAAAGCGGCGCATCTAAATCTCCTCAGGAGCAAAAATCTCAACTCTACCAATTTCAGAACCTAACGCCCGAAAGTACGGTTTGGTTGCTTTGAGACTAGGGACTGAGATGCAGCTATCCAATAACAACTCTGCATCTCATTGCGTTTATTCTTTCTCACGCCTAGGAATTCGATGACTTAAAGGGGATCATCAATGGGCACAGTCACACTCATTCGCCATGGACAAGCAAACTCTAGTGCGACCAACGAAGAGGACTATGATCGGCTCTCGGAACTCGGTCATATGCAGGCCAAGTGGCTGGGTGATTGGTTCAAAGAACAGTCAGAGGATTTCGACGTCGTTCTTTCGGGCAGTTTAAGGCGCCACAAAGAAACGGCGTTGGGGCTCGGGTACGCCGACCCTAGAATAGATCCGCGTTTGAATGAGATGGACTACTTTAATCTCGGTCGCGCCATGGAAGAGAATCTTGGAATCCCGATGCCCAAGTCCGATGGATTTGCCGAGCATCTCCCCAAAGTAATGGAAGCATGGCACCGCGCCGAAATAAGGGGCAATGAAACATTCAAGACCTTTGAAGATCGCGTTGTGAACGTGCTTCAAGAGGCGATTCAGCCGGGACGTCATGTCCTTTGCATAACCTCGGGGGGCGTGATTTCGATGATCCTTCGCCACCTACTGGACTTAGACCCCAAGAAAATGGCCCATATTGCGCTGCCGATATTCAATACTTCTGTCCACCGTGTTCACGTTTCCGCAGTTGGCCCATTACTCGCGGGCTATAATGCCGTGCCCCACCTAGAGGCAGCAGAGCGCTCTTATGCGCTTACCCATTTCTAGCCGGCACGATAGAGGTCATCTTCAACCTCAGAACTATCGATCCCCAGTGCCTCAAGGCCCGCTTCAAGGTGATCTGCCAAGTGCGGCGACCCTTTCAGATAGTCTTCAGTCGGAGCACTCGCGCTAGCCGACGCCGTTTGGACAGCTTCATCCCATTCTTCGACCTCAAAGCTTCCGCGACCAACCCAGAACAATGCCACAAGTTCGGCCTGTTCTTCTTCGGTCAGCCTTTGAATGAAAGCATCGAATTCAGCTTCGCCTCGATCACTTTCACGGGCCAAAATTATGATCTCGGCAACTTTATTAGGGGCAATTTGCATGGTTTTTCCCTCTCATCCATCAGGGAAAGACGTTCAGCTAGGATTGTGCTCCTTGCATTGATCCAAAACAAACAGACCTAGAAGAGACGATAATAAAGCCAATCGGGGAGAAACTGTGACCCACGGAAAAACCAGCTAAAGAGCCGCGGAAAGCTGACCTTGAATTTATCGCTCTGCATATGCTCGAACATCGCTTTTGCAGCCTCATCGGGCGTCATAATGAACGGCATCTTAAAGTCGTTTTTGTCGGTCAGTCGCGTCTTTATAAAGCCAGGATTTGCGACTT
>JAYPUF010000034.1:0-7591 GCA_038133925.1 Marivivens sp. | reverse complement strand
GCAAAGGCCAAAGCGAACTTGTTCACGAATGACCAGAGACCAAAACCTTGCCCACCATTCGGAGAAACGATTTCAAGTCGCTTCGCAAACATCGCCGGTAGCAACGTCAGGTCTGCACCTGTCGCTGCTCCTGAGACGACGCAAATCACCACAAAAAGTGACAGATCACCTTGTCCTAAAGTGAGTGCGAAACTAAACGAAATGATTGCCAAACCCATCGCTACTGCGAGTGCAAGCCGCTCGCCTGTTCTGCGAGCAATGGTACTCCAGAACGAGGACGACACGGCAGCAGACAGGAAGAACAGAACCAATAGAGGACTTTCCCAACCCGGAGCAGCGAGACGCGACTCGACGAAGAAAAGAAAGAGCGTCGAGGTGATTGCAAGTGGCGCTCCATTGACCAATGCCAACAAAAGTAGACGGCGTGCAAAAGGATCGGAGACGATACGTTGCCATTGAATAGGTGCTTGCGAGTCTGCGGTGGTCCATTCACTGTGCATTCCCAACGCCGCAATCAAAGCAAACATTGAAAAGCAGACTGCGAAAGCAGCGAAAGGCGCACCCAAAAACATCGCAAAGACCGTTGGTAAGATCGCTGCAATGCATACTCCGGTCAGTGCCCCACCCTCGCGCCATGCGGCAAGCCTGAGGTGTCCGCCACTCATATTCGAGGCTTTCCGAACGCCCCGCGCATAAAACACAATCGTCAAGAAACTGAAGGCTGTGAAGAGAAGAGTAGCCGAGAAGAAAAACCAAGCCTCAGCGCTGAAAAGCGGTTCGATCGCAAAAAGTAAAAGCATACCCAAGGCAAGTGCTAGAACTGCGATCCCGAGCACCAAACGTTGCCCGCTGCGAAGTCGCTCGGCGCACCATCCGAGCACTGGATCCTGAATAACGTCCAATATCCTCATAGCAAAGAGCAAGAGGCCAAGCGTTCCAAGGCTGACACCATATGTATCGGCATAAAACTTTGGAGCGAAGATATAGATTGGGAGCCCTGCTGCGGACAGAACACCACCGAATAGACCATAGGCCCATAGGCGTTCGCGTGGGTCATTCATTGACTTATGTCTTGCGCTGGCGGCGTCGGCCTTTGAAGATACTCCGCCCCTTTGAACTTCAATTTGAGCGCTTGCCAATAAATCAGCGCAGTCACGCGCAATGAACCGAGCGGCCTACGCAGCATCGAAACAAGCGAACCTCCAACTGTTAGTGGCTGGCGTTTCCCCGAAAGCGTTGCAATGAGACCACCCGACTCGCGTTCATATTGGATCAGGATGTTTATGTGGTCTTCGTTAATGTCGAAGTTAAAAGTGTAGGTGCCCTCTACGGGTTGAAACGGAGAGACGTGGAAAATTTTCTCAGCGCTAATCTTGTCTTGGCGCTCGATGGCTGAGCCATCTGGTTTGACACACAAATAGGAATGCCTATCCCCAAATGTGTTATTCACCTCGGCTATTACCGCACGCAGTTCTTTTTTCTCGTTGTAGCAGAGCCAAAAGCTCACTGGGTTGAAAAGATATCCCAGCGTTCTAGGCTGGGTCAAAAGTAGCACTGGACCGTTGAGGAAGAGCGCATGCTCTTCAAGGACCTTACGCACCCATTTCGAGCCCGTACCTTTCCCAATTTCGCCGCCGTGATCTCTATCGTTTACCGACAGAAAATTCCGGCGATTGCGCGAAAAGAGGAATGGCGCAGAAATCGGCTTTTCGGCATCTAAAAGAACATAGTCGACACCGTACCGAAACGAATTGCGAATAGAGCCTCTCCGCCCGTGAAAGGTTTCCCCCTTTATGTGATCGACTCGGCTCATTCTGCCGCCATCTGCGTAGCAGCGACGCGGTTGAGCGAAGTCACCACATCGACCGCGCTAGCAAGACCGTCTTCATGGAAACCATTACGCATCCATGCACCGCAGAACCAAGTTTTGTTCTGACCGTTAAAGCGCTTAATTGTCTCCTGAGCCTGCATAGCAGCGGCATCGTAAAGCGGATGCTCGAATACCACTTCATCCCAAATCAATTCTTCGCGGATGGCACGTGTTGTATTGAGCGTAACAAAATAGTCGCGACCTTGCAGCCATGTCTGGAGCGAATTCATCCAGTAGCTAAGATCAATCGGCGCTTCTCCCTTGGAACGATCTTCCGTGTAAACCCAGCTAGACCAAACCTTGCGGCGCTTAGGCATAAGTCTTTCGTCAGAGTGGAGCACCACGCGATTTGGCTGGTACTTGAATGATCCAAGTGCCGCCCGCTCACCCTCGGTTGGATCTGAAAGAAGTCCTAGGGTAACATTCGTATGGGTCGCAAAAACCACCTCGTCAAATGCCTCCCATTCGCCGCCGTGTGATTTGACTTCAACGCCACTCATTGTGCGGCGCACGCCTTCAACACCAGCACCCAGTCTGACTTCAACTCCTTTGCGCGTCATGGACGAACCTAGACGATGAACGTAGTTTTGCGAGCCGCCATCAACGGTGAACCATTGATGCTGCCCAGACGCCTGAAGAAGCGCATGGTTGTCAAAAAATTGCATCATGGAATAGGCGGGGAATTCTAGGATTTTCTCAACAGGTGTCGACCAGATCGCGCCAGAAAAGGGCAAAAGGTAGTAGTCGCGGAAGTAATTCCCGGTTCCGAGCTTTTCGAGCAGGCCGCCAACCGTAAGCCCCGGCACTTTCGAAGCCTCGAGCGCATTCTTATTGAAATGCAGGATATCACGAACCATCCGCAAATAGCTTGGTGACAAGAGGTGCTTGCGTTGGGCAAACAGCGCATCGAGCGATGCGAGCGCATACTCGATCCGCCCTCCATCAATCGACACACCAAAGCTCATGTTGGACGGTCTAACTGGCACGCTAAGTTCATCAAACAGCGCGGTTAGATGCGGGTAATTTGCGTAGTTAAAAACGATAAATCCCGTATCCACCGCATCTTCGCCATTTGGTCCAGCCAGTTTTGTGCGAGCGTGGCCTCCTAGCCTCTTCTCCGACTCAAATAGTACGACACGGTGATCATTCGCCAGCATGTGCGCCGCACCCATCCCCGAAATACCACCGCCGATCACAGCAATAGACTTGGGTCCAGCAAAATTTGTCTCGAGTGGCATAGCGGTGCTTTCTATTAGAACTTTAACAAGTCTACGTTCCGCGACCCCATCTGGATTTGTTTTGAAGAATTTTTGATCCAACCACTCCGATTTCTCGTATCTCGACTATGTTCACTGATTCAGATCTCGCAACAAAAACGGATGCATCTTTGACGCTCCCTGCTTATGCTGGGAGTGTAAAGCCGCGTGCACCCATTGCGAAGAAGACCCCAGTGACCAAGTCAGCCGCGACCACAATCGATTGGTCTAAAGATTTGATCGCAGTCCGCGATCACAAAGATCAAGCCGCATTTGCGCGGGTCTTTTCGCATTTTGCTCCACGGGTAAAAGGCTTTCTGATCCGATCAGGCGCGAGTGCCGAAATGGCAGAAGAGTGCGCTCAAGACGTCATGGCAACGATCTGGCGCAAAGCGCATCTTTTCGATCCAACTAAAGCAAGTCCCTCGACTTGGATATTTACCATCGCGCGAAATCGTCAGATTGACCTGATCCGCAAAGCCCGCCGACCAGAACCAGAAGAATTGGACTGGGGACCAGAAGCAGAAACAGACGCGAGCGATGCCCTCGCTTTGCAAGAGGAAACGATCCGCCTCGGTAAGGCGCTGGCGGAACTCCCGGAAAAGCAGCGTGATCTAATTCAACGCGCGTATTTCGGTGATCTCTCACACAATGAAATCGCCGAAGAGACTGGCCTACCCTTGGGCACCATCAAATCTAGAATCCGATTGGCGCTGGACCGCTTGCGCCACACTATGAAGTAAAGTGAAACCATATGAGCACGATCAAACATCATCTCACCGACTCTCTTCTCATGGGCTACAGCGCCGGGTCGCTTCCCGAAGCTTTCAGTCTACTCGTAGCGACGCACATCTCGGTCTGCGATGAATGCCGTGCGCGTATGGCCGAGTTTGACGCACTAGGTGGCGAAGTCATGATGTCTACCGAGCTAGCGGAAATGGGCGCCGAGGCTTTCGAGAAAACGTTGGAAGCGTTGATGAATGACAGTAGTGCGCCTGTCGCAACTCAGCGGCGCGCTGGAATATTCCCTTCGCCTCTGCGTGAATATGTAGGTGGTGACCTAGATTCCGTTCGCTGGCGCAAAGTCGGAGGCGGCGTACGACAAATGATCCTCAAGACAGACGGGGAAGCCACAGCGCGCCTGCTGTACATTCCGACGGGCGTCGCAGTCCCTGATCATGGCCACAACGGTACGGAACTCACCTTGGTGCTCCAAGGTGCATTCAGCGATGAGATCGACAGCTTTGGCGTGGGAGATATCGAAGTCACCAATGAAGACATTGAGCACACACCCGTTGCCAAAGGCGACATTGATTGCATTTGCCTCGCCGCCACTGATGCCCCGCTTCGCTTCTCAGGGCTCATTCCACGGCTAGCGCAACCATTCCTAAGGATTTAATCAGGACTGGTTAGGGGAACCACCTGAGGCGAGGCATCAGGAGCAAGTTCTTCAAAATCAAAATTATCGAGTCGCTTTGCGCGTCTACCTGCTTTGTCCGCGCTAATCTTAATATCAGCGAGGTCTTTTGCAGCTTGGCCGAAATGGCGATCAAGGTTTTCAACCCGTGTACCGAGACGGTCAACATCGGTATAGAGCAATGCAAGCTCTTTTCGGATAGCGCCCGCCTGCTCTCGCATCCGAGCATCTTTCAGAATTGCGCGCATCGTGTTCAGCGTCGCCATGCAGGTCGTCGGAGAGACGATCCAAACTCGAGCGGCAAATCCCTCTCTTACGACCTCTGGAAAGTTCGCATGGAGTTCAGCGTAAACTGCCTCAGAAGGGAGGAACATGATCGCCCCATCAGCTGTTTCACCTTCGATGATATACTTCTCGGAGATGGCTCGGATATGTGTCCGTACCGCTGTTCGCATAAAGCGCGCGGCCTCATTTAGTTCATAGTCGGACTTGGCACCGCGCAACTTTTCATAGGCCTCTAGCGGAAACTTGGAATCGATCACGATAGGACCCGGTGGATTTGGAAGCCGGATGATACAGTCCGCTCGTTTTCCATTCGAAAGCGTATGCTGAAGCGCATAGCTATCGTTCGGCAAAGCTTTGGAAACGATGTCAGTGAGCTGGATTTCACCAAACGCGCCGCGCGTCTGTTTGTTCGCAAGGATGTCTTGCAGCGAAAGGACATCGCCCGAAAGTTTGGTAATATTCTCTTGCGCTTTATCGATTGTTTTCAGGCGTAGTTGTAACTCTCCAAGGCTCTGAGCAGTCGCATGTGCAGACTTATTCAGGTTGGTGTTCATTACCTCACTGACATTCTGAAGTCGCTGCTCCATCAGTTGAAGAGTTTTCGCCTGCTGCTGGGCTTGGGCCTCTGAAACCGAGTTCAAACCGCCGAAGAGCTGCTGTTGACCATCCGAGAGCATCTGTACCCGTTGGTTCATAGCCCCCATCTGGCTCGCAAGAATTTCGCTGACGACAGAAGAGCGACCAACGCGGCGCACAGCAACGAACAGCAAAACAACAACAACCAATGCAAAAACGATCGCGGTAAATGCGATCAGGACAATGGGGTCCGAAAAAGAATACGCTGTCTCACCAAAGCTAATCATGTGCGTCCAAACAATCGTTCAATATCAATGAGGCGGAGCTCGACATAGGTTGGGCGTCCGTGGTTGCACTGCCCTGAGTGCGGCGTTGCCTCCATTTCGCGCAGAAGCGCATTCATTTCTTCCGCGCGCATCACTCGACCCGACCGGATAGAACCGTGGCATGCGACCCGTGAAAGAATAGCTTCAATCCGTGACTGTAGGCTTGTTGAATCACCTAGGTCTTCAAGTTCGTCTAGAATATCGCGGATCATGGCCTTGGAATTGACTTCGCCAAGGATCGCAGGAGTTTCGCGCACAGCGATTGCACCGCCACCAAAAGGTTCGACAACCAACCCAAATCGCGCAAGCTCTTCGGACACATCGACAATCGCACGTGCTTCGTCATCCGCAAGTTCAACGATATCTGGAATCAGAAGCGCCTGAGACGAGACCCCGTTCTCAGCCATCTGCTTTTTGAGTTTTTCATAGACCAAACGTTCATGCGCGGCATGTTGATCAACGATCACAATACCGTTCTCGGTCTGCGCGATGATATAGTTCTCGTGGACTTGCGCGCGTGCCGCTCCGAGTGGAAGCGTCTCAACTTCGGGCTTTGGCTCAACGACTTGCTCAAATCGCGCCGAAGGTTGACCCATTTCGGCGAATCCCGGCTGCGGAGCCAAGGGCGCTTGGACTTGATAGCTCATTGAGCGAGCGGCAAAGTTAGGCCGCTCCATCTGGTAATTACGGTTTCCTGAAGTGTGCGAAATGCGCTCTGGTCGCATCGCATCCAAGGTCGCATCCGCAACAGTAGTCGATGCCCGATGTCCCGCCCCTGCTATTGCATGACGCAGTCCACTGACAATCAGGCCCCGTACGATTGCTGGATCGCGAAAACGAACCTCCGATTTTGCTGGATGCACATTCACATCAACAAGCGTTGGATCGCACTCAACAAAGAGTGCAACGGCAGGATGACGATCTTTGCTCAGAAAATCCATGTACGCTCCGCGGAGCGCGCCAAGGAGCAACTTGTCCCTGACGGGTCGTCCGTTAACGAACAGGAATTGAGCGACGGCGGTCCCGCGCGAGTAAGTTGGAAGCGCCGCATAGCCGGTCAAATGAAAGCCATCCCGCTCCGCATCAATAAGCAGCGAGTTGTCGGCAAATTCACGCCCCAGCACCGTAGAAAGACGTCCGTGCAGCGCATCAAACAAGTCGCCAGTCTGAGCATCAGCGCGGAATACTTCACGATCAGCTGCATTACTTGCGTCACGTAAAACAAACGTAACGAACGGCTCAGCCATCGCGAGGCGCTTTATAACGTCAGTCACAGCCTGCGCCTCGGCGCGATCAGTCCTTAGGAATTTTAGTCGAGCGGGGGTCGCAAAGAACAAATCTCGAAGCTCGACTACAGTTCCGACGCTAAGTGCGGCAGGTTTCACAGGCTCCATGTGTCCGCCTGAAACCGCAATCATCGCAGCGTCTTCGCCATCGGCACGGCTTGTTATCGTTAAGCGCCCCACTGCCCCAAGCGATGGGAGCGCTTCACCCCGAAAGCCAAACGAATTGATATTGAGTAGATCCGAGCCGTCGATCTTTGAAGTCGCGTGACGCGACATTGCCAAAGGCAATTGATCCGCTGAAATACCACAGCCATCATCTGTGACACGGATCAACGACTTGCCACCATCCGCAATCACAACTTCAATGCGCCGCGCGCCAGCGTCGATTGAATTCTCGACAAGTTCCTTCACCGCCGAAGCGGGGCGCTCAACGACTTCCCCAGCGGCAATGCGGTTGATCGCAGCATCATCAAGCTGACGAATTACCGGACGCACGACTGTTATATTGGGGTTAACACTGGCCATGCCACAACAAGTAGCATAGCCAGCATCGATTCACGAGGGCCTTATTGCGT
>JAYPUF010000033.1:0-22500 GCA_038133925.1 Marivivens sp. | reverse complement strand
CCTTCAGCGCTACAAGTCGCTGCAGGACATCATCGCCATCCTCGGCATGGACGAATTGAGCGAAGAAGACAAACTGACCGTGTCCCGTGCACGTAAGATCCAGCGTTTCCTCTCGCAGCCGTTCGACGTTGCGAAGGTCTTCACTGGTTCTGACGGTGTTCAGGTTCCGCTCGAAGATACTATCTCTTCGTTCAAGGCAGTTGTTGCTGGTGAATACGATCACCTTCCGGAAGGCGCCTTCTACATGGTTGGCGGCATCGCTGAAGTGCTCGCAAAAGCCGAGAAAATGGCTGCAGCAGCAGCCTAAGGAGGCGAAATGGCAGATACTCTGCAGTTTGATCTGGTTTCTCCTGAGCGGCGCCTTGCGTCCGTTCAGGCTACCGAGATCCAAATTCCGGGCGCTGATGGCGACCTGACGGCGATGGCCGGGCATGCCCCGACCATCACGACGCTGCGCCCCGGTGTGCTGCGTGTTGTTCATGCCGGCGGAACCGACGATTACATCGTGATCGGTGGCTTTGCGGACATCAACCATGGGAACGTTTCGGTACTTGCCGAAAAGGCGCTTCCCAAGGGTGAGATGACCCAAGAAGTCTTTGATGCGATGATCGCCGAGGCTCGCGAAGCCCATAACAAGGCTAAGGAATTCTGGCACAACGAGCCGGGTCCCGTCGATGACGCGGCCAAGCTCATTTCGGACATGGTGGCCATCGGTGGTCATATTGGTCTGACGCCCAAGGATTACTGAGCGACACGTTCATGACATTAGAAAGGCCTCGCGTTTTGCGGGGCCTTTTTATTTTCACATTTCTGTTGCAGACAGGGTGCGGAGACTAAAATACTATCCAAGGCTGTATTATGCGTAAGATCTTTGCCCATGTTATAGGTGTCGACCAAGGCGACCTCACTCTTTTCAATGACTACGTCAACGATGGAGATATGTGGGCAGGGAGCGGTGACCGTGAATATCGCCGCGAGGTTAGGTTTTCCGAAGAATTCAGTGAAGAACCCGTAGTCAACGTTTGGCTGTCGCTTTGGGATTTTTCCAATTCGGCGAATGCGCGGGCCGATGTTCGTGCCGAGGACATCAAGACTGACCGCTTTACCATTGTCTTCAATACATGGTCGGATACGCAAATAGCGCGCGTCCGCGTTGCTTGGCAAGCGATTGGACCTGCCGTCAGCGATGAAGATATGTGGGACGTTTAATCGTTTTCCAGTTCGCGGATCGTGCCGCCATTGCGGATGTAATCATCCCAGACCCACGCCATACGATCTACAAACCACATTTTTCCACCGACGATCATCATTGCGCCGAGCAACGTCATTCCGATGTCGTAGCTCCATAGCCCGTAGGCAAGAGGGATGACGCCAAGGCTGCTCACCATGGTGAGTGCTTTGAGCGGGGCTTTGTGATGTTGCGCGATGCTTCCTTCGTGCCGTAGCATCACCCGTTCTCCCAAAACGCCGCGCGCGGACCAACTGTCGAAAGTCTTGGGGACAGGAAACAGGCGGGGATTGAGCCATACAAACAACACTGTGAGGCCGAGGGGGATCAGCGCACCCCAACCAAGCCAGAGGCGGCTCCAGATTGACAGAATGATTAGGGGGAGCGGAAGGACAATCCGCGTCCAAACGGACCACGGGTTGGCGTGGCGGAGCCACGTCCTGTCGTTCATCCCCATGAGCTT
Source organism: Marivivens sp. (assembly GCA_038133925.1). GTDB lineage: Bacteria > Pseudomonadota > Alphaproteobacteria > Rhodobacterales > Rhodobacteraceae > Marivivens. The sequence goes on along the minus strand of JAYPUF010000033.1, from coordinate 20,809 downwards.
TTCAGCGAAGGCGACGACTTTGGACATGGCTCTTACCTTTTACGACGTGGAATACATGCCTTCATAGATAGGCACGAGGGTCTCGTCTTCAAAGAGGGACGAGACCGAAGTGCCGTTCCAAATGTTCAGAATTGCCTGAGCGAACATCGGTGCAGTCGGAACGATGCGGATATTTGGGCAGCTCTTGACCGCTTCGGTCGGCTCGATCGAGTCAGTGATGACCAGCGATTTCATGACAGAGTTGCGGACGCGCTCAACAGCAGGGCCGGACATCACGCCGTGGGTGATATAGGCGTGCACTTCGGTCGCGCCGTGTTCCATAAGCACTTCTGCGGCTTTACATAGCGTGCCTGCGGTGTCGCACATGTCGTCGACGATGATGCATTTCTTACCTTCGACGTTACCAATAACGGTCATCTCAGCAACTTCGCCTGCTTTTTCGCGACGCTTGTCTACGATCGAAAGCGGAGCATTGATACGCTTGGCAAGTTCGCGTGCACGGGCAACACCGCCAACGTCTGGCGATACGACCATCATGTCTTCCATCTGGCCCTTGAAGTGGTGCTTGATGTCCAGCGCAAAGATCGGCGCTGCGTAAAGGTTGTCTACGGGCAGATCGAAAAAGCCTTGGATCTGGGCAGCGTGCAAATCCATCGTGAGAACGCGCTCAATTCCGGCTTCAGCGATAAGGTTCGCAACAAGCTTGGCCGAGATCGGTGTGCGGGCTTTGGTGCGACGGTCCTGACGGGCATATCCGAAATAGGGGATGACAGCCGTAATGCGGCCAGCGGACGAACGGCGTAATGCGTCGGAGATGATGAGAAGTTCCATCAGGTTGTCGTTCGCAGGGCGCGAGGTCGACTGGATGATAAACATGTCTTCGCCGCGGACGTTCTCGTAAACCTCGACAAAGATTTCCTGATCGTTAAAGCGCTCGACGCGGGCGTCGACCAGACCAACACTCATACCGCGATGCATAGACATGCGGCGGGCAATCGAATTGGCGAGCGGTTTGTTGGCGTTGCCCGAAATGAGCTTCGGTTCATTCATAGCCGGCATCTAGACTATCCTCAGGTGGTTTGTATCCATCACATGACGGAATCGTGACGTTGACACCGCCTAGCACAACGATACCGTCACGTGAACTGATCAGGAGGGCTAGGAGGATCATATGCCGCATATAGATTACTTTTTTGCGACCCTTTCACCGTATACCTACCTTGCTGGGTCACGACTGGAAGAGATTGCCGCCAAACATGGCGCAACGATAACTTACAAACCGCTTGATATTCTGGCGCTCTTTGCCCGCACCGGCGGAACGCCTCCGCTCGAGAGGCACCCAGCGCGGCAAGAATACCGCGCACAAGAGCTTCGCCGTCAATCGGCTAAAGCTGGACTTCCTTTTAATATTCGACCGATGTTTTGGCCTACGAATGGCGCGCCTGCGGCCTATGCGATTATCGCGGCCCAAGCCGCTGGTGGCGGTGACCTTGGTCAACTTGTCCATGCGGTGACAGGAAGCGTATGGTCGCGCGAAAAGAATATTGCAGAAGACGATGTCGTTCGGGCATGTCTGGAGGAGGCAGGGTTCGACCCATCGCTTGCCGATAAAGGCTTGATGCTTGGGGCCGAAACCTATGCTGCAAATTTAGAGGAAGCCGTGAGCCGAGGCGCATTCGGCGCACCGTTTTACATTACCGATAGTGACGAGCGGTTCTGGGGTCAGGATCGACTTGATGATTTAGACGCGTATTTATCTGGGGCTTTGTAATGCCAATTGAAGAGCACGAGGGACTTTCGATCTTTGTTCAGGAATTTGGAGAGGGCGAACGGACGGTCCTCGGAATTCACGGAACCCTCGGGCACTCTGGCAATTTCAAGCGCTTCGCCGCCGAACTGAATGGTCAAGCTAAGGTGATCTCGTTTGACCTGCCGGGACATGGTCAGTCCGATGAATGGGGCGAGAGCGTCGATTTCTGTCTCCTCTCGCTTCAGATTGCGAACAGTATTCTGGGTGACGAACCGATGGACGTCGTTGGTCATTCCTACGGCGGATTGGTCGCGCTTTCACTTGCAATGCACCGCCCAGATGCGGTGCGTTCACTGACCTTGGTCGAGCCGATCCTTTATGCGGCGCTCAAGGGCACTGATCTTTGGGAGCAACATACTGCGGGGATTGCGCCGATGATGGAGGCGATTGCAGCGGGTTACGAAGTTGCCGCTGTCAATGCGTTCATGCGGCATTGGGGTGGGACAGGGTATTGGGACAACTTGCCCGACGAAAAGCGGCAAGCAATCGTCAAGAATATGCGGTTCATCAAGGCGAGCGAGAACTTCTGTCACACTGATGTTCTCTTGCAGGATGGTACTCTCGAAAGCCTCGCGATGCCTGTGATCGTGGTCTACGGCACCGAAACAATGCCCGACATGCCTGTGATCTGCGAGACGATCGCGGCGCGAATGCCTGATGTCGGTGTCGCGACTGTCGAGGGCGCCGAGCATAATGTGCTTATGTCACATCCTGCTCAGCTTGCCGGATTGGTCGAAGTGAACTTTAGCCGTTCATAAGCGCAAGGAATTTCTCAACGTCTTCGTCCGTTGTGCACCAGCTAGTGACGAGACGCGCTGAAAGCTCTACATCCAACGCACCTTTGAGTTCTTGGTCGAAGGGCCAGAAGTAATAATTTGCGCCCGCATCAATGAGCCTCTGATGGGTGCCGCGTGGCCATTTTGCGAAAATGCAGTTGGCTTGGGTCGGATGAAGAAGCGTTGCGCCAGCATCGACGATTCCCATTGAAAGCATGGCGCCAGTTCGGTTCGCCTCGCGTGCGAGATCAAGCCAAAGACCGTCCTCGAGATAGGCCTCCATCTGAGCGGACAAAAAGCGATGCTTGGAAAAGAGGTGTCCACCACGCTTTCGGCGTAATTCAAACTCCCATGCGCGCTTGGGATCGAAAATCACGACGGCTTCGACACCCATTAGGCCATTCTTAGTTCCGCCGAACGAAAGAACGTCGATACCTGCCTTCCATGTCATTTCGGCCGGGGTCGCGCCCGTTGCGACGAGAGCGTTTGCAAACCGAGCGCCATCAAGATGGCAAGGGATGCCATGCTCATGTGCGAGCGAAGTCAGGGCCGCGATTTCTGCGGGAGTATAGACCGTGCCTTGCTCGGTCACGTTGGTTACGGAAAGCGCACCTTTTTGGACGTTATGAACGCCTGCGCGTGCAGTAAAGTGGATTGCCTTTCGCAACTCTTCGATGTCGATTTTGGCGTCGTTTCCCTCAAGAAGGGTTAACTTGGCGCCGTTGGTGTAAAACTCGGGCGCGCCGCATTCGTCTTCTTCGATGTGGGCGTTGCGGTGGCAATAAATCGTCTCCCAGGGCTGGCAAAGGATTGAGACAGCGAGAGCATTTGCTGCTGAACCCGTCGCAACGAGATAAACTGCGGCTTCAGGGGCTTCAAAGAGGTCGCGGATTTGGTCCCGCACCCGATCCATAATTGTGTCCGTGCCGTAGGATTTGGCGTATCCCTCATTCGCGAGGGTCAGAGCGCGAAGCACGTTTGGATGTGCGGGGCTCGTATTGTCGGACGCAAAAAACATTAGGTCGGCTCCTCGATAATATGATTTTCCCAATCTTCATCGTCGACTTCAAACTCGGGAACGGTCAAGCCACGCATCGACACTCCGGAATCGTGAACCGAGTTCGGATTACCCGAAATCAACGGATGCCAATGAAAGAGGTCGCGGCCTTCGGTGACGAGGCGATAAGCGCAGGTTTGCGGCAGCCAATACATGTTCTCAGCAATTGTCTTGGGAGACATGACGATGCACTCAGGGACGAATTGATGACGGATCGGATACTGGCTGCACATGCAGGTCGAGTCGTCCAAAAGACGACAGGCCACACGGGTCAAAACGACTTCGCCAGTTTCTTCGTCCTCAAGCTTGTTCAGGCAGCATTTTCCGCATCCGTCACAGAGAGCTTCCCATTCCTTCTGGGTCATCTTGTCCATGGGGACATTCGCCCAAAACCGCTCGCGGAGCCCGTTTCGGTCGATCTCAGCCATTCGCGAGGATCTCGCGGGCGCGGGCGCAGTCTTTGTCCATTTGCTCAATGAGCGCTTCAAGGCTGTTGAACTTGAGTTCGGGACGCAGGTATTCGATCAGAGCAACCGAAAGTTCAGCGCCGTATAGGTCGCCTTTGAAATCGAAAATAAAGCTCTCGCAGTTCGGGATATTGTCACCAAACATCGGACGCACTCCTATGGAAGCCGCGCCGCCATAGGTGCCTTTGTGCGGACCTGTTAGGACATCTACTTTGACCGCATATACGCCGAGTTTGGGATGATGCAGTCCGGTAATGGACATATTCGCCGTCGGATACCCAAGGTCTCTGCCGCGTTGATCACCGCGAATGACAGTGCCTTCGATGCGATGCAAGTGACCGAGCATAGCCGCCGCGCCTTGGGGATCGCCTTCGGCAAGGGCTGTGCGGATCGCGGTCGACGAGACTTCACCAGCGTCGAGAGCCAAAAGTGGGACGATAGTCACACCAAAGCCAAGCTCATTACCGAGTTGAACGAGAATCTCGGTCGAACCTGCGCGGTCTTTGCCGAAACAGAAATCGGCGCCAACGATCACATGGCAAAGGCCAAGGCGATTAACGATGACTTCCTGCGCAAATTCGCGAGGGGTCAAGCTTGCCAGCGCTTTGTTGAATGGCACTTCATAGAGAACATCGACGCCAAGTTTGGCGAGACGGTTCGCCTTGGCCTCGGCATTCATCAAGCGGAACGCTGGGGCGTCAGATGCGAAAAACTGGCGGGGGTGCGGCTCAAATGTAAGAACGCCCAGTTTGGCGTTGTCACGTTTGGCGATCTCCCGTGCAAAATCGAGCACAGCCTGATGGCCGAGGTGTACGCCGTCAAAGTTACCGATGACCGCAGCGGCGCCGCGATCAGCTGGATCCATATAAAGTGTGTCTCGGACAATACGCATACTGGCTGCGTAACTCTCCTTGCGTTCTCTTGCAAGGAGGGGCTTGATCTATCAGTCGAACTTCCGGCTCGGGGCTAGCACGGTTGCTTCTCCGATAAGGATTTTCTTACCGTTAACAAGGCATCGTGTATCCATAGTCACGCGGCGCTTTGCATGGTCGATTCCAGTGACTTCCACCTCGGCCAGAACCATATCGCCGGGACGAACCGGCCCCAAGAACTTGAGCGTTTGGCCAAGATAAACTGTGCCGTGTCCGGGAAGCTGTTCGCCGATCACGGCGGATACGAGGCCAGCGGTGAGCATCCCGTGCGCGATGCGACCTTCAAAGATAGTGTCCTGGGCGTAATCATCATCTAGGTGCACAGGGTTACGGTCAGTTGAGACTTCGGCAAAAAGTTCGATATCGCGGTCAGTCACAACCTTACGAAGCGACCGAACCATGCCGATCTCGATATCCTCGATGCAAATCGTACCGCGGGGTGCGTTATCAAGCATGCTGCGCTCCATGAAGTAACAAATAGTCCCGTATTGGGTTTCATTTGAAACTAAATTACTTTGCAGTTGCAGAAATTTCAACCCCTAATTGGCTATCTTAAATAGCCAATTGCATAGGTCGGATCAGATTTTTCGACCTGAATATAAGCGCTTAGCGCATCGGCCTCGGGTTGTTCTTTAGTCTTAGTTTCTGCAGCAGCGAGACCGCCTGTGATAAACAGGGAATCAATATCTTCGCCCATAGCCCCAAGAATGTCGGTCTTAATCCCGTCGCCGATGGCGATAATGCGCGGTTCCTCGGGGGCGCTATCAAGCGCCGCAAGTCGCCGACGCGCGAGATCATATATCGGTGGATGCGGTTTGCCGAAATAGAGGCTCTCGCCTCCCATTTCGGTATAAAGCTGCGCAAGGGCCCCAGCGCACCATTCACGATCCTCACCGCGATCAATCATGATATCTGGGTTGGCGCAAAGGAGTTTCATGCCTTTCGTCTTTGCGTAAAGGAACTCTGGCCGCATGACGTCTGGCTCGGCGAGCGGGTCAAACGGGCCACAGCAGAGAATTCCTGTCGCCTCATCAAGTGGGACGTTTGCAATCTCAATCGGGTTTTCTAGAATTTTGGGTGTTTCGAAAAAGCTAAGGTCATGTTCTTGGCCGATGAAAAAAACCTTGCTCCCAATTGCACCAGTAAAAAGGGCAACTCGCGCACTATCGCCGGATGTCGCAATCGCATCATAGCATTCGGGCGGAATGCCCATCTTGTTGATCTGTTTCTCGACATAGTTCCATGCGCGCGGAGCATTGGTCACAAGGATGACTTTGCCGCCGCTTGCGCGGTAAGATTTCATAGCTTCGACCGCGGCAGGGTAAGCATGAATACCGTTATGCATGCAGCCCCAAAGATCGACGAAAGCGGCGTCGTAATTGTCGGAAACTTCGGAGAATGCGCTGATAATGCTGGTCATGGTGGCCTCTTGTCTGCTGCGCTTTGGATGCCACAGCATTGAAACAGTTGCACATAAAAAAGGGCGCAGAAGCGCCCTTAGTTCCCAATTCTCGGGAAAAGATTACAGCTTGAGCGCTGGAATGATCTGCTTCTTACGGGACATCACGCCAGGAAGTACCACAGTGTCGCCCGAAACGGTTGCGCCAAAGCTTTTTTCAGCGAGCGTTTTGACAAGATCGTTTGGAACGAGAAGGGTGGCTTCCTCGCGAAGGATATCGACAACAAAAAGGATCACCTGATCGACGCCATCTTCCTGCGCCACTTTGACCGAGGTTTCCATTAGGCTGGATTTACGGTCGAGGATAATTTTCGGTGCAGTGGTTTCAAGAACCGAAACGCGGAATTTGGTGCCCTCAACCGCGTACTCTTTCGAGTCCATGCGAAGGAGTTCTGCGTCCGAGAAAGCAGAAACGTCAGATTTAGCTTCGAACATTTCGCCCGCGTAGGTCGACATATCAAGATTTAACTCGGCCGCCAGCTTTTCAGCGAGTGCGCGATCAGTGTCTGTGGTCGTAGGCGAACGGAACTCAAGCGTGTCCGAAAGAATGCAGGAGAGCATCAAGCCTTTGATGTTGTCCGGCATGGTTTCAGCATCGGCACCCATAAGGTCGTGCATGACGGTTACAGTGCAGGCGAGCGGGCGGATAGTAATGTCGATCGGACCTTTGGTCTCGAGGCCGCCAACCAGCTTGTGGTGGTCGATAATCGCCTGAATGTCGGCATTGTTGATGTTCGCAGGAAGCTCAGCTGGGTTGTTCGTATCAACGATGACAACCGGTTGATCGTCTTCAACATCGGAGATGATCTCAGGAAGATCAAAGCCCCACTTCTTAGCAACGAAAGTGGCCTCAGTGTTCGGCTGCCCGAGGAGTTTGGCTTTAGCATCCACGCCCTTGGAGTTGAGATACCATTCCCAGATCAGCGGGGCGCCGGTCGAGTCGGTATCAGGAGCTTTGTGGCCGAAAACAAAGGTGGTCATTGCGGTTTATCCTGCGAAACATGAAATTTGCGCGCCTTATATGCGGTGCAGCATCGCTTGTCACCATTGCCTAAACGTGCTGCGTCAAAGGGCCTAGCTAAGCAGAGCATCGGTTCCACTTTCATTCAAAATTGAATCAGAATTTTCACTTGCGTGGTGTTGACAGGCCCAAGAGTGCTCCCTAGTTATGCTCCGTTAGCACTCGATAGAGGTGAGTGCTAATACGAGCCCTAGGGGGGCACAAATAGATAACTGAAAGCTGAGGAGCTACTACAATGGCTTTTAAACCGCTGCATGACCGTGTTCTGGTCCGCCGTGTACAGAGCGACGAAAAGACCAAGGGCGGTCTGATTATCCCCGACAGCGCCAAGGAAAAGCCGGCTGAAGGCGAAGTCGTTGCTTGCGGCGAAGGCGCTCGTAAGGATTCGGGCGAGTTGATCGCAATGGCTGTTAAAGCTGGCGACCGCGTTCTGTTCGGCAAATGGTCGGGCACTGAAGTCACCGTCGAAGGTGAAGAGCTTCTGATCATGAAAGAAAGCGACATTCTCGGCATCATCGCCTGAGAACCTTTCCTTCTTAACAACAACTAATTCAGACGAGGAATACAGCAAATGGCTGCTAAAGACGTCAAATTCGGCACCGACGCGCGCAATCGTATGCTCAAGGGTGTGAACATCCTTGCAGACGCAGTTAAGGTGACCCTCGGCCCTAAAGGCCGTAACGTAGTTCTGGACAAGTCCTTCGGCGCTCCGCGCATCACCAAGGACGGTGTTTCCGTTGCCAAAGAGATCGAGCTTGAAGACAAGTTCGAGAACATGGGCGCTCAGATGGTGAAGGAAGTTGCTTCCCGCACCAACGACGAAGCCGGTGACGGCACCACCACTGCAACCGTTCTTGCTCAGGCCATCGTAAAAGAAGGCATGAAAGCAGTTGCTGCGGGCATGAATCCGATGGATCTAAAGCGCGGCATCGACATGGCAACTGCCAAAGTCGTTGAGCAGATCAAGTCGATGGCTCGTGAAGTTGCAGACTCGGACGAAGTTGCTCAGGTCGGCACCATCTCGGCAAACGGCGAAGCAACCATCGGTCGTCAGATCGCTGATGCCATGCAGAAAGTTGGCAACGACGGTGTAATCACCGTTGAAGAAAACAAGGGCATGGAAACCGAAGTAGAAGTCGTCGAAGGCATGCAGTTCGACCGCGGCTACCTCTCGCCCTACTTCGTTACCAACTCGGACAAGATGATTGCCGAGCTTGAAGACGCAGTTATCCTTCTCCACGAGAAGAAGCTTTCGTCGCTCCAGCCGATGGTTCCGCTTCTTGAGTCGGTCATCCAGTCGCAGAAGCCGCTCATCATCATCGCTGAAGACGTAGAAGGCGAAGCTCTCGCAACTCTCGTCGTCAACAAGCTGCGTGGCGGTCTCAAGATTGCTGCTGTAAAGGCTCCGGGCTTCGGCGATCGCCGTAAGGCCATGCTTCAGGACATCGCGATCCTCACCGGTGGTCAGGTGATCTCGGAAGATCTCGGCATGAAGCTTGAGAACGTTACCATGGATATGCTTGGCCGCGCCAAGAAGGTCTCGATCTCGAAGGACAACACCGTCATCGTTGATGGTGCTGGTAACAAGGCAGAGATCGAAGCACGCGTTGCTCAGATCCGTGGCCAGATCGAAGAGACCTCTTCGGACTACGACCGCGAGAAACTTCAGGAACGCGTCGCTAAGCTCGCTGGCGGTGTTGCAGTTATCCGCGTTGGCGGCATGACTGAAGTTGAAGTTAAAGAGCGTAAGGACCGCGTTGATGACGCACTGAACGCAACGCGTGCAGCTGTTCAGGAAGGCATCGTCGTCGGCGGTGGTGTGGCACTGGTTCAGGCTGCTAAGGTTCTTGCTGGCGTAGAAGGCGAAAACGCTGACCAAAACGCTGGTGTAGCAATCGTTCGTCGTGCTCTCGAAGCTCCGCTTCGTCAGATCGCCGAGAACGCAGGCGTTGACGGCGCAGTTGTCGCTGGCAAGGTCCGCGAGTCGGACGACAAGAACTTTGGCTTCAACGCTCAGACTGAAGAATATGGCGACATGTTCAAGTTCGGCGTGATCGACCCTGCAAAAGTAACTCGTACCGCTCTTGAAGATGCGGCATCGGTTTCGGGTCTTCTGATCACCACCGAAGCTATGGTTGCAGACAAGCCTGCCAAAGATGGCGGCGCGCCTGCAATGCCCGACATGGGCGGCATGGGCGGCATGATGTAATCATTGCCTTTACGGCATCGGAGAGGGCTCGCCTTTGGCGGGCCCTTTTTCATTTTAACGGAGGATCGGCTCTAGTGCATCATAGGTGGGAGCGTTCGGGTCCTCCCATGCGACAGCGGCAAGGCTGTCGGGCTTGACCCGTAATCCGCGCAGTTCCTCGCGTGTGACCCAACGGCGGTGCGAAACCACGCCCTCGGGGTCTGTCCAGTCGCCTTCAGGATCGCCTGAAACCAATGCGCAACGGAAATAGATGTCGACCTGATGAAAATCCCCACTCGGGTCGTGGAATTCGTTCACCAAACACGGTGCTCCAACAACGACACCGAGCCCTGTTTCCTCATAGATTTCACGTTTTAGGTTCGCGGTGAGGCTTTGATGTGGCTCTGCTCCCCCACCTGGAGCGCACCAAAGATGGGTGCGGCCTTTCCAAGCGTTTACGAGTAGTAAACGATCATCTCTTAGAATTATGCCGCGAACGGCGAGACGGATTGGGCGAAGCATGGCCTATCGTGGCGTTTTGCGTAGCGTCACGCAAGAGAAACACTTCTGGCCAAAGAGGGGAGGTGCTATTTCAATCCTATGACCCGTCTTGCGCTGATCTTTTCTATGCTACTTGGCCCATTGGCGGCCTGCGCTGCCGATGAAACGCCTGCTTTGTCGGAAGAAGAGTGTGTCGTGCTCTTGCATGGTCTCGCAAGAAGCGAGTTATCGATGACGCCGATGGAATTCTACCTTGAGAACAAGGGCTATTTTGTCGTCAACTCTGGCTATCCCTCGACAGAACGTACGATTGAACAGCTCGCATCAGAAGATGTCTCGCGTGATGTAGATGACTGTGGCGAACGTCGGGTCAACTTTGTGACCCATTCAATGGGCGGGATTCTGGCGCGGGCGTGGCTTGCCAAAAACCGACCGGAAAAAATGGGCCGCGTTGTGATGCTCGCACCGCCCAACAAAGGGTCCGAATTGGTCGATGTTTTTGGGGATTGGGAACCGTTTGAATGGTTCAATGGACCTGCGGGACTTGAGCTTGGCACAGACACAACTTCGGTGCCAAATGCTCTTGCGGCTGCGGATTTCGAAGTCGGGATTATAGCTGGCAATCAGTCATTTAATCCGGTCTTTTCGAACCTGATTGCAGGCGCTGACGATGGCAAGGTTTCGGTGCGCTCAACCGTGCTTGAAGGGATGAGTGATCACCTCGTTCTACCTGTTACGCACACCTTTATGATGAATAATCCGCTCGTTATGGCGCAGGTCTTTGCTTTCCTGAGTTCGGGCCGTTTTGATCGAGAGCTAACGCTCGGAAATGTGCTTTTCGGCAAGTAAAAGGGCGCCTTATGCGGCGCCCGTTACTGTGTTGATGTGTCCCATTTTGCGGCCTGGCTTCGCTTCGGCTTTGCCGTAGAGGTGGATCGCAGATGGAGTTTTGGCGATCTCGGGGATGCGACCAACGTCGTCACCGATCAAGTTTTCCATCACGACATTAGAGTGGCGCTTGCCGTCGCCCAAGGGCCAGCCAACAACCGCGCGAATATGCTGCTCAAACTGGTCGATTGTGCAGCCATTCTGGGTCCAGTGCCCCGAATTGTGCACACGCGGCGCAATTTCGTTCACGATGAGGCCGTGCGGTGTTACGAAGAGTTCGACGCCCATAACGCCCACATAATCGAGTGCGCCAAGGATTTTTGCCGCGATGAGGATCGCGTCTGTCCGCTGTGCAGGGCTCAAGCGCGCTGGGACGGTGGTCGTATGCAAGATGCCGTTGCGATGAACGTTTTCACCAGGATCAAAGCAAGAAACCGAACCATCGATGCCGCGCGCGCCAATAACGGAGACTTCGTGACTAAAGTTAACGAAACCTTCCAAAATGGCCGGAGCCCCATTCATGTCGGCAAATGCGCCGTCAGCATCGGAAGGTTCCATGATCCGCGCTTGGCCTTTACCGTCGTAACCCATTGTGCGTGTCTTAAGGATCGCAGGCGCACCGATCGTCTCGAGCGCTTGGGAAAGCGCCTCGCGGGTGGGGATGTCGGCGAAGGGAGCGGTCTTGAGGCCGAGGTCTTGGAGAAATGATTTCTCAATCAGTCGGTCCTGCGAGGTGGCAAGCGCCTGACGACCCGGACGGATCGGTTTGGCTGCCTCAAGCAAATCAAGCGCCGAAGTCGGAATGTTTTCAAATTCGTAGGTGATAACGTCAACCGACGCGGCAAAGGCTTTGAGCGCTTCTGCGTCCTCATAGGAAGCGGTCGTGACTTGATCTGCGACATGCCCTGCGGGCGGGTTTGCACCTGGTTCGAAAATGTGCGTTTTAAAACCCAGTCGGGACGCTGCCACCGAAAGCATGCGGCCAAGCTGTCCGCCGCCAAGAATACCGATTGTTGCGCCGAGGGGGAGGGGATTACTCATCTACAGGCTCATCAGGGATAGAGGCGGAAAGTGCGTCGCGCCATGCGTCTAGACGCGTTGCGAGGGCTGCATCTTGGAGCGCAAGAATACCAGCCGCCATCAAACCAGCATTCGCGGCGCCAGCGGCCCCAATTGCCATGGTCGCGACAGGAAAACCCTTTGGCATCTGGACGATAGAGTAGAGGCTATCGACACCGGAGAGCGCTTTTGTCTGGACGGGAACCCCGATCACAGGCACGCGGGTCTTGGAAGCCATCATGCCGGGTAGGTGGGCCGCGCCGCCTGCACCTGCGATAATAACTTGAAGCCCACGCCCCGCTGCTTCTTTGCCATATGTCCAAAGACGATCTGGTGTGCGGTGCGCCGAAACGATCTTGGCCTCATACGGAATGCCGAGTTCGTCGAGAATATCAGCGGCAAGTTTCATCGTGGGCCAATCAGACTGGCTCCCCATGATGATACCGACTTGGGTCTTGGACATAGAAAATTCCCCCTAGATATCAGGAAGCGGCACTATACTCACCAGAAGCGAAGGCGCAATTGCCCAAGAGCCTGTCAGGCGATGATATCGGGGAAAATACGGTCTTCAAGCTGCGCAATTTGATCTTTTAGTGCGAGCTTTTGTTTTTTCAGGCGACGAAGCGTAAGCATGTCAGCTGAGGCACGCTCTTCGAGCGCATGAATCGCTTGGTCCAAATCACGGTGTTCGCGCTTGAGAACTTCGACTTTAACGCGAAGTACGTCAATTTGGTCCATTTTGGCGGATTTATTCATTTGAACTCTCGTTCGGAAGTCACAGAAGTATAATAAAACTTTTGAAGCCTCCGCGCTAGCCCCGCCCCCTTGCAGCTGCGGAAAAATCTCCCCATATTTCATTCATGGGCCGCCGATTTTGGGGCCATTATGGACTGTCGCTTGAATAAGGACGAGGCCGATGACCAAACTTACGTTGGGGACACACCCCTATCTACTTGGCTTTGAGCAGCTTGAAAGGCTGGTTGAGCGCACGGCGAAAACCGGAAACGAAGGATATCCGCCGTATAATATTGAGCAGACCTCTCAGAACTCCTATCGCATTACTCTTGCGGTTGCTGGGTTCTCTGAAGACGATCTTGCGATCACAGTTGAGGATAATTCGCTCGTCATTCGCGGACGTCAGTCCGATGATGGTGAAGGCCGGATATTCCTCCATCGCGGGATCGCTGCGCGTCAGTTTCAGCGCTCGTTCATTCTTGCTGATGGTGTGGATGTAGGCGAAGCGGTCATGGAAAATGGCCTTTTGCACGTTGATCTCACCCGCAAGGTTCCAGAGAGCGTTGTCCAAACAATAAAGATCAGGAGGACAGGTAAATGAACACCAAAGTTGAACTCCCAATTCTGGCAGACAAGATTGTCTATGTGAAACCGGTCGAGGTTTCTGACTTGCCTCCTGAGGTGCGTGAACAAGCGGGTGATTTGAAAGAGCTTTTCTCTGTGCACAACTCGCAGGGTGATCAGATTGCTCTTGTCGCCGACCGCGCGCTGGCCTTTGCTCTAGCGCGTCAGCATGAGCTCACACCAATGACGGTACACTAAACCGCAGTCGAAGTAGGTTGACGACCTTTCGGCGACGGAAATAGTTTCGTCTATCGTATTAGTTTAATGATGGTTGAAGTGAAAGGGACCCTAGATGTCGACTTCCCCTAAATACTCAAAGGCCCAGATTGCACTGCATTGGGGTATGGCGATCCTTTTTCTCGTCAGCTTTGTGTCGCACGAAGGTATCAAAGACGCATGGCGCGCACTTGTTCGCACAGGCGAGCCGGCAATGAGTGCAGCGGCCGCCGTACATGTTTGGATCGGGGTCCTGATCCTTGTCCTCGTCGTCGTTCGTATCGCCGTGCGACTGAAGAAGGGCGCTCCCGCTGCCGTTGAGACGGGTAACAAACTCCTAGACCTTTCGGCAAAACTTGCTCATCTCGCGCTTTATGGCGTGATGATCTTAGTCCCGCTTAGCGGTGCAGTTGCTTGGTTCGGTGGTGTTCGCAATGCCAGTGAAATGCATGAGGTCATGTTCACTGTGGGCCTTGGATTGGTTGGCTTGCATATCGTTGCTGCGCTTTATCATCAATTTATTCTCAAAGATGGACTGATGCAGCGGATGCGCTGACCTCTTCAAAATCCTAAAATTAGGCCCCGCCAAGAGCGGGGCTTTTTGTTATCGGACGATTTCTTCTGTCTGAAGGAACATGTTCCCCCACGCCCGATCAATCAATTCAGGCGTCATCTGATAGGGTAGGCCCTCGAACTCGCAGATGGCAATGATCTGATCAAGGAGGAAGACTGGCTGATAGTTCGCATAGTTGTTGTTGATCGTTGGATACTTGTGCTTGAGCAAATAGATGAGCGATTGTTCGTCTAACGGCACACGCTTTTTGCGTGCGACAAGCGCAAAGATCTTGAGGAAGTTTTCCTTGTTTGGACCATCAATCTTGATCTTGAAGAAGATACGGCGGAGCGCAGCTTGGTCAAAGATTTCGTTCGGGTGAAAGTTGGTCGAGAAAACGACAAGCGTATCGAACGGAGTTTCGAACTTTTCACCGGATTGAAGCGCCAGAATATCTCGCCCTTCTTCAAGCGGAACAATCCAACGGTTGACGATCTTTTGCGGCGGCTCTTCCTGACGGCCAAGGTCGTCGATGATGAAGATGCCTCCGGCAGACTTCATTTGAAGCGGAGCGGTGTATGTCCGTGCGATTGGATTGTAGACAAGGTCTAGCATCTCGAGGCTAAGTTCACCGCCCGTCACGACGGTCGGTCTGTTGCATTTGACATAGCGTTGGTCATGCTGGATGCGCCGACGAAGAGAGGTCGGATTTTCATCGTCATCATCAACCGCGGTGTGCACGATTGGGTCGTAAACTGAAATGACCTGACCGGCGTATTCAATCGCGCGCGGGATATAAATGAGGTCCCCAAGCGAGTCGCGAATGCCGTTTGAAATCGAAGACTTACCGTTACCCGGCGGTCCGTACATAAGGATCGAGCGGCCAGCAGAAACCGCAGGTCCCAGATTGTCGAGCAGACTTTCGGGAAGGATAAGATGCCCCATTGCTTCGGTGAGTTGGCGGCGAGTCACCTGAATGTTCTTGATCGATTGTCGCTTCACTTGCTCTGCGTATTCGTCCATCGGTACCGGCATAGCGCCGTAATATTCCGACTGTCCAAGAGCATCGAGCGCTCGGGCGCGTCCGGTGTCGGTCAGTTGGTAATTCAAGTCAGAGTTTTCACCCCCCACGAGGCCGTTCGCTTCAAGAAGCTTTTGGCCGCGAGCAAGATCTACAAGGGCTTGGGCAACAGGGACTGTGACGCACAATGCTTTTGCGACTTGGCGCACGGTTGATAGATTCTGACGAAACATCGTCTTTATCAGGATATCCCGCATCATAACGGGTGGCAGCCCCATCGCTTCAAGTGTGCGTGGAGCGGGCGGAGCCATGATTGTAGACGTTTGCATGTTCATGCGGCGTGCACTCGGATCAATATGGATTATTGTTTCCGTTATGGCGGGCAATCATGGCGAAAGAGTGAAAAAAAGCCCACTTTACGTGGGCTTTCGAAAGGCAATCAATTGGCCGATAGCAGCGGCTGGACGAGATAATAAACAAGCGCGACGCTGAGCGGGAACCCCATCGGAAACCGCCGTCCAGTTTCCCAGCTTTTCCAGTTGGGAACGAGCGAACGAAGCGGAGATACACGCGCAATTCGGTGCGCTGCAAAAGCAGCGAGGAGCGCGCCGCAAAAAATGAACAATACATAGACCGCGTCCGCAGCAGCCACAAAGGGAGCCGCTGCCGCGATAAATTTTGAATCCCCTGCACCCATTGCACCTGCAGCATTGAGGACCATACCGACCACCAACATGCCTAGCCCCTGCGCCCAACGAATTCCGTAAGTTTCGAGCGGCATAACAAAGGGGCCTAAGATCACAAAAACGGCGAAAAGAACATAGACTGAAACGTTGGGAATCTTCATCGAACTTAGATCGCGCCAAGCCACGTAAATCCCGATGACGATGGCGAAAGGTAGAAATACCAACGATTGGAGCAAGCTAAGATGCGTCATTAGTTGGCGACGCCGTCTTCAAGTGCTCTGAGAGAACGTGCGGCGGCTTCGAAGTGTTGCGGGTGTGTGTCGATCGCTTCACGCAAAAGGCCCTTGGCCGTTGTTACGTCGCCCTGCTTGACCGCAGTTAACGCCAACGTGTGCAAAAGCTGGGCACGTTCCGTCTGGGACATCGGAATGACAGGCAAGTCATATTCGCGCTGAGCGCCCCGTGCGAGAACCAAGTTGTTCTTTGCGGTAAACAAAGTGCTGTCTTGCCTTACGGCATCTGCAAATAGCCGTTCTGCTTCAACATAGGCCCCGCGCGTAAGTTTTGAGAAGCCCCAGTTATTGAGCACACCAGCGGGCTTAGTCGTCAGGCCAACGGCAGTCTCATAGAACGTATCGGCGCGCTTCCAGTCGCTGTTGCTGTCTGCGACCATCGCCTCAAGGCGATACCGTTCAAATGTTTCATGAGTCGGCGGGACAGAGTTCAACGTGGCCTGAGCGTTTTCCCAATCATTGGCGCGGATATAGGCACCAGCGAGGTCAACGCGGTCATCGTTCGTCGCTTCGGGATGAGAGATGACGTCTTTCCATGCAACAAGCGCTTCGGTTGCGCGAGAAGCACGAGTGAGTGAGCTTGCCAAACCGCGCATGAGATCAATACGGCCCGGGTCATTCGCTGAGGCACGGGCAAAGTAGGAGACTGCCTCATCGGGGTCCGCGACTGACAACATCACGTCATTAAGGTTGGTTTCATCGACCACATTCACATCGCGCATTGCGCGCGCGACTTCGGCGTCACCAGACTTCTGGCAGCCGCTCACGATCAACGCAGCCGCAAAAGCGGATGCAATCACAAGGGTTTGGCGCATCGCCTGCGTCCTCTACTGCTCTTGTGCTAGTGCGTTGTAAGTAGGACCGTTTCGCTTGATCCGCGGCGCACCAGCCGGAATTCTTCATTCTCTTGAGGTGCAGAATACAAGGGATTATCCAGTTTTGCGAGTGCCAAGCGCAAGTTGTCGCGGATTTCATCGGAATTGCCGTTGTCCGTGGCATATGCGCGACGGAATACTTCGGAGGCTTCGGCGATTTCGCCCCGTTCCATAAGAACGACGCCTAGATTGTTCCATGCGGAAGCAAATTCGGGATCTTCTTCTACGGCTCGCCGCAGAAGGTTTTCGGCTTGGTTCAGGCGTCCAAGTTTGAGATTGGCAGATCCAAGCGCCGAAAGCGTGTCGATGTTCAATCCCTGTTGAGCTGCTGCACGGGTATAGGCCTGAAGCGCGAGCTCGTATTCGCCTGCGGACATAAGGCGATGTCCGATCAACAACCCATCAATGTCGGACTTGCCCGCAACCCCAGGGGCGAAAACGCCATCAGATGAATTGAGGCCGCCCGTGGTGCAGGCGGCCATTGTGATGCAGATAAGTAAAACGTTTATTCGAAAAAGCGTCATAGCTCTACAGACTGTTTGCGCCCCCAAAGCTGGTCATAATGTCATAGATCGAGGGTCCGATCAGAATGATCAGAAGCGGAGGCACCGTCAACAGCATCGTTGCAAGAGTCATCTTGGTTGGAAGCGTATTTGCCTTTTCTTCTGCGCGCATCACGCGTTTGTCACGCATTTCGCCAGAATAGACTTTGAGCGCGTCTGCGATCGATGTACCAAACTGCTGCGACTGGATCAGAACGGTCACAAAGGATGCAATGTCGGGCACACCGCAACGCTCGGCCATATCTTTGAAAACGGCCATTTTGTCTTTACCCGCTTTCATCTCATAGCTCACGATCTCAAATTCATGAGCCAGTGCGGGAAAACCGCTCCGCATCTCTTTCGAAACGCGAATGATCGATTGATCCAAAGACTGACCCGCTTCGATACAGACGAGCATCATATCGAGGCTGTCAGGGAAGCCGTTTACGATTTCTTCTTGGCGGCTGGCTTGGCGGCGCGTGACCCAATATTTGGGGAACATATAACCAGCAATGCCTGGGCCAAGAATATAGAGGGCGCGGTTTTGGGTGGTGAGTTCGGAAAAGTCATTCACGCCGAATGCATACAGAAGACCGACCATTAAGCCTGCAATGCCAAGAGCGAACTGAGCAAAGTGATACATCCGCACCGAATTCTTGGACGTATAACCTGCCTGCAAGAGTTTTAGTTTGACGGCTGAATAGTCCTCTTGGTTCTGCGGTTCGAGGAAGTTTGAGTACTTCTCGAGCTTGTCCTTTTTCTGGACCTGACGCAGTTTGGCCGCAGGGACGTCCTTGGTTTCTTTTTCCTTGATGCGACCGCCCGACTTCAACTTTTCGAGCGGATCCTCTTCTTGCTTGAGCATTATCGGAAGCGTCAAAAGAACGAGGGTAAGTCCGAGGAAGCCAACCGCAATCAATGGGCCAAAAGGTCCAAGAAGATCGATCAGCATTTGTTTGATCTGTAGTACAATCGCCATTTTGGCCTCCTTAGACTTTGATGTTAACGAGCGTGCGCATCACAAAGAGGTTGATGCCGAGAAAAGCTGCAACGACGATACATGCTGGGATAAAGACCGGGGTGTCCTGAACGCCTGCATAGTAATCTGGTTGCGCAAGGTTGATGCCGACGAGGGCGACAAGTGGGAAGACCGAAAGGAACATGCCGGACCATTTGGCTTCTGCTGTAATCGCACGGACGCGGCGAAACAGTTTGAAGCGGGCACGAATAACTTTGGACAGACCATCGAGGATTTCTGCAAGGTTACCACCTGACTGCTGTTGGATCGTTACGGCCATGGCGAGAAAGCGCAAATCCTGCATATCAATGCGATCGGCCATCTGCTTGAGCGCTTCACCCATGTCCCGACCATAAGCGGTTTCGTCGGCAATCACGCCCATTTCGGTGCCAAGTGGGTCCGGTGCTTCCTTTGCAACGATCCCAATTGCCGAGCTGATTGGGTGGCCCACGCGAAGCGAGCGAACCATAAGTTCAACAGCATCAGGGAGCTGCTCTTCGATCATGCTTATGCGTTTTTTCGCTTTTTTCGAAATCCACATATAGACACCGCCAACGCCCATCCCGACAGCAACAACAGCCCGTACAGCCAATGACGCGGTTGTGCCCAGTGTCAAAGCCATAAATGCCCCTGCACCCAGCAAGACCATTATGAGAATGAGCTGCGTCGGCGAGAAAGCGATATTCGCCTTTTGCGCTTTGGACGCGAGGAGCGAGTAAAGCGGGATCTGCTGGCTACGAAGGTGCTGGGTCATCTCCTTGCGGAGCTGCTCTAGCACTTGCTCGCGGCCACCACCCTTTTCCATCAGATCAAGGCGACGATTAACGCGGCTGTTGAGCGAAATGGATTTACCAAAGATAGTGAGATAAATGCCCTCGACGACGAGAAGCACGGCAATGAAGATCAAGCCATAGATGATCGGTTCAGCTGAAATAGTCATCTTGCTTACTCCGCAGCGTAGGGTTCAAAAATTTGCGGTGGAAGATCATAGCCCCAAAGACGGAAGCGTTCGGAAAAGTGTGAACGCACGCCCGTTGCTGTGAAATGGCCGATGATCTTGTTGTCAGGGGTGAGGCCGACGCGCTGGTAGCGGAACACTTCCTGCATAGAAATAACATCACCTTCCATGCCTGTGATTTCGGTGATCGACACCATGCGGCGCGAGCCATCCTGTAGACGCGAGGCCTGCACAATCAGGTTCACAGCCGAGGAAATCTGGCTTCGCACGGCTTTGATGGGCATTTCAATGCCGGCCATCGCGATCATGTTTTCAAGGCGGGACACACCGTCACGAGCCGAGTTCGCGTGGATGGTGGTCATAGAGCCATCGTGGCCGGTGTTCATGGCCTGAAGCATGTCGATCACTTCTTCGCCGCGGGTTTCCCCCCACGATGATCCGGTCCGGACGCATACGAAGTGCGTTGCGCAGGCAGTCGCGCTGGGTCACAGCACCTTTGCCTTCAACGTTCGGAGGACGCGATTCCATCCGACCTACGTGGGTCTGCTGTAGTTGAAGTTCGGCGGTATCTTCGATCGTCAGGATGCGTTCGCTGTCGTCGATGAAGGACGAAAGCGCATTAAGTGTAGTAGTTTTACCCGAACCCGTACCGCCAGAAACGATGACGTTCAGGCGGGTTGCGACCGCAGCCTGAAGATAAGCGGCCATTTCCTCGGTGAACGCCCCAAACTTGACGAGATCGTCAATCGCCAGCTTTTCCTTTTTGAACTTACGAATGGAAACGAGAGAGCCATCAATTGCGATAGGTCCGACCATGGCGTTGAAGCGCGACCCATCGGCAAGACGGGCGTCAACATATGGGTTGGATTCATCGACCCGGCGGCCAACAGCCGAAACGATTTTATCGATGATCCGAAGAAGGTGCTTTTCGTCTTTAAAGGTCACGTCGGTGAGTTGGAGCTTGCCTGCGCGTTCCACAAAGATTTGCTGAGGTCCGTTCACGAGAATATCGTTCACGGTATCGTCTTTCAAAAGCGTCTCGAGCGGGCCAAGGCCGGTAACTTCGTCGAAGAGGTCTTGGTTCAGCGCCAAACGCTCTTCGCGGTTCAGCACCATCCCAAGTTCTTCAA
>JAYPUF010000032.1:0-22706 GCA_038133925.1 Marivivens sp. | reverse complement strand
CTAAAGCAGAGTAAAGGAACCGAAGTTGAATAAAGTTGAAAATATTATGTGTGAACGTTGTGGCTGGGCCGGCCCCGAGCAAATCTATTTTGATTATCATGATACCGAATGGGGCGTGCCAGAATACGACAGCCGTGCCCTTTACGAAAAGCTCATACTGGACGGGTTTCAGGCGGGTCTGAGTTGGATCACGATCCTCAAAAAACGAGAAGGCTTTCGCAAGGCATTCGCTGGGTTTGACCCCTATATTATAGCAACTTGGAGCGAAGACGATGTCACCCGTCTTCTGGCGGATGCTGGCATCGTGCGTCATCGAGGCAAGATCGAAGCTGCAATTACGAACGCAAAAGCTTGGATCAAGATTGAGGAAAATGGCGGCTTTTCGGATTTCCTTTGGTCATATGTTGACCATAAGCCGTTACAACCACATCGAGCGACACTTCAGGATGTTCCTGCACAGACAGAAATTTCGCAAAGAATTTCCAAGGACCTGAAGAAGGCTGGCTTCAAGTTTTGCGGCCCTACAATTGTCTACGCGTTTATGCAGGCTGTCGGGATGGTGAATGACCACGTCCTCACATGTCCGCGTCACAAGGAGCTTACCAACGGCTAAGGGCGTCTTCGTCTTCGTCGCGTGCTTCGACCCAAGCGTCACCTTCGGCAGTGCGCTCTTTCTTCCAGAAGGGCGCACGCGACTTGAGATAGTCCATCAGAAATTCAGCCGCTTGGAACGCGTCAACTCGGTGACGCGAGGCCGTCGCGACCATCATGATTTGATCGCCAGCGCCAAGTTGCCCGAAACGATGGATTACTAAGGCACCTGAAAGGTTCCAGCGAGCCGTTGCATCCCCAACAATCTTAGCAATCGCTTTCTCGGTCATACCCGCGTAATGTTCGATCAACATTTCAGCAAGTTTACCCTCGACGTCGCGAACAACCCCAGTGAACGACACGACGGCACCAGCGCCTTGGACACTGGCGGTAAATGCATTCAACTCAGCGCCCGGATCAAAAGCTTCTTGTTGGACGCGGACCGTCATTCGCCGCCTGTCATTGGTGGGAAAAACGCAACTTCGCGAGCACCAGAAAGCGGGGCATCAAACTCGCTCAACTCTTGATCAATGGCAACACGAAGCGCGCGAATGTCTTCAAACGCCGCTTGGTATTCTTCGCCACGCGCGCGCAGTTCTTCGATCAAATCGTTGACTGTGACGGCATTGGTTTCGATTGAATCTCGAGGGACACCGATCCGCTCGCGCACCCACGCAAAATAAAGCACATCCATTTCAAGCGTCCCTCAGATAAGGCAGAGCTTTGCGGAAATAGTCAAAACCGGTGATCAAAGTGAGCACGGCGGCGAGCCAGAGCAATATGATACCAGCGAAAGAGCTGATCATCATGCCATAGTATTTCCAAACAAGGCCGGCTTCGTCTGCCACCAAACCGTCGATAATCGCCTCTACAAATTCCTCGTCCATGCCGTCGGTTTCGATGCTGAGATACGTCTCAAATGCTCCAGTCGAAAACAGAACAGCAATTGCAACCATTTGCGCAAAGGTCTTCCATTTAGCCAGTTTGGTCACCTTTAGGAGACCAGCCGTCGAGCCAAGGAATTCCCTAAGACCGCTGACGAAAACTTCGCGGAAGAGGATCATGGTCGCTGGCACCAGAATCCAAGGGTTCATTCCTGAAAAGCCCGTGATCACCAAAAGAGCAATAGTGACCATCGCCTTGTCAGCGATGGGATCAAGCATTGCGCCAAATTTGGATTCCTGATGCCAAGCACGGGCTAAATAGCCGTCGAAAAAATCAGTAATTGCGGCACCAACGAACAGAACAAGGGCAAACCAA
This sequence comes from Marivivens sp., assembly GCA_038133925.1. Classification (GTDB taxonomy): domain Bacteria; phylum Pseudomonadota; class Alphaproteobacteria; order Rhodobacterales; family Rhodobacteraceae; genus Marivivens. The sequence goes on along the minus strand of JAYPUF010000032.1, from coordinate 20,855 downwards.
TCCGCCCAAGGCCTTGAAAAATATAGGAACATTACAGCCACGCCGGGCGCAGCCAGTAGACGAAGAACCGTCAGGATATTTGGCAAAGTCCATTTCATGCGAAATCAATACCTTGGGTTAGCCTTTGACTCCATAGAGCATTTAGCAGCATCTTTCGCTTTGCAAGGAGAGGAGCAGCCAGGCAACACTCAGCCTTTGTCGTGGAAAAAGGCATAGATCGACTCTGCCATTGCATCCGATATTCCATCGACTGCTTTCAGATCAGCAAGGTTTGCGCGGCTCACGGCTTTCGCACTCCCAAAATGTGCAAGGAGTGCTCGCTTACGCGCGGCACCTACCCCCGGCACCTCATCGAGAGGCGTCGCAGTAAATGCCTTTGCCCGCTTTGCTCGGTGCGTGCCAATCGCAAAGCGGTGAGCTTCATCGCGTAGACGCTGGATGAAATAGAGTACCGGATCATTTCGTTGAAGCGCGAAAGGACGTTCGCCGATGCGGTGAAACTCTTCTTTGCCGTGGTCGCGGTCTACACCTTTAGCGACGCCGACCATTGGCACATCTTCGACACCAAGTTCGAGCAAAATCTCTTGAACTGCGCTCACCTGACCTGCACCACCATCGATCAGGAGAAGGTCGGGCCAACTTTCGGACTTTCTCTCAGGATCTTCTTTGAGAAGGCGTTGAAAACGACGGGTCAAGACCTCTTTCATCATTCCGAAGTCGTCACCAGGGGTTAGCTCGGTGTCCTTGATATTGAACTTGCGATATTGGCTCTTAAGAAACCCATCGCCCCCCGCAACAATCATAGCGCCAACGGCATTGGTGCCTTGGATATGGCTGTTATCATAAACCTCGATCCGAGATGGCGGACCATCAAGATCAAAGGCCTCTGCGATACCTCGAAGAAGCTTATTCTGCGTCGCCGTTTCTGACATTCGCCGCGCAAGGCTCTCTTTGGCGTTGCGCGCAGCCCCCGAGACGAGCTCGGCCCTCTCACCGCGCTGAGGCACGAGAACTTCGACCTTGCGCCCCGCCTTCTCGCTCAGGGCCGCGCACATCAGCTCCTCATTGTCTAGACCGTGGGAAAGCAGAACAAGACGCGGGGGTTCGCGATCCGAGTAAAATTGCCCAACGAAAGCTTCCATGATTTCGGAGGAGTCCTCTTCGCCCGAGATCCGAGGGTAATAATCGTGATTACCCCAATTCTGATTTGCGCGAATAAAGAACACCTGAACGCAAGCCTGACCATTCTCGACATGCAACGCGATAACGTCACCTTCGGCAACAGTACGCGGATTGATCCCCTGCGCCGTCTGCACCTGCGTCAATGCGCGGATGCGGTCGCGTAACGCCGCAGCGCGTTCGAACTCCATCGTTTCGGCAGCTTCGGCCATCTTGGCCGCAAGGTCTTCTTGGATACGCGTCGTCTTCCCAGAAAGAAACTCGGAAGCATCCCGTACTGAACTTGCATATTCCACTTGACTGATATGACCCACACATGGTGCGGAACAACGCTTAATTTGATACTGCAAACAAGGGCGTGTGCGGCTCTCGAACATCGAATCCGCACAGTTTCGTAGCAAGAATATCTTTTGCAGCTGGCTCAGCGTGTGATTGACAGCACCGGCGCTTGCGAAAGGACCGAAATAGGTTCCCTTTTCATTCTTTGCACCGCGGTGCTTTTTGATCATCGGGAAGTCATGGCCGGTCACGATAATATTGGGGAACGATTTATCGTCCCGCAGCAAAACGTTGTACCTCGGCTTAAGCTGCTTGATGAGGTTTTGTTCTAGCAATAGCGCTTCTGTCTCTGTCCTCGTCGTGAGGAACATCATAGAGGCCGTCTCGGAGATCATACGTGCGATGCGGCCTGAATGGTTGCCCGGCCGCGCGTAATTCGAAACTCGGTTTCTAAGGTTACGAGCCTTGCCAACATAGAGCACCCTGCTCTCGCTATCGAGCATGCGATAAACCCCGGGCGAGCCATCAAGCGTCTTTAGATAATCCGCAATCCGCTCGTATCCGGTTAGCGTATCGGGCGATTCTTCAGACATCAGGCTCACTCGTGATTCTTAGGGTTGGCTGCAATGTTACTCAGGAAGACTCAAGAAGAAAGGCATCCACGATTTCTGTGGATAAGTCGGTGGAAACCTTTTGGGTTAGTTGGTTTTTTCGTTATTTTTCGCGCATTTCGTTAATTTGCACAAAAAATAGGCAATACATTAAATTATTGATTTTGTTATAAATAAATCTTCGCAATTGAAATAAGTTAAGAATTTCAGGACCTTCGTTACAAAGCCGTTACAAGTTGGCACGCAGGTGCACAACTTATCGCAGCTTACTCTTGCGCGAGCACATCAGGGGTTTCCCAACCCAGATGCTGCCCGCCGTCGACACAGAGCAATTGACCCGTGATCGCTGGCGAGTCGAGGAAATATCCAAGTGCCGCAACGATATCCTCAGGATTCGACCCCCGCTTCAAGACAGTGGAGGCACGTTGCTCTGCAAAATCTTCTGCGCTTTGCCGCTCACCCTGAAGGGTTGGCCCTGGACCGATCGCATTTACACGCACTTTGGGTGCAAGCGCCTGAGCAGAGGTTTGGGTCAACGCCCAGAGCCCCATTTTGGCCAGCGTATATGTCGAGAACTTGGGCGTGAGCTTGCGGACACGCTGATCAATCATATTGACGATGAGGCCTTGCGCGACGGGTTCGCCGCGCGGGTCAAACTTGGGTTCGGGGACTGCATTAGAGAAATGCTGTGTCAAAACATACGGGGCACGGAGATTGGATTCGAAATGCCTATCCCAGCTTTCGCGGGTCGAAGAGTCGAGATCGTCCTCCTCAAAGATTGAAGCATTGTTCACCAGCACTGTAAGCTTACCGCCCAGCGCCGCCGAGGCACGACCAACAAGAGCCTGACTTTCGTGCTCAAGCAACAAGTTTGCCTGAAGCGTGACCGCAACGCGACCTAGTCCCTCGATGAGACCTGCTGTTTCTGCCGCGCCCTTATCCGAATTGGCATAGTGCACAGCAACGTCGTAACCCCGTTCAGCAAGGTAGATCGCAATTGCACGTCCCAGACGGCCTCCGGCACCGGTTACCAATGCTCGTTTCTCGGTCATGGGATGCTCCTTAGTTGAGTAGCATCACTACATAGGCCGCATAAATGAAAGACAAGCCGAGACCTGTCTTGAGCCCGATATCCTTTTTGAGAAAAACGAATGGGACGAGCAAAAGCGACGATCCAAGCATGACCCATAGATCAAAACGCAAGAACTCGGGATCAATAGGAATTTCGCCGATCAAAGCTGCAATGCCCATGATCCCAAGCAAGTTAAAGACGTTTGAGCCAATTACGTTGCCCAGTGCCACGTCTGATTGACGGCGAAGCGCCGCCATAACGGTTGTCGCCAATTCGGGCAGCGATGTCCCAACGGCCACGAGCGTAAGCCCAATAACCGCCTCTGAGATATGAAATGAACGCGCAATGCTCGTCGCACCATCGATAAGCAAATTCGCACCGATAGGCAGCCCAACGAGTCCGACAACCAAGAAAAAGACGATCTTGGTCCAACTCATATTCGGATCTGCGCCCTCGACCTCATCTTCTTCGCTCGCGTCTTCAGCAGCACGATGGCGCCGAACAGCGCGCACCGCATGAAAAAGAACCGCCGCTAAACCAGAAAGTAGGATCAAACCTGAAATCCAACTCAGCGTTCCAAAAGAGCAAAGAACAATAAAGAGAACCGTCGCCGCAAGCATCTGAATGTAATTCGAGCGTGTATCGTGCTGGCTCGTGTGCATGACAGCAAAAAGAGCCGGAATTCCAAGCACAAGAAGTATGTTTGCCGTATTGGACCCGACCACGTTACCAACGGCGATTGACGGAACTCCGTCGAGTATTGCTTGGACTGAAATAAGCAACTCGGGCGCTGATGTGCCAAATGCCACAATTGTTAGCGAGACAATCAGCGCCGGTATTCCCAAACGAAGTGCAAGATTAACTGCACCTCGCACAAGAGCATCACCCGCAAGCAGTAACAGCCCGAGCCCTACTACCGTCAAAATCCAATCCATTAAGGAATTATCCTTTCGAGCACTCGCACGTGCCTTTGCCTATCTTAAAGCGGCCGCAGCGTTGGCATTTCCTAGCATCTACAAGCTTTTTACCAGGGTACTTGATCTTACCAAACATGGCGAGGATCGCCATGAACACCAAGAAGAGAGTGATCCCTTTGATCAACATCTCACAAACCAAACCGCGCAAAAGCCGCGCGGTCTTCGATGCCACCGATTGCGTCATGAACCGCCTGAGCACCAAAGCGCTGGAAAAGGCTACGCTTTTGGGAGTAGCGGCGGAAACGTACCTTGTCCCCAAAGCGTTCTTTTAAGACCGGCACGAGATGACCAATACCATCAGCAAGACCGACTTGAACCGCGCTCTCGCCGATCCAGACTTCACCTGTGAAAAGATCGACATCCTGAGCGAGTTTGTTGCCGCGCCGCGATTTCACGTGATCGATGAAGTAGGTGTGAAGCTGTTCAAGCCACCCCTTCAATCGGTCAACATCTTGCGGTTTTTCGGGCTGAAATGGATCGAGCAGAGACTTGGAGTTCCCCGCAGTATGAACACGACGCTCAACACCATAACGCCCAATCAAGTCGGACAGACCAAAGCCCGCAGAAATGACTCCGATTGAGCCAAGCATCGACCCACGGTCAGCATAGATCTCGTCCGCTGCACTCGCCAACCAATACCCGCCAGAGGCGGCAACGTCTTCGACAAAGGCGAAAACGGGAATATCCTTTTCCTCGGCTAACCTTCTGATCCTTGCACAGATCAAAGACGACTGAACGGGTGACCCACCGGGCGAATTAATCTCCAACGCAACAGCGGCGGGTTTGCCGCTGAATGCTTTCTCAATGAGAGGAGCAAGGGAAATATCATCCAGTGCCCGCGAGGAATTGGAAATCGAGCCTTGTAGCCTAAGTACGGCCACGACAGGCTCTGCCTCGATAAATGGTAGGTGTTTTTTGAAAGGTATGTAGCGTTTCATATCTTGCATCTAAGCAGCCAACCCAACCCGAACAAGCAGCTTAAGAACGAATTCGCCAACCAGTTCTAAAGATCCACCAAATCGTAGTTAGGCAGATCAAGGTGAATACCGAAATTGCGCCAAGGCTAATTGCGATGGGAACGTCTGCCTGTTCAAAGAATGACCAACGAAAGCCAGAAATGAGATAGTGAACGGGGTTGAACATCGTCACAGCCTGCCAAAATGGTGGCAACATTGACGTCGAGTAGAAGCTTCCACCAAGGAAGACCAAGGGTGTGATGATCAGCATCGGAATAAGATTGAGTTGCTCAAAGTTGCCCGCCCAAATGCCGACGATAAATCCAAGCAATGAGAAGCTTAGACACGTGAGGAGTAGAAAGGCGATCATAGAAAGTGGGTGCAAAATCGTGACATCCACAAAGAAAAAGGATGTCGCCAAGATAATGAGCCCAATTGCCAACGATTTAGTTGCTGCTGCACCGACATAGCCAACAGTGACTTCGAAGAAGTTCACGGGTGCTGATAGGATTTCATAGATAGAGCCAGTGAACTTTGGGAAGTATATCCCGAAGGCCGCGTTAGAAGTAGACTGCGTCATAACAGAGAGCATAATCAATCCGGGCACAATGAAAGCCCCGTATCCGATCCCATCAACAGTATCGATACGGCTCCCAATGGCCGCGCCAAAAACTACGAAATAGAGTGAAGTAGAAATAACGGGCGCGATGATGGACTGACGGAAGGTGCGAAAGAAACGCGCCATCTCGAACAAATAAATCGCTTTGATCGCTGCGAAATTCATGTCGTTTCCTTTACAATGTCCACAAAGATCTCTTCTAGCGAGCTTTGGCGCGTCTGAAGGTCTCGCATCTGAAGCCCAGATGCCTGCATATCACGCAGAAGTGCTGTGATCCCTGTACGCTCGGCTTTTGTGTCATATGAGTAAGTGACTGATGCACCGCCATCGACCAAGCTCAGGTCATAAGCGGCGAGTGCTTCTGGAATTTCCGCAAGCGGCTCGGCAAGCTCGATCCGCAACTCTTTGCGACCCATCTGAGCAATAAGCTCGTCCTTGTCTTGCACGAGAAGTATCTGGCCTTTGTTGATGACGCCGATACGGTCGGCAATCGCTTCGGCCTCTTCGATGTAGTGAGTGGTCAAAATGATTGTCACACCATCTTTGCGAAGCTCTTCGACAACTTTCCACATGTCTTTTCGAAGCTCGACATCAACGCCTGCTGTTGGCTCGTCTAGGAAGAGAACACGCGGCTCATGGGCAAGGGCTTTGGCGATCAACACGCGACGTTTCATCCCGCCGGAGAGCTGATTAACGCGCGCGTCCATTTTGTCGCCTAGACCCAGTTTTCGCAAAGTCCCTTCGACAAACTCAACATTGCGCGATTTGCCGAAAAGACCACGCGAGAAAAGCACTGAATTACGCACTGTCTCAAATGCTTCGAGACTTAGCTCCTGTGGGACTAGACCAATCAACCGCCGCGCATCACGGTAATTTTTCACAACATCAAACCCGCCGACAGTCACTTGTCCCGAGCTCGGTTGAGTGATGCCACAGACAGTTGAAATCAAAGTTGTTTTTCCAGCGCCATTCGGCCCTAGAAGCGCAATAATCTCGCCTTCTTCAATATCCAGATTAACGCCATTCAGTGCGGTGAACCCGCTGGCATATGTCTTGGTCAGGTTCTTCACCTGAACGATTGCTGACATATCTATTCTCCCCTATTGGAGGAGATACTTAATCTCTTATGGTTTAAGTTCAAAGAGGCGACCTGCGCACAGCTGGTCTATTCACCTGAGAGGGAACGAAACTTGAAGGCCGAGGGTCTCCAATCCTGGGTTAACTCGACCAAGTTCAGAATTTGAGCGGTGATCGAAGCTCACACTCAGGCGCGCACCATTCGCAAAACTATAGCCAAGCGCGACCGTCGAGCGAAATTCGATCGGGAACCCAAGGTCGGGACCATTGCCGTTTGCATAATAACCCGGAAGCAATGACGAGTTGAAAACGACATTCCCAAACATCTTTTCGTAAGTTGCGCCAAGACCAACCCAAGTCGCGCCATTCGCCGCGACCGAAGCTGCGACAGTCGGCTGAAATGGACCATAATTATGATCCATTCGATAGGTCAGCTGAACTTCTTTGGAGATCGAACTACCTTGAAAACGGACATCGTGAGCACCAACAGCAAAATACGACTGGGCGTCTTCGCGCTTGAGACAGCCATCTTGGCAGTGTTCAAACGTCATATCCGACAGAGACGTGATCAAGAATATGATTGCGAGAGTGCCGTCCATATAATTCTCCTGTTTGAGGAGCAACTACTGCCCTTATTTGGCCGAAACAATCCCATGTGGGATTTCTTCACCAAGCCTGATGCCTTTGGGCACCGTCACAAGGATCAAAGCACAACCCGAAACTTGCTCTTCGGACAGTGTGCAAGCCAAAGCCCCCAATTCGGTTTCAAAAATCTTCTGTCGCGGTGTCGAAACTTCTGCAGCCACTTGGACCTTCACCGATGAAGTCAGGCCCCTTTGCATTAAGTTTTGCGAGAGCTTGGCGGCACTTGCGACCGCCATGTAAAATACCAGACGCGTTCCAGCCACAACATGTTGGCTCCAGTCAGGAAGAGCATCACCGTCACGCGCCATACCTGTTGAGATGACGAGCGTATCAGTCACACCACGCTCTGTCAGGGCTGCTCCCATCGCCGCAGCCGCAGCGCTCGCCGCTGTAACTCCGGGAATGATCTCGACTGGAATATTATAAACCTTAGCCGCCTCCATCTCTTCGGTGGCACGGCCAAAAATAGACGGATCACCGGATTTCAGTCGCACAACGCGGCGCCCCTTTCGGGCCTCTGCGACGATCAAAGCTGAGATCGTTTCCTGCGGGAATGCGTGAGCACCGACGGCTTTACCCACGTAGACACGCTCGGCATCGCGCCGCGCAAGCTCAAGCACATCCGGATCAACGAGACGGTCATAAAAAATGACATCCGCCTCTTGGAGACGTTCAACTGCCCGAAGCGTCAATAAATCACGTGCGCCAGGTCCAGCACCAACCAATGCGATCTGGCCACCCGTTTGCTTATCATAGTCGCCGCCCAACGCGACTTTGAGCATTTCGATTGCCTCTCGCTCGGCGCCACGCTTGAACGCGGCCCAAGGTGCTCCGTTGAAAGCCCAGCGCCAATAATCACGCCGCTCTTCTTTAGGAATGCGCGCCGAAACCGCTTCTCGCAACCGACCTGCTAGGGCCGCAAAGCTCCCCAATCGCGGGTCGAGCATTTTCTCGATTTCTGTTTTGATTGCACGGCCAAGGACAGGTGCCGTGCCTTCAGTACCGATTGCAACAACAACTGGATCACGATCGACGATAGAAGGCGTTGTCGCATCACAAAGTTCCGGCTGGTCAACGACATTCACAAGCGCACCTGCATCTTTGGCGATCGCATGGATCGACGCATCAATGCCCGGACAACCTGTCCCAATGAAAACAAGTGCAGTGTCTTTGAAACACTCTTGAGTAATTGGACCACGAACGTGCCGTGCACGCCCACTTTGAACGACGGCAGCCAATTCAGGATCAAGATCGTCCGCAAGAATATCGAGCGCCGCGCTAGTTTTGAGCACAAGCCGTGATTTCTGAGCGGCCTGCTCGCCCCCTCCGACAATAACCGCGCGGCGGCCATCCATACGGATAAACATCGGAAAAGACTTCATGATTAGGCCCTATTCCTTTATCGGTTTGCGCGAGCTCCAAATCTCGGTAGCGACGGTCATTCCGTCCACAACACCAAGAGATTCAAGAGCTGTTGCAGCTGTGCCAAGTACGATGGCTTCGGCAAATGGATCGTCTAACTCTCCATTCCACAGGGCCGCGGTCGCCCCTTCGTCCGTTGTCGCTTCGGCCAGACGGCGTGTTTCGTCCCAGAACCCATTTGCATTGCTTTCCCAAGCAGCTCCATGACGTAGCCCAAAGAGAGCGACATCTTTGCTTGGATGGCGCTCGAACTCTCCCCCGCCGCCCTTTAGGACAGTTAACGTCGTTTGCCCGAGGATCGCACCAGCGTCGGCCTGAAGCAGCCGATAGGGTGGATGAAAGACGCCTTGAACAGACGCCTCAGCTTTTGCGGGATTCAACACGCGAAGGACCGTATTGATGCAAGACCGCAATCCAAGAACCTCGCGGAGACGGAGGAGGCGGAATAGAGGCTCGGATGCGACCTCGAAGGGAAGATAGACAATCCCGTCCTGCGCTAATTTCCCGCCAACATCAGTGAGCGATTGTGCGCTCGAAATACCGATCCCTTCCAGTGCTGCTCGCACGGATGCGATGGGGTTTTGATGACTGTTCCAACCGTGGATCAGAACTGAATGACCCGTTTGCGCGACAATCTTAGCCGAGAGCAGGAACCAAGGATGGCCGCGCGTGCGTCCCGCAGCATAGCTCGGCCAATCCAAAGATGGCTTTGCATCCATGAGAGGAATGACAGAGCGCGCAGCTTCAACAAAACCAGCTATCTCTTCCGCAGTTTCACCCTTCATACGCATAAGCATCAAGAGCGCACCTGTAGCCTCGGGTGCCGCGTCTCCAGAGAGGACAATACCAAGAGCCTCTTTTGCCTCGTCGAAAGTCAATGAGCGCGAACGGCCTGGACCACGGCCAAGAATAGCAACAAACGGCGCTAGGGCATTGCTCATTCAGCAGCCTGTAGGTTCTGGCACTGAGCCAATAAAACCGCCAGTTCTGGCTTGCAGGATCCGCAATTGGTTCCAGCGCGAAGAGCGCGTCCGATATCATCAACCGACATGAGTCCACCTTCTTGAATCGCAGTCAGGATCGTATTGACCCCAACTGAGAAGCAAGAGCAAACAGTTGGGCCAGGATCAGGCATATCTTGGCTGGGACGACCAGCAAGAACAAGCGGGTCCATTGACCCCAAAGACGACGAGATGAACTCTTTCGATAATTTTAGAGGTTCTCGCCCAATAAAGAGCACCCCGACAATTTTACCTTCATCTACGGCTGCGAAACGTGCAATCCCCGAAGCCTCATCGGTGTAGCTAACGACTTCACCTTGCCCACCCAAAACAAGGCACGCAAGCTCTTCGACATCGCAAGACGTGCGTCCAGCAAGTTCGATGCGCCAGCCATCTTCGATGCGGGCGCGGCTCCAATAATCACATTTTGGCGCAACATCACTCTTGGTTACGGCAAACCCATGCCAAATGGCCTCAAACGGTTTTGCTGCAACAACTGACGCCTTGCTTTCTGGCTGGCCTGAAATCGGATCAACGACAGCCTGCACAAGAGCGTCCACACGACCGTTCGACGCGAACACGTCGGTCCAATGGATCGGCACGAAAAGATCACCCTGCAAGACTTTATCTGTGACTCTTGCGCGCAAAATTGCAGTGCCACTCGGCGCAGTCAACTCGACCAAACCTTTCGGATCGATACCAAGTTTTGTCGCATCGGTCGGATGAATTTCGACAAATGGCTCTGGCAAGTGCTGGCTCAACTTTGCAGAAAGCCCACTTCGAGTCATGGTGTGCCATTGATCCCGAATGCGACCAGTGTTCAAGCGATAAGGATATTTAGGTTCGCGCCGTGTCACCGCATCTCTGAAGGTAACACTCACAGCATTGGCCTTGCCAGAAGGTGTAAAAAAGGCCCCATCTGCAAAGAATCTTTCGGTTTGTGATCCATCGGCTCGGACCGGCCAACGTGTAGGAAGCATCTCTTCGTAATCGACGTCGACAAGACCCGAGATGTCAAAATCACGTCCGTACAACGCGCACTCTGCAGAAAGCTCTGCAAACTCTTTAAAAATCTCAGCAGGTGAAGCGTAACTAAAAGCCTCTTCCCAACCCATCCGGCGACCGACTTCGCTGATAATATCCCAGTCATGACGCGACTGACCTGCCGGTGGCAAAAGCTGGCGCTGGCGGCTGATAATGCGGTCCGAATTCGTAACAGTGCCGTCTTTTTCCCCCCAGCCCGTTGCGGGGAGCACGACATCAGCAACCTTGGCAGTTTCGACCTCGGCTGAAAGATCGCTGACAACAACAAAGTCACAAGCCTCAAGCGCGGCTCTTATACCGTCGGCCTCAGGAAGCGAAACGATTGGATTGGTACACATAATCCAGATGGCTTTGATCTTGCCCTTAGCGACGGCTTTGAACATGTCTACCGCCTTCAGGCCGGCACGCTCGGGGATCGTTTCAGCCTTCCAGAAATCTTGAACGGTTTTGCGATGCTCTGGCACTTCAAGATCAAGATGACAGGCAAGCATATTCGCAAGTCCACCGACTTCCCGTCCACCCATCGCATTCGGCTGTCCCGTCACCGAGAAGGGTCCCATACCTTTTTTGCCTATCCGACCAGTCGCAAGGTGACAGTTGATAATGGAGTTTACTTTGTCCGTGCCTGCGGAGGACTGATTTACGCCCTGTGAAAAGATCGTTACGACCTTCTCGGTGCCGACGAAGGACTGAACGAACTCCTCTACATCACGCGGATCCAAACCACAGACTGAAAGGTCACTTTCACGCGCAGCTTCGAGGGCTTTATCCAAGCCGCTTACGTGGCCTTGGAACGACGCATCAATCGCACTTCGTTCCTCGATCTGAGCGAGGAGGTGGTTGAAGAGAACGACATCGGTCCCAATCCGAACAGGAAGGTGCAGGTCCGCAATATCGCTCGTCGCAGTACGGCGCGGATCGATGTTGATGACCTTGAGGTTCGGACGTTCGGCTTTCGCTGATGCAAGGCGCTGATACAAAACCGGATGGCACCAAGCGAGGTTCGAACCAACTAAGACGACCAGATCAGCTTGTTCGATATCAGCGTAGATTCCAGGGACGGTATCGGTCCCGAAGGCACGCTTGTGGCCCGCAACGGTCGAAGCCATGCAAAGCCGCGAATTGGTGTCTATATTCGCAGAGCCGATAAACCCCTTCATCAACTTGTTCGCGACATAATAGTCTTCGGTCAGAAGCTGGCCCGACACGTAAAATGCAACGGAGTCTGGGCCGTGCTCTGCAATCGCAGCCTTGAACTTGTTCGCAACGAGCGAAAGTGCTTCATCCCATTCAGCACTTTTCCCCTTTACGAGAGGCGCAAGCAGTCTTTCCGTAGTACCGACCGTATCTCCCAGTGCAGATCCCTTAGAGCAAAGCCGACCTAAGTTTGCAGGGTGCTCAGTATCACCGCGCACCGTAATCGAACCATCACCATTCGGTGTCGCGATTATTCCGCAACCAACGCCGCAATATGCACATGTCGAACGAATGTCGTTTGCAGTTGTCATGCGATAGCTCTTAGCTCTTCGTTAGGGGTATCTTCGGTGGCGAATAAGGCCGACAGTAGATCAGGATCCTGAAAGGCAGGTCCAAAGACCAAAGTTTCTCGAATTTCTGAAATTTCAGCCTTTGCCTGAATGAGGTCAAAGAACCAGTTCCCGTCACGCGTATCCCCATAGATGACGGCGCCAATAACACGATCATCTTTGATAACGACTTTACGGTAATTCGCATTGATCGGGTCTTTGTAGACGAGAGCCTCTGTACCCTCACCTCCGTCGAATTGACCGGCAGAGAAAAGGTCACAGCCCGTAACTTTGAGCTTTGTCGAAACCTCTTGGCTCTCGAACGTGGCCTGTCGTCCCAGAAGACGTTCGGCGACAATCTTGGCTTGATCAAAGATTGGAGCAACAAGACCGAACATCTCACCATTGCATTCAATACATTCACCAAGTGCAAAGATATCAGGATCACTTGTTTGAAGGGAGTGATTGACTTTGATCGCGCGGCCCATCTCGAGCCCCGCTGCTTTGCCGAGTTCTACGTTCGGACGAATACCAGCGGCCATAACCACGAGATCGGCATTGATCGGATCAATCCCTTCGACTTGGATACCCGTGACTTTGCCATTCTCGCCAAGGATCTTTTGCGTGTTCGCGTCGCAAACCACTCGGATGCCACGGCTTTCGATCGCGGATTTCAGAATTTGGGCGGCTGCTTCATCAAGCTGGCGATTCATCAAATACGGCATGTTGTGCAAGACAGTGACCCGCGCGCCCCGTGCGTGTAGCCCTGCTGCGGCCTCAAGCCCAAGTAGGCCACCACCGATCACCACAATATCAAATGCAGTCTTGCCTGCGGTATCAACCATCCTTTGGGTGTCTTCAACATCGCGATAACCAATCACGCCATCCAGAGTATGACCCTCAATCGGAATGATGAAAGACGATGACCCAGTTGCAATGACAAGCTTGTCATAGCTGGTTGCACCCTTTTCGCCGAAGACGGTTTTACTTTGCGGGTCAATCCCGACGACCTTCTCGCCGAAGCGGCAAGTGATCCCTCGTGCCTCATACCATTCAGCGTTATGAGTGATGATTTCATCAAGGAGCTTTTCGCCAGACAGTACCGGAGAAAGCATAATGCGGTTGTAAGTGCCGCGCGGCTCGGCATTGAAGATCGTAACTTCATATTGCGAAGTCGCTTCGGTCAGATGTTCAAGCAAACGACCCGAAGCCATTCCAGCGCCAATAACAACCAACTTCTTCATTGTGCTACTCCGCCGCAACTGCCTTGGGTTCGGGTTTCTTTGCGGGCTTCGCTCCGTGTTCGTATTCCTCAAGGAAATCCAAAACTTCTTGGCGGTAGGTGTAATAGTCAGGGTGCTCAAGCAACGCCTTGCGTGTACGTGGTCGCGGCAGCTTTACGTCCGTGATCTTACCGATTGTGGCCTGCGGTCCGTTCGTCATCATGACAACCCGATCCGCAAGCAAAATGGCTTCATCCACGTCGTGGGTAACGCAAATCGCAGTGACTTTGGTACGGCTCCAGACCTCCATCAGAACCTCTTGAAGCTCCCAACGGGTCAGCGAGTCGAGCATTCCGAACGGCTCATCTAGGAGAAGCAGTTTTGGTGACAGGGCAAATGCACGCGCAATGCCAACACGCTGCTTCATACCATTTGACATTGAGTGCGCGGGGCGATCCATCGCATCGGCCAGTCCTACACGCTCGAGATAATACTCTACGACCTCTTGTCGCTCTTCACGTGTCGCACGCGGGTAAACTTTGTCCACGCCGATCGAAACGTTTTCCTTTGCAGTGAGCCAAGGGAAGAGGTTGGGCGATTGGAAAACAACAGCGCGCTCTGGATCTGCGCCTTCAACGTGACGACCGTCGAGCTTGATGGCGCCCTTTGAAATCGGGTTCAGGCCTGCCGCCATCGTGAGAACGGTGGACTTACCGCATCCCGAGTGACCAATCAGTGAAATGAACTCACCTCGGTTCACTTTGAGGTCAAAATCCTCGACCACAGTGAGCGGACCCTTGGGCGTGGGATAAATTTTGTGAAGTTGCGAAAAGTCGAGGAAGCGTTCTTCGATCAAGCCTTCGGTCGCAGCGACAACAGCTGCGGGGACGCCATGGATCGGGGTGACATTCGGTAGAACGCGATTGCCTTCGGCTTTCCCTTCTATGCCAACGTCCATCAAGTACTTAGTGACGCTGGAGCGTAATTTTTGAAATGTTGCGTCGTTGTTCATCTCGGACCGGTCACGCGGACGTGGGATTGTAACATTGACGGGCTCTCCCAAAGTCCCATCTGGGTTCAGCGGGATAATTCGGTCAGCAAGAAGGATCGCTTCGTCCACATCGTTGGTAATGAGGATGCAGGTCTTCTGGTCCTCCTGCCAAATATCCAAAATCTCATCCGCGAGGTTTGCGCGTGTCAACGCATCAAGAGCTGAAAGCGGCTCATCAAGAAGTAGCATTTCAGGATTCATTGCCAAAGCACGTGCAACTGACACACGCTGACGCATACCTCCCGAAAGCTCTGATGGTCGGCGTTGAGCAGCGTGGCTGAGACCTACCATTTTGATGTAATGATCGGCTTTTGCGCCGCGCTCTTCTGTGGATAGGTTGCTAAAGACAGAGTCTACGGCAAGTAGGATATTTCCCTTCACCGTGAGCCAAGGCATGAGGCTATAGCTCTGGAATACAAGCCCGCGTTCGGGTCCCGGACCTTCGATTTCCTTGCCGCGAAAAGTCACGCTCCCGCGGTCAGGCTTTTCTAGGCCAGCAACCATGTTCATCAAGGTCGACTTACCAGTTCCCGAAAATCCGAGGATCGCGATAAACTCGCCATCGTCAATTTCGAGATTGATGTCTTTGAGGACTTCTGTGCGTTCGGCACCTTGGCCAAAACCTTTGAAGACGTTCTTGAAGCTTAGAATGCTGGCCATATCGATCACCGTGTTGCAGAGAAGGTGAAGAGGGACTGGATTGCGTACATCACACGATCGAGCAAGAAGCCGATAATCCCGATTGTGAAGACGGCAACCATGATGCGAGCGAGGGAAGAGGAAGAACCGTTCTGGAACTCATCCCAGACAAATTTACCGAGACCAGGGTTCTGAGCGAGCATTTCAGCTGCGATAAGAACCATCCAGCCTACACCGAGCGACAAGCGAAGGCCCGTAAAGATCAAGGGCAATGCCGAAGGAAGAACCAGCTTGGTAATCTTTGTCCAAGTACCCATCTTGAGCACCTTGGAAACCGAGATCAGGTCTTTGTCGATCGAGGCAACGCCCAAAGCTGTGTTGATGAGCGTCGGCCAGAGCGAACAAAGTGTAACTGTGATTGCTGAAACAAGGAACGACTTGGCAAAAAGGCCGTCGTTTGACTCAAGCAATGCAGAAATAACCATCGTAACAATCGGGAGCCAAGCGAGAGGTGATACGGGTTTAAAGATTTGAACAATTGGATTGATCGCAGCGTTCGCGGTCGGAGAAAGACCTGCAAGAATGCCAACTGGGATCGCAACCACAGAAGCAATCAAAAAGCCAAAGAACACAGTTCGGATCGAGGTACCGATTTGGTCGTAGTACGAAGGCGCACCAGTGTAGGCCATCGTTTTTACTTCGTCCGCTCGTCCAGCCTCGATTAGCTTTTGGTTGCGTGCATCCAGTCGTTCGTAAAAGACCGCCTCTTTTTCAGCTTTCTCATTTGCGTCTTCATGAAGTGCGACCGCTTCACTCCATACTTGGGCAGGTCCGGGGATTGCGCCGAGCGAGGTTTGTACCTTGGGCGCAAGAGTGCCCCAGAGAAAGAGGAAAGCCAAAATGGCAACGAGAGGAACGCCTAGCAAGCGCCAGATTTCCTTTGCTTGAGCGCGAGGGTTATCTCCGGCAATTGCCTTTAGAATTGGAGTGATCCAAGGAAGGCCGACGACTTTGAACCAAGAGTCAGCCTTGTTGATACGGGTAAAGAGCTTGGCTCGACGGGCTTCACGATCAGCGCTCTTGGCGAAATCCGGGTCTACGGTGGTCATAGCTGGGTCCTCGAGAAGATGGACCGGAGGCCATGTGGCCTCCGGCAATATTAGAGTTAACCTTGGATTTCGTTGCCAACGACGGTTTGGCCAGACTTAAGACCGATGGTCAGACTATCGATGTAAGCGTTCGGAGTCCGAGCATCGAAAGGAATACCGTCGATGATGTCTTCGGCTGGGGTTGCAGCGCGATAACCATCGCTATCCCAAGGGAAGTCGGCTTCGTTGGCAAGACCTTCATCGACCAGCATACGAGCCGCTTCGAGGTAGATTTCTGGCTTGTAGACGGACTTCGCAACTTCATCATACCAGCTGTCAGGCTGGGTCTCTGCGATCTGGCCCCAACGGCGCATTTGGGTCAGGTACCAAACTGCGTCTGAGTAGTATGGATAGTTCGCATAGTAGCGGAAGAACACGTTAAAGTCGGGCACGTCACGTACGTCGCCAGGTTCATACTCGAACGTACCGGTCATCGAATTGTCGATGACATCAGCATCTGCACCTACATATTCAGGCTTCGCGAGAATATTAACGGCTTCAACGCGGTTCGCATTGTCGTTTTCATCAAGCCACATTGCAGCGCGAATAAGAGCCTTTGTGAGGGCAAGAGTGGTATTCGGATTCTGCTCTACAAATTCTGCGCTCAGACCAAAGACTTTTTCGGGGTTGTTCTTCCAAATCTCGTAGTCGGTGATCACCGGAACGCCGATGCCCTTGATAACGGCCTGCTGGTTCCAAGGCTCGCCTACGCAGTAGCCATTGATCGTACCCGCTTCCAGAGTCGCCGGCATCTGGGGAGGAGGAGTAACCGAGAGGAATACATCAGCCGTGATTTGGCCCGTCACGTCTTCAGGAGAGTAGTAACCAGGGTTCAAGCCACCGGACGCAAGCCAATAACGAAGTTCGTAGTTGTGGGTCGAGACGGGGAACACCATACCCATGTTGAACGGCTTACCCTGATTGCGGAATTCTTCGACAACAGGGACGAGTGCTTCGGCGCTGATTGGGTGCTGAGGGCGACCGTCTTCCATAGAGGAAATATGCGGACGCATCATGTCCCAAACTTCGTTGGAAACTGTGATACCGTTGCCGTTCAGGTCCATAGAAAACGGGGTAACGATATGAGCCTCGGTGCCGTAGCCAATGGTCGCTGCAATTGGCTGGCCTGCGAGCATATGCGCGCCGTCAAGGGTGCCGTCGATAACGCCATCCAAAAGGACCTTCCAGTTCGCCTGAGCTTCGAGAGTCACGAAAAGGCCTTCGTCTAGGAAATACCCTTGCTCGTAGGCGACGGCGAGTGGCGCCATGTCAGTCAACTTGATGAAGCCGAACTTCAGTTCATCTTTTTCAAGCTCGAGCATTTCAGCAAATGCGGGAGACGTCAGGAGTGTAGTCGCGGTCAAAATGGCAGTTAGCCGTTTCATTCGTTTATTCCCTGTTTTGGCACATTGGCCGTCCCAATCAAAAAAGCCGCCGACCTTGCTCTGCGGGAGGAGTTGCAGAACGGTCGAGCGGCTTTGCTCTATTGCCCTCGGAGGGTGAGGACTAATTTCGTGGTCGCTTCGTTGCGGCCCGTAGTTTTTATAACCCAGAGGTTTCGCGGCTTAGAGTATTCACAGTGGCGCTTTCGCTGCTTTGCAGCAATTTGCCCAACATTTAATCATTTGAGCAGTTCTAGGTCGAAAACTTCACCATCAAAAAACGTGTCTGGTTCCAGAACCAGTTGCCCATGAGTCGAATCTACGCTCGTGTGGACCTTCAATGCGCCTTCTTGCTTAAACTCAGTCAGAGGCATCGCCACCATTTCAGACGAGAGCGCCGAACGATAGAACTCTGTCTGAAAAACCTGTTTGGCTGACAAAATTGCTGAACTCGCATCCAGCCCATGTCGCTTAGCCAACTGATTGGCAATCCAACTCGACCAAGACAGCCAAGGGAAACTTGCAGCGCCTTTGGTAAAGGTAAGGAAATTTGGGACCTTTCGAGTGTCGCCTTGTTGAGAAATCACAATTTGTCCGTCGAATGCACGTTCAAGTATTTCTGAAGAAACGTTGACGTACTCGGGTCGCGAAAGGATTTCCGATGCCATCATTCGGTTTTCGGGTTGATCGAGCCACTTCCCTGCCCTCCAGACCGCGCGAATAAGGCGAGCAGACACGTCAGGTTCTGCCTCGCGATATGCGCGCCTTACGGCGAGCACCTTTTCAGGTGCAAACGCCCAAATCGCTGAAAGTGGCAACAATAGATCACCGACTCCATTTTCAACCGCGATCGAGCCCCATGGTTCACCGACGCAAAAGGCGTCAATCTCGCCTGCGGCCATCGCGTCTGCCATGAGTGGCGGCGGGATGGTCTTTACTTGGACTGACAGTATCTCAGGTAGTCCAAGCGCGGTGAGCCAATAGTGCAAAAGTTCGGCGTGCATCGAAAACGGAAACGGCACTGCAATCCGCAAGGGTGCATCAACGCAAGCGATCAGCGCTTGGCCGGCAGCAGTCGCATCCTGAAAATCAAACTTAAAGCCATTTTGACGAAGCTTATCAGCAATCGGTTTTGAAACACCGATAACGGTCCCGTTCACAGACAGAACGCTCAGAACATCAAGTTCTGCTTCAGCACCAATTCCCAAAGCCAGTGCAATCGGAACGGGTGATAGCATGTGTGCCGCGTCAACGCGGCCATGAACAACCATATCTCTCAGTGTTGACCAAGAGGGTGCTCGAACAAGCTCAAGCTCAATCCCTTCTTGTCGCGCAAAACCTAGTTCGTGTGCAGCTATAATTGGAGCAGCGTCTACAAGTGGCATGAATCCAACAGAAATATTCGCACCATTCATTTCAGCAACCCCGCCGCCGTTACCAAGGCGCTTGCAACCTCTGCAAGCTTGCGCCCTTGATCCATCGCGGTCTTGCGCAAAAGGGCATAGGCGGCGTCTTCTTCAATGCCGCGTGCCTTCATCAAAATGCCCTTTGCTTTGTCGATGACCTTTCGTTCCTCGAGCGCCTTCTTCGTCGCCTCGAGTTCTTTGCGCATCCGATGGAACATATGAAACCGCGCAATTGACGCGTCCAAAATTGGTTTCAAACGTTCCGGCTTCAATCCGTCGACAACATAGGCCGAAACACCCGCTTCGATGGCAGATTTTGTTAACCCGTCATCGCTCCGGTCGACAAACATGGCGACAGGACGATCCAATGGTCCACTTGCGAGCGCCATTTCCTCGAGCATATCTCGAGAGGGGCTTTCCATATCGATGAGGACAACATCTGGATTGCGCTCTGAAATGCGTCGTGCGAGTCCAGTATCTTCGGTGATTAAGGACACTTCAAAATCACCTGCTTCGCGCAGACTATCAGCTATCAGCTTTGCCCGCGCTTGGTTCTTTTCAACAACGACGATCGAGAGTTTCTTGGTCATGTGCGGATAAAGGCGCTTGTGGAAAAACTAAGTAAAGATTCAACAATCGACCTCTAATTCTATGGTCGCTCTATCATTATTGTCCGCCACTATTCTCGCCGTTTGGCACAATTTTTAAGCTATTCGCGAAGTGTTTTTCATTGTCGGGATCAATGCCGAACACTACAAGTGCAATGCCAGTGCCCCTGTACAAGTGGGGGATGTTGAGGCTTGCAACCTTTAGTTTCCAAACAAAAATTCAAAAGCATAAAAGGGATTCAGGGATTGAAGAATCTTATTACTACATTTGGGCTGGTTCTTTGCGTTGCATGCACAGCAGAGACCACAACCAACGAACCTATTTCTTCGCCAGATCCAAAACTGAGAAGTGTTACTACAGACAATGCTGCGCCCTCAGAAGGGTCCAATTGGGAGAACTTTGTAAGTATTAAGTGGCGAAAAAGCACCAATGTAACCGTTTCGCTAGAGCAATCTGTTGAGATGTGCCGTCTTTTGTCGAAGTCAGGCAATTTCGCGCCGGTCATCGAAAGCTATGGATTTCCGAATGTATGGGAAAATAGATTTCCAACGAAGAACGCCGCTTGGAAGATTGAACCGAACAATGACGGGATCACCGGCTTCAGGGTCGTCTATTTTTCCAACGGTGAACTACGGAATGCATCTTGGGAAAGGCCAAACACTTTCATAGCTGCAATTTCCTATTGGATGGACCGAGACGAAGAATGTGTTCCAGGCACTCTATTCAGCGACCGAGACCGCACAGGGAAGCGCCCAAACTACTAATATTGATGGGCGATCTGCGCTGTGCCAGATCAAATACAAGCAGTAACGTTTTTGCCGTTCAACGAGATATCGATTTGTCCAGCTTACCGCTGGGCAAACACCAGGCAACATAAACCACTCAGACTTCACAAGACGCAAAAGTTGTCGCGTGATTAGGATTTGTTTTGTTGATTTATTGGTTGCGGGAGTAGGATTTGAACCTACGACCTTCAGGTTATGAGCCTG
>JAYPUF010000031.1:0-23590 GCA_038133925.1 Marivivens sp. | reverse complement strand
CCATGTGGTCGCAGCGCGGCAACTTTATCGAAGTGCCGACCGACTGTCCGCAGCGTGACGAGCGCTTGGGCTGGACGGGCGATGCACAAGTCTTTGCTGGCACCGCTTGCTGGCTTGCTGATTGCGAGACGTTCTTGCGCAAATATTTGCGCGACGTGATGGCAGATACCCGCGAAAACGGTGCCGTTCCGCATTTCAGCCCTGATCCCACCCGCATCAAGCCAGAGGGCAACCAGTTTCCCGGTGTAATGGCAGGCTCTACAGGCTGGGGCGATGTGATTACCGTGATGCCGTGGCAGCTCTATCTGCACTATGGGGATGACGCGGTCCTTCGCGAGACCTTCCCTGCGATGGTCAAATGGCTCGATTACCTTTGGGGTCTTTCGAACGGGCCGATCATTCGCCCAAGCCCAGTTTGGGGTGGTTCTGTCTTTACCTTTGGTGACTGGCTTCAGCCCAAAGGCCCGACCGAAAAGCCGCGTCCGACAATTTCGGATGATTGCGCCGCAACGCTTTATCACTTCATCTCGACCGATCTCGCAGCAAAGATTGCGGGAATTATCGGTAAGAGCGACGAAGCAAAACGTCTTGCCGCGCGGGCAGACGAGATCAAGCTAGCCTTCCGTAACGAGTATTTCAGCCCGAACGGTCGTTTGGCACACAATGACCAGACCTCTTATGCTTTGGCGTTCCTGTATGGATTGGTGCCTGCCGAGTATCACGACGCAGCAAAGGGCTACTTTGCAAAGGCGCTTGAAGGCTCGCAGTATAAGATCGGCACAGGCTTTATCGGCACGCCGGCACTGCTTCCTGCGCTGACCAAGCTGGGTATGCACGAAGAAGCGCAAAAGCTGTTCCTCAATCGCGATGTTCCAGGCTGGCTTTATCAGGTTGGCAAAGGTGCGACGACGATCTGGGAGCGTTGGGACGCGATCTCGCCCGATGGCACCATCTTTGATCCGCATATGAATAGCTACAACCACTATGCCTATGGTGCGGTCTGTCAGTGGCTCTTTGAAAGCGTTGCGGGCATTGCCCCGACAGTCGAAGGCGCTGGATTTGAGGTTGTGGATCTTGATCCGCTCATCCTGCCGGACCTATCGCCGGTCGCAATGTGGCACGACACGGCGAAGGGGCGCTTTGCTTCGGAATGGGAACTTGACGGGAATGATGTGACATGGACCGTCACAATTCCCGAAGGCGCAAGCGGCTTGCTTCGCGCAAACTCTAAATACTCGGAATACCGGATCGATGGGCAGAGCGCTTCTGTCCCCGCAACCGGACTTCATGTGCCTTCTGGCCAGCACGTGATCAAATTCAAAAAAGTGGCCTAATCCAAGGGAGGATGGAATATGAAACTCAAGTATAGTGGACTGGTAGCAGCCGCGATGGTCGCAATGGCTGGTGCCGCTCAGGCGGAAGTGACCTTGAGCGTCCTAATCGATAGCGGTGCAGATACCGAAGCGGTGTGGGCAGCACTTACAGAGGCCTATTCGGCAAAGAACCCTGATGTGTCGTTCGATATCGAAGTCCGTCCGGGTGGCGCTGAAGGCGACAACATCATCAAGACGCGTCTCGCAACTGGCGAAATGACCGATGTCTTCACATATAACTCGGGCTCTCTTTTCCAAGCGCTGAACCCGACCGAAACTTTGGCCGATATGTCTGATCTGCCGGCTCAAGAGCGCGTTCTCGACAGCTTTAAGCCTGTGGTAAGTGCTGGCGGCAAAGTTTACGGCGTTCCGATTGGTTCTGCTATGGGCGGCGGTATCTTCTACCACATCCCGACCTATGAAGAACTTGGTCTTTCTGTTCCGACCACTTGGGCAGAGTTCATGGACAACAACGCCAAGATCAAAGCCGCTGGGAAAGACGCAGTTGCAACGACTTTTGGTAGCACTTGGACCAGCCAGCTCTTCGTTCTCGCTGACTATTTCAACGTTCAAGCTCAGGTTCCGGACTTTGCAGACCGTTACACCGCGAATGACGCGAAATACGCTTCGACCCCTGCTGCAATGCGCGGTTTTGAGCACCTTCAAGAGGTCTTTGAAGCTGGCTACATGAACGCTGACTTCGGTGCTGCAACCTATGACGAAGGCGTTCTCTACGTGTCGACGGGTGAAGCTGTGCACTATCCGATGCTGACCTTTGCAATCGGTGCGATGTCGCAGAACAACCCCGAAGGCCTCAAGGAAGTTGGCTTCTTCGCTCAGCCGGGTGATGATGCATCTTCCAATGGTCTGACTGTTTGGATGCCGGGTGGTGTTTATATTCCTGCCGCATCGCCACACGTTGAGGAAGCTAAGAAGTTCGTTGACTTCGTTGCGACCGTTGAAGGCTGTGACATTCAGACCGCAACCAACGGTTTCCAAGGGCCGTACCTCGTCAAGGGCTGTGAAGCACCTGCTGACATCCCGCGCGCCGCTGCGGACATGATGCCCTACTTCGAAGCTGATGGTCGCACGGCGCCTGCTCTTGAATTCCTGTCGCCTGTAAAGGGACCGGCTCTTGAGCAGATCACTGTCGAAGTTGGCTCGGGTATCCGTGGCGCAGCTGATGCAGCAGCGCTCTACGATCAGGATGTCGAAAAGCAAGCCAAGCAGCTTGGTCTTCCGAACTGGTAATCCTCCCTACCAGAGCAAGGCCCTGTCCCGTATCCTCGGGGCAGGGCTTTTCACCCAGGAGAGACGATGAAACGTAAGTCGCACTATCCCTATTGGTTTGTCTTCCCAGCAGCGGTGATCTTCACCACGCTATTTCTGGTTCCTTCAGTTGCCAGCCTTTGGTTCAGCTTTACCAGATGGGATTTGTTCCATGCCGAATACATCGGTCTTGAGAACTTTGTTCAATTCTTCAAAGAACCCTTTCTTGTGCAAGGTATGGTCAACACGGTCATATTTGCCTTTGTCACTTCGGGTATGAAAACGGTACTTGGCCTTTTGCTCGCAGTGCTTCTAACTTCGGGCATTTTCGCCCAAGGCTTTCTTCGTATTCTCGTCTTTTTCCCTGTGCTCGTTTCGACGATTGGGGTCGGCATCACCTTTACTCGTCTGATGCATCCGACCAAAGGTGCGATCAACATCGCTCTTGCCCATATGGGGATCGACGGGCCAGGCTGGCTCACCGATCCGAGCCTTGCGCTCTTTTCGGTCGCGCTTGTGGACGTTTGGAAAGGCGTCGGTCTTGCCACACTGATTTACATCGCAGGTTTGGCGTCGATTAGCCCCGAATATTACGAGGCATCGCGGATCGATGGCGCAACCCGACTTCAGCAATTCTGGCGCGTGACCGTGCCTTTGGTGCGACCCGCAACGGTCACGGTGATCACGCTCTCGCTCATTGGTGGTCTGCGCTCGTTCGACATCGTTTGGGCGATGACCAAAGGCGGTCCAGGCTTCAGCTCGGACGTGCTCGCCTCGGTTATCTATAAACAATATCAAGCCGGCTTTTACGGCCTCTCCACGGCTGGGAACGTGATCCTCTTTGCGCTTGTTGCGCTCATTGTGATCCCGCTTGTTTCGTGGATGAACCGCAAGGAGGTAGAGCAATGAGCCGTCGTCAACTTTGGACCGGTATCGCCGCCCTTTGTGTCAGCCTTTTTATCTTTGTTGTGCCATTCGTTTTTATTCTCTTTATGGCGGTCAAAGACAAAAGAGCGGCGTCAAAGCTCGAGTTTTCTTGGCCAACTGAATGGCACCTTTGGGCCAACCTTATCGAAGTGGTCGAGGCACGCAACTACATGCTGCTTCTCGCTTACTTCAATTCGACGGTCATCACTGTAGGGGCCGTGAGCTTGATCGTGATCTTTAGTGCAATGGTGGGCTATATTCTACAGCGTCGCCACAGCCGTTGGAATTCGCTCATTTGGGCGGGGGTTATGGCGGGTCTGATGGTGCCGCCCGCTGTGGTTCCGACGATCTGGGTTCTTCAAAACCTTGGGCTCTTTAAGACGATACACGGGATGGTTTTGATCCAAACCGCATATGGTCTGTCCTTTGCGATCTTGCTCTTTCGTTCGTTCATTTCGACGATCCCGCGTGATCTTGACGAGGCCGCGATCATCGATGGGGCCAAGCCGCTTCAAATCTTCTTTCGGGTGATCTTGCCTTTGCTCAAACCTGCAACGGTCACGATTATCGTCGTGCAGTCCATCGCGATCTTTAACGATTTCACGAACCCGCTCTATTACCTTCCAGGCAAGGAAAACGTGACTGTGCAGCTCACTCTATTTAACTTCCAGAGCCAGTTTGTGTCCCAGCTTAATCTGCTGTTCATGAACATCCTGCTGATCACGATCCCGCCACTTATCGTTTACATCTTCTTTAACCGCCAAATCGTAGCCGGAATGACCTCTGGCGCTGTGAAAGGATAAACCATGGCCAGGGTTACTCTGAAAAACGTCACCAAGAGCTTTGGGGCCGTTGAAGTCATCAAAGGCGTCAATCTTGAGGTTGATGACGGCGAGTTCTGTGTCTTTGTCGGGCCTTCGGGCTGTGGCAAGTCCACGCTTCTGCGCATCATTTCGGGGCTCGAAGATACGACGAGCGGCTCGATTGAAATTGACGGTGTGGATGTCTCGGGGGAAGAGCCGTCCAAGCGGGGCATCGCGATGGTGTTCCAAAGCT
Source organism: Marivivens sp. (assembly GCA_038133925.1). Taxonomy (GTDB): domain Bacteria; phylum Pseudomonadota; class Alphaproteobacteria; order Rhodobacterales; family Rhodobacteraceae; genus Marivivens. The sequence continues at coordinate 18,965 of JAYPUF010000031.1, read as the reverse complement.
ATGCTCTTTATCCTCATTTGACTGTGCGCGAGAACATCGGCTTTGGTTTGTCGCTCGCCAAATTGCCCAAGGCCGAGATCAAGGCCAAGGTCGACGCCGCCGCTGAAAAGCTTCAGCTGACGGACTATCTTGATCGCAAGCCAAAGGCTCTCTCTGGTGGCCAGCGTCAGCGTGTTGCGATTGGCCGCGCGATTGTCCGTGATCCCAAGGTGTTTCTTTTTGACGAGCCGCTCTCGAACCTTGATGCGGCGCTGCGTTCGCAGATGCGGATCGAGCTCACCGATCTTCATGCTGAACTTGGTGCAACGATGATCTACGTCACCCATGATCAAGTCGAAGCCATGACAATGGCCGACAAGATTGTAGTGCTCAACGCAGGCAAGATTGAGCAAGTCGGCTCGCCTATGGAGCTTTATAATCATCCGGTTAGCCCCTTTGTTGCGGGTTTTATCGGATCGCCCAAGATGAACCTTCTCGAAGGTGATGTTGCCAAAGGGATGGGGTGTTCGACCTATGGTGTTCGCCCTGAACACCTTGAAATCACCGAGGATGGTATTTGGGGTGGTAAAGTGCGCCACCTTGAACGACTTGGCGCGGATACGGTCGTGTATCTCGATACCAAGGAAGCCGGATCGGTGGTGGTCCGCACCGTTGGCGATCTTGCGGTCAAGGTTGGTGATGTTCTGCGCGTGCGCCCAATGGCAGGCAAAGAGCACAAATTCTAAAGGGGGCCGAAGCCCCCTTTATCACGCATTAAAAAAGGCGCTCCGATCTGGAGCGCCTTTTGCTTTTAGACGATACCGCCGCCAGCACCCGTTACTTTGGGGCGAACTTTGGAAACCTCGGCGCGGTAGCCCGAAGCACGATAGGTCGTGATCGGATTAATCGCAGCACCCGCTTCGAGACGCGCCATCTGAAGGATCGGCTCGACGTCGGTGCGGAATGCACGGCGCAGCGTGGCCGATGCCATGAGCGCATCATTGTCGGACTGATACCCCGCAAGTGCATCACGTTCGACAATGGAGGCCTGAACATAGGCGCGCTGAATTTCGATGGCCGAGATCATCAAGCTCTCGATCGGGTCAGTCACGTTGTGCGACTGGTCAATCATATGAGCAAGGTTCAAATCAGGGCTTTCGGCATCCACGAGCTCGTTCCAGACAAGGAAGAGGCGGTAGGGTTCGATTGTCCCGCTATCGAGATCGTCGTCCCCGTATTTGGAGTCGTTAAAGTGGAAACCGCCAAGTTTGCCTGCGCGGATGAGGCGCGAGACGATCATCTCGATGTTCACATTGGGGGCATGGTGGCCAAGATCGACAAGGCATTTCGCCTTTTCGCCCAACTCCTGCGCGATCATGAGCGACGTGCCCCAGTCCTGAACCACGGTCGAATAGAACGCGGGCTCATAAATCTTGTGCTCGCTGAAAATCTGCCAATCAGCAGGCAGCGCGTCATAGATCGACTTCATCGAGTCCATATAGCGGTCGAATTGCTTGCCCATGTGGGTTTGACCGGGGAAGTTCGCGCCGTCACCGATCCAGACGGTCAGAGCGTTCGAGCCGAGAGTTTTACCAATCTCGATACATTCGATGTTGTGCTCGACGGCCTGTGCACGCGTTTCCGCGCTGTTATGGCTGAGCGAACCAAACTTATAGGAATGCGCCTGATCGGGCTGATCCTGAAAGGTGTTAGAGTTCATCGCGTCAAAGCCGAGACCGTATTGGTCGGCCTTTGCTTTCATCTCTTTGGGGTCGGCTTTGTCCCACGGAATGTGGAGAGAGACCTTGGGCGTGGCATTGGTGAGCTGATGGATCACGCCGCAATCGTCGAGCTTGTCAAAGATGTTGCGCGGCTCGCCCTCACCGGGGAAGCGGGCAAAGCGGGTGCCACCGGTGCCCGTGCCCCATGAGGGGACAGCGACGCCAAAGCCCTTGGCCCGCGCCTTGATCGCTTCGATGTCGATACCGCGGCGGTCAAGTTGTTCGCCCAGCATGTCGTAATCAACCTGAAGGTCGGCGAGATGCTTTTCGTTTTGTGCTTCGATAATCTTTTTCATGAGTGACCTCAGCGGGTAAAGGCTTGTACGTTGCCGGCATCAACGTTGATGATGTTGCCGGTCGATTTTGCCGATGCTTCGGAAGCAAGGAAATAGGCCGCTTCGGCGATATCTTCGGGAAGAACCGAGCGCTTGAGCATGGACCGGTTGCGGTACATTTCTTCAAGGCCTTCTTTGTCGGTGCCGTAGGTGCCAGCGCGCTGTTCCAGCCATTCACCTTCCCAGATCTTGGACCCACGCAGCACGGCGTCGGGGTTGACGACGTTGACGCGGATGCCGGCCTCTGCACCCTCAAGCGCGAGGCAGCGGGCCAGATGGATTTCGGCAGCCTTGGCAGTGCAATAGGCCGATGCGTTCGGGGATGCGGCCAGACCGTTCTTGGAGGCAACGAAGACGACCGAACCACCGATATTTTGCTGGCGCAGGACCTTGAACGCTTCACGCGAAACAAGGAAATAGCCGGTGGACAGGATGTCCATGTTCTTGTTCCACAGGTCGAGAGTGGTGTTCTCAACCGAAGCCGAAGAAGCGATGCCTGCGTTCGACACGAGGATATCCACGCCGCCAAACTCGACCGAGGTATAGGCGTAGGCGTCGATTACGGCTTGTTCGTTGGTCACGTTCATTTCGACCGTGCGCACAACGTCAGCGCCGAACTGTTTGGCGAAACCGGCGCGAACCTCTTCAAGCGAAGTGGCGTTGATGTCGGCCAGCATGACACATGCGCCTTCGGTCAGGTAACGATATGCAGTCGCCGCACCGATGCCACCCGCGCCGCCGGTGATCAGGGCAACGCGGCCAGCCAGCGATTTCGGTTTCGGCATCCGCTGGAGCTTGGCTTCTTCAAGCAGCCAATATTCGATGTCAAAGGCTTCCTGCTCGGGCAGGCCGCAGTATTCCGAAACAGCCGACGAGCCGCGCATCACGTTGATAGCGTTCACGTAGAATTCGCCCGAAATCCGCGCGGTGGCCTTGTCCTTGGCAAAGGTTATCATACCAACGCCCGGCACCAGATAGACGACCGCGTTCGGGTCGCGCAGGGCAGGGGAGTCGTCTTTTTTGCAGCGGTTGTAATAGGCCACATAATCTTCCCGATAGGCCGTGACCTGTGCAGGAAGACCTTCTAGTACTTCGTCGACGTTGTTTTTCGCCGGATCGAAGGCAACGACCAGCGGACGGATTTTCGTGCGCAGGAAGTGGTCAGGGCACGATGTGCCAAGAGCGGCCAGCGGCTCCATGTTTTTGGAGTTCACAAACTCCAGCACGGCATCCTGATCGTCAAAGTGGCCAACCATGTGCTGCTGGCCCGACACCATGCCGCGGATCGCGGGCATCAGTTTCGCGGCAACAGCGCGGCGTGCAGCCGCGTCAAGCGAAGTGTGGACCGCGCCACCGAATGCGGCCTTGCCGTCGGTCTTGGCAGCGAACCAGTCCATTGCCTTTTGAATGATTTCCAGCGTCAGCTCGTAACAGGCTTTGGCGTCGTCATCCCAAGTGAACAGGCCGTGCGATTCCAAAACGACGCCCTTGGCGGTCGGGTTCTCAAGGCAGAACTTCTCCAGCCAAAGGCCCAGCTCGTAGCCGGGTTTTTTCCATGGCAGCCAACCGATGTCGGCACCGAAAATCTCGGCCGTCAGTTCTTTGGAATTCTTCGAGGCCGCGATTGCGATGATCGCGTCGGGGTGCATATGGTCGACGTGTTTGCGCGGCACATAGGCATGAAGTGGGGTGTCGATCGAGGCAGCGCGCGGGTTCAGGTTCCACGTGCAATGCGGCAGAAGGCCGACCATTTCGTCTTCGAATTCCACACCGCGATAGATACCCTTGAGCGCGCGTAGCTTGTCCATGTACAGCGTCGCGAAACCGTCCATCTTGATCGATCCGACGTCGCCGCCCGAACCCTTGACCCAGAGAACTTCTGCTGCATCGCCCGTGAGCGGGTCTTTTTCCATGACTTTGGCCGAGGTGTTTCCGCCGCCGTAATTCGTGATGCGCTTATCGGAACCAAGAAGGTTTGAGCGGTAAAGTAGCTTTTCGGATTCGCTCATGCCCTTGGCTTTGGCGTCATCCCAACCGTTAACAAGGCGCTGAGTCGCACCGGAATTGGTCATAGTATCCTCCCTTCGCGCGCAAATTCGCGTAACAATATTTCCAGCATAAGCTGACTGGGGTGCGACGGAATGTCAATCATAAACAATCAAAAATGATCGTTTGCAGGCGCAGAATGATCGAAAATGATTTTTTATGATTGACAGGTGTCCCGAAAAATTTGCAACGTCTACATCCAAGGGGAGGACTCAATGCACGAAACAGAACGCCATAGGGTGATTTTATCCGCTGTTCAGGACCGTCCGGTCGTGACTGTGGTGGACCTATGCGGGCTTACTGGTGCGTCCGAAGCCACTATTCGTCGTGATATTGCGACGCTTCACATGCAGAAAAAGCTCCGCCGTGTACGCGGTGGTGCAGAATCGATCACGCCGCCGCAGTTCGTCGGTCTGGCGGGGCGGCCATTTTCGATCAACGAAACGATCAACATCAAGCAAAAGCAAGCAATCGCGCGTGCTGCGGTGCAGCTTTGCCAAGACGGCGAGCCTATCATCATCAACGGCGGTACGACCACGTTCCAGATGGTGCACCCGCTTGCCACGCGTCGGATGCAGGTCTTCACCAACTCGTTTCCGATCGCAGAGCATCTGCTTAAGAACTCGAAGAACACGATCATGCTCTCGGGCGGTGTCATTTACCGCGAGCAAAACATCGTGCTTTCGCCCTTTGAGAATGATGTCACGCGCAACTTCTATGCGCGCCGGATGTTCATGGGTGCGCAGGGTATCGGGCCACTTGGCTTGATGGAAGCGGACCCGCTTCTCATTCAAGCTGAGCAAAAGCTGATCGGTCAGGCGGACGAGCTGATCGTTCTGGCCGACAGTTCCAAATTCAAACAACGCTCGAGCCTGGTGCTTTGCCCGCTGAACAAAGTGGACACGGTGATCACGGACGAGGGGATTTCGGACAAAGCCGCTTCGATGCTTGAAGCAGCAGAAGTCACATTGATCGTGGTCCCAGTGGCGGCCGCGCAAGCAGAAGGAGTGGCGTCCTAAATGATGCCAATCTGGGGCGCCGAATGAGGGAGAAAACGGTGAAAAGCGTTCTGTGCTTTGGTGATAGCAACACCTTCGGTGCCACGGCAATTGATGCCGATGGCCTGAGCACGCGCTATGAACGTTCGCACCGTTGGCCTTATGTCCTCTCGGATCTTCTTGGGCCTGAGTGGGAGGTCATTCCCGAAGGACTACCCGGAAGAACCACAGCCTATGACGACCCTCTCGAGGGCGCGATCCGCAATGGTTACATCGGACTTGATATCGCTTTGGAGACCCATAAGCCGCTCGATTTTGTCGTGCTGATGCTGGGGACAAACGATCTTAAGGTTCGACTTTCACTTACTCCGACCGACATCATGAAAGGCGTGGAAAGACTGGTCACGTTGATCAAGTCAAAGCCCGCCTTTGCTGGCAAGCCCGCACCACAAATCATCATCGTCTCGCCCGTGCCGATCCTCGAAGGTCGAACGATCCGCGACATTTTGGACGGTGGCGAGGCGAAATCGCGTGCGCTTGCGCCGCTCTATGCCGCGCTCGCTGCGCGTGTTGGAGCACAATTTATCGACGCTGCCGAACATGCGCAGGTTGATGATCTTGACGGTGTTCATCTGACACCGGAGAGCCATGTCGCTTTGGCAAAAACCATCGCGGCGAAACTGGTGCCGGCCTGATTGGGCCGGACATTTTGGGAGGTAAGTAAATGAAACTTGGTAAGTATCTCGTAGGTGCAGCTGTTGCTGCTTTGATGGCGACTTCGGCTTCGGCTGAAGACGTGCGTATCGCTCTCGTCGTAAAAGCTCTTGGTATCGGCTTCTTTGAAGCTGCTGCAAAGGGTGCAGAAGAAGCTGCTGGCGAGCTTGGCGATGTAGAGATCATCTACACCGGTCCGACCGACACCACTGCTGAAGGTCAGATCGAAGTCATCAACTCGCTGATCGCTCAGGGCGTTGACGCAATTGCTATCTCGGCAAACGATCCCGATGCTCTCGTTCCTGCGCTCAAGAAAGCAATGGATCGCGGTATCACCGTTATCTCGTGGGACTCGGGCGTTGCGCCTGAGGGTCGCCAGATGCACCTGAACCCATCGTCGACCGACCTGATTGGCAACACCATCATCAAGCTTGCAGCTGATCACATGCCGGACGGCGGCGATGTTGCAATCCTGTCGGCTTCGGCAACTGCAACCAACCAGAACGCATGGATCGAAGCTGCAAAAGGCTTCCTCCCGAACTATCCGGGTGTGAACCTTGTTGCGACCGTTTACGGCGACGACCTTTCGGACAAGTCCTATCGTGAAGCCCAAGGCCTCATGGCGAGCTATCCGAACCTCAAGGCGATCATCGCTCCGACCACTGTTGGTATCCTTGCAGCCAGCCAAGCTGTGACCGATGCTGGCAAGATTGGTGAGATCAACGTAACCGGTCTCGGTCTTCCGTCGGAAATGGCTGGTGCTGTTGAGTCCGGCGCAACCGTCAGCTTCGCGATCTGGAACCCGATCGACCTTGGCTATGCTGCAACTACCCTTGCTTATAACATCCACAAGGGCGCAGCGACCGATGCTGGTTCGGAAATCCCGATGGGCCGTATGGGCAGCGCAACGCTTGACGACACCGGCGCAGCCGCAATGTCTGATCCGTTCACCTACGACGCTTCGAACATCGAACAGTTCAAGTCGATCTTCTAATCACGACATGGCCGGTGCGGGGTTTTCCCGCGCCGGCTACTCTTTTCAGGAACGACATAATGCAGGCAAATACTGCGACGGACGCGCCTGTCCTAAGGCTCGACCGCATTACAAAGACATTCCCAGGCGTCAAAGCGCTCTCCGAGGTTGAGCTTGCTCTTTATCCCGGCCAAGTCACTGCGCTCGTTGGTGAAAATGGCGCGGGTAAATCAACGCTCGTAAAGATCCTGACCGGTATCTATCAGCCAGATGGCGGAGCGATCACCGTCGACGGGACCCCTGTTTCATTTCCTACCGCGCAAGACGCCGCAGCGCATGGGATTACCGCGATCCACCAAGAAACCGTGCTCTTTGACGATTTGACCGTGGCCGAGAACATCTTTCTGGGCCATGCCCCCAAGGGTCGCTTTGGTCTGATCGATACCGCGCGCCAGCGCCGTATGGCTGCTGAAATCCTTGAGAGCATCGGCGCGGAAATTGACCCTGACACCCGTCTGCGCGAACTTGGAATTGCATCCAAGCATCTCGTTGCGATCTCGCGCGCGCTTTCGATTGATGCCCGTGTGGTGATCATGGACGAACCCACGGCGGCGCTGTCGCACAAGGAAATCCACGAGCTTTACGATCTGGTTGATCAGCTCAAAGCCCAAGGCAAAGCGATCCTGTTCATCAGTCACAAGTTCGACGAGATTTTCCGCATTGCTGACCGATATACCGTGTTCCGTGATGGTCAGTTCGTCGCCGATGGCCGGATTGCCGATATCTCCGAAGGTCAGCTTGTTCAGATGATGGTCGGTCGGTCGGTCGATCAGGTTTTTCCCAAGCGCACGCCAAGCATCGGCGAAGAAGTCCTTCAAGTCTCGGGTTATGATCACCCGACAGAGTTCGAAGGCATCAACTTTACGCTGCGCCGTGGGGAAATCCTTGGCTTTTATGGTCTTGTTGGTGCGGGGCGCTCTGAATTTATGCAAGCCCTCTTTGGTATCACCAAACCATCCAAGGGCGTGACCAAGATCGACGGCCAAGTGACTGTAATCCGTTCACCCGCCGAAGCGGTGGAGGCGGGGATCGTCTATGTTCCCGAGGATCGCGGTCTTCAAGGTGCAATCCGCCCGATGCCGATCTTCCAGAACGTCACATTGCCGTCCTTAAAACGCACCTCGCGGAGTGGCTTCATCAAATTGGCCGAGGAATTTGCGCTTGCTCGCGAATATACACAGCGGCTCGATCTGCGTGCAGCCTCGCTTGATACGCCTGTTGGCAATCTCTCGGGCGGCAACCAGCAAAAGGTCGTTATCGCCAAATGGCTCGCCACGCAGCCCAAGGTTATCATCCTTGATGAACCGACCAAAGGCATCGACATTGGCTCCAAGGCTGCCGTGCATGACTTTATGGCCGAGCTTGCCTCGCAGGGTCTCGCCGTGATCATGGTGAGTTCTGAAATCCCCGAGGTCCTTGGCATGTCTGACCGCGTTATCGTCATGCGTGAAGGCCGTATCGCCGCCGAGGTCTCTGGACCCGACATGACCCCCGAAACCCTTGTCCGCCATGCTGCGGGCATCGCGGAGGCGTAAATGACCAATCTTTTGAAATCTCGCGAACTGATCCTCACAGGGGCGATTGTCGTCCTTCTGGGAATTGTTGCGACCCGTTTTCCTGCGTTCATCGCACCGTCGAACCTTTTGGGCGTGTTCAACGATACCTCTCCTTTGATCATCCTAGCGATTGGTCAGCTTGTAGTGATCCTCACCAAATGTATCGACCTTTCGGTTGCCGCCACGCTCGCGCTTACTGGGATGGTGAGTGCGATGCTGAACGTTGCTTTCCCAGATATGCCTGTTGTGCTGATCCTTTTGATCGCTGTGGGTCTTGGAACGATCCTTGGCGCCTTTAACGGCGTCCTTGTTTGGAAACTCGGCATTCCGCCCATTGTTGTGACACTTGGCACGATGACCATCTATCGCGGGATCATCTTTCTGATTTCTGACGGTAAATGGGTGAACAGCCATGAAATGACCGCCGCTTTCAAGGCCGTTCCGCGCTTTGAAATAGGCCTGCCGATGCTTTCTTGGTTCGCAATTGCCGTGGTCGCGATCTTTTATGTTGTCATGACCCGCACCACGCTGGGTCGCTCCTTCTATGCGGTCGGTGGCAACCCCCACGCAGCGGTTTACACCGGCATTGATGTAGGTCGCACTCAGTTTTGGGCTTTTGTCTTCTCCGGCGCTCTCGCAGGTCTGACCGGATACCTTTGGGTTTCACGCTACGCGGTGGCCTATGTAGATATTGCGCTCGGCTTTGAACTCGATGTTGTCGCGGCTTGTGTGATTGGGGGCATCGCGATTTCCGGTGGCCTCGGCTCTGTCGGTGGCGCAGTGCTTGGGGCGCTCTTTCTTGGCGTTATCAAGAACGCGCTCCCCGTCGTGAACATCAGCCCCTTCTGGCAAATGGCCATTTCCGGCAGCGCGATCATCATCGCAATCGCTGTGAACACTCGCGCGTCCCGCACCAAGGGCCGCATCATTCTCAAGAAAGCGGAGCAGGCAGTATGAGCACCACCGAACGCTTTATCCCCGATCGGCTCCAAAGCCCGCTTCAGAAAAAGATCAAAAGCTGGGAGACGCTGCTTCTTGCCGTTGCAGTCGCGATCTTTATCGCGAATTCCTTTGCCTCGCCCTATTTCCTGAATGCGTGGAATCTGAGCGACGCGACTTTCAACTTCACCGAAAAAGCGATGATCGCTTTTGCGATGGCTTTGCTTATCATTGCGGGTGAGATTGACCTTTCGGTGGCGTCGATCATCGCGCTTGCCTCGACAGCAATGGGGGCGGCGGCGCAGTTTGACGTCTCGACCCTGACGCTTGTTCTGATCGGTCTTGGGGTAGGCCTTGCTTGCGGCGCGTTCAACGCGCTTCTTGTCTGCGGCATGGGCCTTCCCTCGATTGTCGTGACGATCGGCACAATGAGCCTCTTTCGCGGGATCAGTTATATCGTCCTCGGCGATCAGGCCTATCGCGGTTATCCGACAGACTTTGCCTTCTTCGGTCAAGGGTATGTCTTTTGGGTGATTAGTTTTGAATTTGTGCTCTTTGCCCTGATCGCAGTGATCTACGGCGTTCTTTTGCACAAGACCAACTTTGGCCGCGCGGTCTATGCCATCGGGAACAATGCCACGGGCGCTCTTTTCTCGGGTATCCGTGTGGACCGTGTAAAGTCGATCCTCTTCTTGCTCACCGGTCTTATGTCTGGCGTGGCGGCTGTTTGTTTAACTTCGCGTCTTGGCTCGACCCGTCCGTCCATCGGTCTTGGGATGGAGCTTGAGGTCGTCACTATGGTCGTCCTCGGCGGGGTGAATATCCTTGGCGGTTCGGGTTCGATCCCTGGCGTTGTGATTGCGGCCTTTGTCATGGGTCTCGTGACCTTTGGGCTTGGCCTGTTGAACGTTCCAGGTATCGTAATGTCGATCTTTATCGGTGCGCTGCTGATCGGGGTGATTGCCCTGCCGCGCCTTTGGGAAATGTGGAGGAAGTGATGGAAAAATACGCTTTCAAAATGCGTCTCAACGATGGGATGCGCGACGAATATCAGCGCCGCCACGACGAGATTTGGCCCGAACTTTCCACGCTTCTCAAAGAAGCAGGTGTTTCGGACTATTCGATCCATCTCGACGAAGAGACGAACATCCTCTTCGGTGTCCTTTGGCGCACCACGCCGCACGGAATGGACGATCTTCCAAGCCATCCCGTGATGCAGAAATGGTGGGCCTACATGGCCGACATCATGGAAACCCATGCGAACAACGAACCCGTGGCGACGCCATTGGTCAACGTCTTCCACATGCCATGACCCATATTGCAGTCATTGACCTCGGCAAGACCAACGCCAAACTCGCGCTGGTCCAAAGCGATACGCTCGAGGAAATCGCAGTCGTCACCCGCCCCAACAAGGTGCTGACGAACGGTCCCTATCCTCACTTTGACCTAGAGGGGCATTGGGCGTTCTTCCTTGATGCGCTCAAGGATTTTCAGACCCGTTTCGGGATTGATGCAATTAGCATCACGACCCACGGCGCGGCAGTCACCCTCATTGGTCATGACGGTCAGGCGCTCCCTATGCTCGACTACGAGCATACGGGGCCAGACAATGACACGGGCTATGACGCGCTTCGCCCCGCCTTTGGCATCACCGGCTCGCCGCGTTTGCCCATGGGTCTCAACATGGGTGCGCAACTTCATTGGCTGTTCGGCGCCGACCCTTCACTGCGCGAGCGCACCAAAGCGATCGTGACCTATCCTCAGTATTGGGGCTATCGTCTCACGGGTGAACTCGCGACAGATGTCACCAGTCTTGGCTGTCACACCGATCTGTGGAACGCCTACGAGGGGAACTTCTCCCCGCTCGTGGATCAACTCGGAATCCGCGACCTCATGGCGCCCGCAAAGAAATGTTCTGAAGTCATCGGCACCATTACCGACGACATTGCCGCGCAAACAGGTATCGTTCGTGGGACGACGGTTCGCGTCGGCATCCACGATTCCAACGCCTCGCTCTATCCGCATCTCTTGGGGCGAAAAGGTGCGTTTTCTGTCGTGTCCACAGGGACTTGGGTCATCTGCATGGCGATGGGCGGGGCGCAAGTCGCGCTCGATCCGGAACGCGACACGCTAATGAACGTGAACGCTCTTGGTCAACCCGTCCCGACGGCGCGATTTATGGGGGGGCGCGAGTATGAAATCGTGCGTAACGGGCGAGAGATCACACCGTCTGACGCAGATCGTCACGCTGTCTTGAGCGGTGTTCATCTTCTTCCTGCGGTCGAACCAAACACCGGACCCTTTGCGGGTCGCAAAGCCTTTTGGAGCGGCAATGCCGAAACCGAAGGTCAGGAAATGGTCGCGCTGTCCTACTACCTCGCGCTTATGACGGACACCTGTCTGAACCTGATCGGAGCATCTGGTCCCGCGATTGTCGAAGGTCCGTTTGCGCGAAACTCTGATTATATTCAGATGCTTGCGGCCATTCGGCCGGGTGGAGTCGAGGTTGCCGCTTCTGCCACGGGGACCAGTGTCGGCGCCGCGCTTCTATGTATTGAGGGTGCACAAGGTCCAGAAACCAAGCGCATTGAGCCACGTAATGCCGAGAGTTTGTTGCGCTATGCCAAAGATTGGCAGGCGAAGCTAACGCAATAAAAACAACGCTTTACTAAATAAACGCTGTGGCCCTAGTATCCAGCCAAAGTTGGTAACGAGGGTCGCAGTGCTTATCAGAGTTGGCCAAGAGCGTTCGCTTCAAATGGATCTCATGCTTGCAGGGTGGATGTCTTGCATTGCCGGAGCCTTAAACGCAGTTGGTTTTCTGATCGCAGGTTCTTTTACCGCCAATATGACTGGCAATATCTCGATGTTCGTCGAGCATTTGGCCGACCGCGAAACCATTCTCGCCCTTTCGTTTGCAGGCTTGGTCCTTACGTTTATTATAGGCGCCACCTTCGCAGCCCTTATTATTCAAACGGGCGAGGCGCGCGGTATTCGGACGATCTATGGCTGGGTGACGTCCTTTGAAGGTATGATCCTTCTGGCGCTTGGCGCTGCGTTTCTCATTGGCCCGACTTGGGCGCAAGAAACCCATCTGGTTATCGTGCTTAGCTTCATTATGGGGCTCCAGAACGCGATGACCACTATGATATCCAAGGCGCGCGTGCGCACCACCCATGCGTCTGGAATGGCAACGGACCTTGGGATCGAAATTGCCGCGCTCATGGGCAAGGGACAGGATCGCTCTGATGCAATGGCCAAGTTCAAGCTCCATAGCCTCACACTATTCAGCTTTGCCTTTGGCGGCCTTTCCGGAGTGTTCGGTTATATTTGGTTCTCGAATTGGCTCTTCGTGATCTCGGGGGCGATGTTAATTTTCATCGCGCTTCCTACGCTACTTTTGCAGGATTAGAGCTGCATCCGGTGTTTTCCGACCAACATTGCGTGTGTCTTTGACAGCTCCTCTTGTGTGCGATCAGCGGACCACCCCAAGACCCGCGCCGCGATTTGAGCGATCTCGGTCAGCGCAGCGTTTGTTAATTCGCCACGCACAGCAACAAGCGTGCGGCGAATGACAATGTCGCTCAGATGAACCACATGCTCGTTGCGACAAATCCATTCGATTTCGGTCTGCGAGGTCGAAACAAGGTCGGTAATCAACTTGGGGCGCTCGCCTTCGGCCTTTGTGATCTCAAGCCCTGTTGAGCCGTATCTCTCGACCAGTTCCCGCGCCCGAGCTGATGAGTGGGCGACAGCCTCGGCAAACCCGCGCCCGCCGCCAATAGGCAGCTCCGAGGTCGAAATCCAGCGCGCCCGACCTAGGCGGCCCAGCACTTCGTCTGCCACCTCTTCGGCAAATCCGCGAAACGTAGTCCATTTCCCCCCAACAAGCGAAAGGATGACAAAGGGCCGCTCTGCCGTTGCCTCGATCACGGGGACCGAGTGGTCACGGCTGATCAGACCAACTGCCAGCCCGTCAGATGCGGGCAATGGTCGTATCCCAGAATAGGCATAGACGATCTGACTGCGATCCAAGGGAAGATCGGGGAAGACATTGCGCAGCACGTCAAAGAAATACTCGATCTCGTCGTCCTGACAGGCCACTTCGTCGGGGTTATCCGCCCGTATGTCCGAAGTACCGAGCATCACGCGCCCCTCGTATTCATAGGCGAGGCAGATGCGCCCTTCATTGGTTTCAAAATAGATCATCCGCCCGTTTAGCATCTCGCGAAGTTGCGGATGATCTAGCACGACATGAGAACCTTTGGTTCCCCCGATAAATTTACTCGATGACCCCAGAACGCCGTTCACACGATCAATCCAAGGGCCGGCAGCATTCACCACGATCTTGGGGCGAAATGCTTGCTCACCCTTCGCGCTCTCGACCATAACAACGCCGTCCGCCTGACCAGTCACCGAGGCATAGTTGAGCGCAATCGCACCCGAATGCGCCGCGCAGCCGTCTTTGATCAGCTCAAGAACTAGCCGCTCGGGTGCCGTAACCCGCGCATCAAAATAAGACCCCATAGCGACGATGCGGTCGGTGATGAGCGGCAATTCCCGCTTTGCCCGCCCCTTGGTCCAAAAGCTGTGACGCGGCATCACTCGCGCGCGCGCGCCGAAGAAATCATAGATGAAAAGGCCAACCTCGATGAGCAATGCCCCACGGCTCCGCGCCGCTGTTTTCGACCCGAACAAGGTGCGAAGCGCGGCAGGGATACCCTTTAGCCATGAAAACATCGGGATCATGGTTTCAAGCGGCTTGATCAGGTGGGGCGCATTCTTGAGCAAAAGGTTCCGCTCATAGGTTGATTGTGCGACCAGTCCGAATTCACCCGTTTCAAGGTATTTTAGGCCCCCGTGAATCATACGCGATGGCGCAGCCGATGTGCCGGACCCAAAGTCGCCCTTGTCCACAATGGCGCAGGACACGCCTTGCTCGGCCAAGTCTCGGAAAAGTCCAGCGCCGTTGATGCCGGCGCCGATGATCAAAACGTCAATCTCTTTGGTCATTTCAAAGCTATTCTTTCCAATGTCACGCCCGATGCGACCAGAAAATCTGCGGTCGCGGGATCAATTCCGTCATCTGTAATGACACGATCAAAGGCGCTGAGTTCCACAAAGGCATGCAGCGCCCGTTTGCTGAATTTATCTGAGTGAATAAGAAGGATGCGTTTCTCGGCGGCACGGAACATCGCCTGTTTGATCCGCGTTAGCCCCGCATCGTGGATGAGAGCGACCCCGTCCTGCACCGCCGAAGCCGAACACACAAAGGTATGCACGCGAAGCGCATCCAGCGCTCTTTCGCAGACATGGCCGATAAAGGCGTTATAGGTAGGGTGGTAATCCCCGCCCGTCGAAAGGAACGAGAGACCTTCGATCCCCGCAAGCGTATTGGCAAGGCCAAGACTGTTGCTCACCACATGAATGGGCAATCGCTCGGCCAATATGCCCCCCAGCGGCTGACAGGTGGTGCTGTCGTCGATCATGAGGGACTGCCCTGCCTCGATATGGGCAAGCGCGGCGCGGGTAAGGGCAGCTTTGGCTTCTGTCCCCTGCGCCTCGCGAAAGGCAAAGAGCGCTTCATATACCGCAGAGGGTTGAGCGCTTACCGAACCATGTAGCTTTCGGATCACGCCTTGACGCGACAGCTCGTCGATGACGCGATGTATGGTCATCCGCGAAACACCGAATTCCTCGGTCAACGTTTCGATCCGGACCTCACCATGGGCAAGGACATAATCGGCAATAGCTTTGCGCCGTTCAAAAGGTGTCACAACGAATCCGTTAAGTTATCACTCTCTCAAGTGATAACTTAACATTAATGCGTGTTACAAGTGTCGAGAACGCTTGTGAACTTAGGGCGCGGTCTTTGTAAACGCCTCTAGCAGAACATGAGCAGACGCTGCACCTGGGTCCATATGCCCGATCGAACGTTCGCCAAGCTTGGCCGAACGACCGCGTTTGCTTTCAATTGTGGCGGTGTAATCGCGGCCTTCTTTCGCACCGGCGGCAGCAGCGGCGAGGCACTCCTTTGCGTCCGCACCAGAGGCCAATGCCGCTTTGGCTGATTTCACCGCAGGCACCCAAGCGTCGATCATGGTCTTGTCACCAACCGACGCGCCGCCACGCGACAAAATCCCGTCGCACAGACCCTCAACCCAAGCGACCATTGCGGCCGCATCAAGGTTAAGACGATCTGAAACGGCTTTGCCCGCAGAGCGGAAGGCAGAGGCATAAAGCGGCCCCGAGGACGCGCCGACCGCGTCAAGAAACGCTTTGGCCATGCGTTCACTGATTTCGGAAATGGTCTCATCGCCGAGTGCATCGAGTTCCTTGCGGACTGCGGTCCAACCGATGTCCATTGTGATGCCGTGGTCACCGTCACCGATGACGCCATCCAACTCCGAGAGCCAATCGCGGTTCTCTCGGATTGCATCAGCGGCCGCAAGCATCATCGAGGTAAACACCTTTGGCGTCACAGCACCATCGCTCTTGAGCGAGGTGCGATCTACGGCGGCGCTCGCCGTTCCGCCCGTATGGTGCCGCGCAGTGCGTGTCCCTTTCGGCTCCAAAGCTCCCGCAACGGTCAGAGCAGGCGTACGGCAAGGTGTATCCAAAAGCAGCTTGAGATCGTCATCGAGCTTGAGGAGCGTCACCGAAGCCCCCGCCATTTCGAGCGAGGTGCAATATTCGCCGACCCATGAATGGTGAATCTTAACGCCGCGCTCGCCAAGGATCTGGGCCACACGGCGGTGAATGATGTAAAGCTCGAGCGGTCCCGTTGCACCAAGACCGTTGACGAGAACTGCAACCTCATCGCCAGCACCCAGCGGCATATCGGCCAGCATCGCGCCCATCAGCTCGTCAGTTACATTGTCCGCGGTCTCAAGCTTGCCGCGCCGCATCCCCGGCTCGCCGTGAACACCCATGCCGATTTCCATCTCGTCATGGCCGATCTCAAAGTTCAATTTGCCTGTTTGCGGCATCGAACATGCGGTCAAAGCCACACCCATAGAGCGGCAATTGTCGTTTGCGTGAAGTGCGGCCGCGTAGCAATCGTCAAGCGAGCGGCCATGTTCGGCAGCAGCACCGGCAATCTTAAAGACAAAGAAATCACCCGCGATCCCGCGACGCTCACCTTCGCGTCCTTTTGGGGCCGAGGCAACATCGTCCGTGACTTGAACCGAACGGGCAGGGACGCCCATGCCTTCGCATTCTTCGGCAGCCATATCAAAGTTCATCACGTCGCCCGTGTAGTTCCCGTAAAGGAACATGACGCCCGCGCCGCCATCCGCCGCGCGCGCGGCATCCATGATCTGCTCGGGCGAGGGCGAGGCAAAGACGTTCCCAACCGCCGCAGCATCCGCAAGGCCGCGTCCGACATATCCCGCAAAGGCAGGCTCGTGACCCGAACCGCCACCGATGATGATACCAACTTTGCCGTCACGCGGACCATCCTTGGCGACCACAGCACGTCCCGTTGCACCCTCAATCGTGAGCAAATCAGGGTGCGCGGAAAGCATCCCTTCAAGCGCGTGAGCGATGATGTCTTCAGGCGCGTTGATTAGTTTTTTGGTGCGGATATCTTCGGTCATTTAGCGTCCCTCCACAAACGTCTTGGCGGCGGCGACCGTCTGGTCGAGCCACGGTTGTTCTTTTGCAATAGCGGCATCCAGCCCTTCGTGATCGAGCATAAGCCAATGCTCCAAAATCACGCTCATATCGGCGGGGCAGTGTTTGAGTTGGTCAAGCGTCCAAGTGATCGGTGCACGGCCCTGTCCCAGAGGAACGCCATGAATGCGGAAGCCTACGCCGTAGACATCAGGCGTAATCTCATAGTCCTTGAGGTGCAGGTTGATCGTATAGGGAGCAAGCATCGATATGGTCTCTTCGGGCCATTCGTTCGCGCAGATCGAGTTTGCCACATCAAGGCAAACACCAAGGTGATCATCATTCACCGCATCCAAAAGCTCGACCATACGCGGGCTAGGATAGTTGAAGTGGTTCTCAATCGCGATCTTCATCCCTGCTTGACGGGCGCGCTCCACACGCGGGCGAAGCTGTTCGGCAAGCTCGGAAACGGGCACATGGCTGTCGGCTTCGTCCAAGGCAACGCGCAGGATTTTTGAATGAATGCGTTTGCCGATCTCGATGTATTCATCAACCTCCTCGGCGTTAAAACACTGAGTGCCAAGTTCGAGATAGAGTCCCTTGTCCTGAGCAATCTCATAGAGCCTATGATGATCCGCCTCAGAGTATTTATGCAAAGGCATGTTGTCGGCGTATTGCACCATAGACAGCCCCATCGCCTCGGCGCGGTCCAGAAGGTCAAAGGCGGTCAGCGGTTTTGTGGGCACCTGATCCTTGATCCCGATTGACCAACGATAAGCATAGCTTCCAAGACCGAGCTTCATAATTCCTCCCTCGCGCAGTGCGCAGATGTATTTTGTTCGAGCATAACTCCTAGTCAAACTGACTGTGCGGGAAAACCGAAACAAAGTGATCCTATCATAAGTCTAGCTTAATCCAGCTTTAAGCGAAGTGGTGCAGCAAAAACTGATATACTAGTCATGATTTTCCCGATTCCGGCCTTGACGATTGCGCTAACATGGCGCTCACTGCGCCCCGAGGAGGCGCTCGTTTCAGGGCGCGAAAAGCTATTTTCGAGGGATTTGAGATGAATTTGACGGGCGAATGGCGGCTGAGTTCTGCCGCGATTGAAGGTGATGTCGCATTTGCAGTTCCGGGGGATGTTCACTCTGCACTCTTAGAGGCGGATAAGATTTCTGATCCTTACTGGCGTGATACAGAAACGTCGCTCGATTGGGTTCACGAGGCCGAATGGGTCGCCATGCGGAACTTCGAAGTTCAAAGTCTCGGGAATGGTCGGTATTTCATGACCTTCCATAGCGTCGACACCATCGCAGAGCTGCGCGTCAACGGCATCTATATTGGCAAGTTCGAGAACCAATTCATCCGATACAGCTTTGATGTGACCGAGGCGTTGCAGGCGGGGGCAAACACTGTTTCGATCCATTTTGCCTCGAACAGCCGCGAGGCCGTTGCGCGGGCTAATGCCTCCGAGATCGAGGTGCCTTACATCGCGCACAACTGTCGGATTCCCTATACCAACTTCCTTCGCAAGACCCAGTGTCACGCAGGTTGGGACTGGAACATCGCGATCCTTCCTCTTGGTATCTATGGCGATGTGACATTGACCGAGGTCGAAACCTACCGCCTTGACGATGTCTCGGTCCGTCAAACTCACGAGCCCAACGCGGTGACGGTCGAAGTCACTGCACATTTCGATGCCTTCGATCCAATGGAGGAAACCCTCACGCTCCAGATCAACGGACAAACCGAAGTCGCTGAAGTCAAAGCCTGGCCGGGAACGGGCGCGGCAACCGTAGCCGTTACCATCGAAAACCCCAAACTCTGGTGGCCAGCAGGTCATGGCGATCAGGCGCTTTACGATGTCAAAGTCGCCCTCGGGTCGCAAACTCGGAGCTTTAAACTCGGTCTGCGTCAGGTCGAACTGATCACTGACAAAGATGACGTCGGTGCGCGTTTTGCCTTCCGCG
>JAYPUF010000030.1:6987-24172 GCA_038133925.1 Marivivens sp. | reverse complement strand
ATCCCGTAATTGACTTATATCACATTTAGGCGTTGCGGCTAAGTTTCTCGAAACGTGGGAGCATCGCCGAGAAGTCTTTGCCGTGTCCGTCTTCGTCTTCGACAAATCTGCGGTAGAGCTCGAGCGCACGCTGGCCCATCGGCGTGTCCGCGTCGACGGTTTCCGCTGCCATTTGCGAAAGTCCAAGATCTTTGAGCATTAACTCGGACGCAAAACCAGGGAGATAGCCGTTATCAGCTGGCGATTTAGGACCAACTCCGGGGGCGGGGCAATAGGCGTTCATTGTCCAGCTATAACCCGATGAGGTCGAGACCACATCAAACATGGCCTGACGATCAAGGCCAAGCTTGTCGGCCAAGGCAAAGGCTTCGCAAGTGGCGATCATGGTGACGCCAAGGATCATGTTGTTGCAGATCTTTGCCGCCTGTCCATTGCCCGAAGCGCCGCAGTGCACGGCCTTTTGGCCCATTACGTCGAAAAGCGGTTTGACCTTGGCAAAGGCCTCGTCTGTGCCGCCAACCATAAAGGTGAGCGTGCCTGCGGACGCACCGCCGATCCCGCCGGACACAGGCGCGTCCAAAGCCAGAAGCCCCGCGTCGGCCGCCTCTGCCGCCACCGCGCGGGCGCTCTCTACATCCACGGTCGAGCAATCACAGAGCACGGCGCCCTTTTCCATCACAGGGATCACCTCTGCGGCCACTGCGCGCAGGATCGCCCCGTTGGGGAGCATGGTGATCACCACATCGGCCCCCTTGGCGGCCTCGGCGCCTGTTGCAGCCATGGTGACGCCTTGGGGCCGTGCCGCAAGGTCAAAGCCCACGACCTCATGGCCGGCTTTCACAAGGTTGAGCGCCATCGGCCCGCCCATATTTCCAAGTCCGATAAATGCGATCTTCATGGCTTAGAACTCCAGTTTTGGGTTGTTTTGTGGCGCGTAAAAGACAGCGACTTCGTCGTCGCTCACGTCACGCCAGTTCTTGTGCTTCCACTGCGGATTACGATCTTTGTCGATGATCTGGGCACGCACACCTTCAACGATGTCTGCGGTTGTGACTGAGCGTGTGGTAAAGCGGTGCTCCATCTCAAGCGCAAAGCGGATGTTCGGCTCGGTTCGCACGCGGCGGATCAGTTCGAAGGTGCAGCGCATAGAAAGTGGCGAGTTCTTAGCAAAGGCCGCGCGGGCGCGAGCAAGTGCGTCCGAGGTCGATCCCTCGACCATATTGGCAACATCGGCAAATTGCGCGCCATTGAAGACCTCGTCGATCTCACCTTGAAGATGAGCAAGGGGAGATACGGGCGCAGCGCTTGCCATTGCAGCGACAAGCGAGGCTTCGCCTGTCTTGCATAGCGCATCGATTAGCGCAGGCCAGGTTTCGCGCGGAACGAAGTAGTCCGCGAAGCCGCAATAAATCGCGTCGCCTGCATTCATGCGCTCACCTGTGAGTCCGAGATAGTCACCGAGAAACCCGGGTGCTTCGGCCAAGAGAAAACTCCCGCCCACATCAGGAACAAGGCCGATCCCACATTCGGGCATAGCAAATTGGCTCTTTTCTTCGACAACCCGATGCGAGCCGTGACAGCCGATACCCACGCCGCCGCCCATTACAAAACCCTGCATCAGGCTTATGATAGGCTTTGGATATTCCGCCAATTTGGCGTTCATACGGTATTCTTCGCTCCAGAATTCCGCTGTTTCATCGACGCGGCCTTCCTTTGCCGCACGATAAACCTCTCCGATATCGCCGCCCGCACAAAAGGCACGGTCGCCTTCGGCATCCATGATGATGAGGGCAACGTCTTTGTCATCACGCCATTCATCAAGCGCTTTCTCGATCTCGCGGCACATATCATGGCTTAGAGCGTTGAGGGCCTCGGCGCGGGTGAGAGTGATACGGCCAGCGCGGCCTTCTGTGCGTATTGAAATTTCGGTCATTCTGCTACCAACTGGCGCGCCACGATGTGGCGCATGATTTCATTTGTGCCTTCAAGGATTTGATGCACGCGCAAATCGCGGACGATCTTCTCGATGCCATAGTCCTCAAGATAGCCATAGCCCCCGTGAAGCTGGAGACAGCCGTCCGCCACACGGCTTGCCGCTTCGGTCGCAAAGGCCTTGGCCATGGCACAGAACTTGGTTGCATCAGGCGCCGCTTGATCGAGCTTCCACGCGGCTTGACGCAGGAAGGTGCGCGCGGCCTGAAGCTCGATCTCCATATCGGCAAGCTTGAATTGCAGCGCTTGGAACTCGGTCAGGGCGCTCCCAAAGGCGCGGCGCTCTTTCATATAGGCGAGCGTCTTGTCCAATGCAGATTGTGCGGCACCGATGGAACATGCGGTGATGTTGATCCGCCCGCCATCAAGCCCCGCCATAGCATAGCGAAAGCCTTTGCCTTCCTCGCCAAGGAGATTGCCGAGCGGTGCTTTTGCGGCATCGAGCTGCACTTGCCGTGTGGGCTGAGCCTTCCAGCCCATCTTCTTTTCGAGCCCGCCAAAACTAAGACCCTCTGCACCACTTTCAACGATCACGGCTGAGATCCCTTTCGGGCCAGCCTCACCGGTGCGGCACATGACGATATAGGCGTCTGAGTATCCGCCGCCTGAAATAAAGGTCTTGGTGCCAGTGAGCGCATACCCATTTGGCCCACGTTCGGCGCGGGTCTTCAGTGCCGCTGCATCCGACCCACAGGAAGGCTCGGTCAGGCAATAGGATACCACGGTCTCCATGCTTGCGACTTTGGGCAAGAACCGCGCTTTGAGATCGTCCGAGCCGTAAAGCTCGATCATCTTGGCGCCCATGTTGTGAATGCTCAGAAATGCCGCGACCGAGGGACATGCCATCGACAGCCCCTCAAACACCAATGCCGCATCGAGCCGTGAAAGCCCTGTGCCTCCGTAGTCGTCGCTGACGTAAAGCGCACCAAATCCGAGCTCGGCCGCTTTGGTCCAAAGTTCGCGAGGAATGGTGCCCATCGCTTCCCATTCGGCGGCAAATGGCGCGATATTGTCTTGGCCAAATTCATAGGCCAAATCAAAAATAGCTTGCTGTTCTTCGCTTAGATCGAAATCCATGGCTCTCCTCCCAAAAATCCACGGGTTGCACTTAAGGTCACAGGCATAGCCTGAAATAGCAAGGGCAGCCGAAGCTGCCCCGCATAAGTCAAATTGCCTCAGGGAACAGGGCCTTAGTCCATCGGCTTAAAGTTAAGCGCAGCGCCTTCCTTGATGCCCGAGAACCAACGAGCGGTCACTGTCTTGGTCTTAGTGTAGAAGCGGAACGCATCGGGGCCATATTGGTTTAGGTCGCCAAAAGCCGACTTTTTCCAGCCGCCGAAGGTGTAGTAGGACAGCGGAACAGGGATCGGGAAGTTGATGCCGACCATGCCAACGTTAACGCGGCTTGCAAAGTCACGCGCGGTGTCACCATCAGCGGTGAAGATGGCGGTGCCGTTGCCGTATTCGTTGTCGATCACGAGGTTCAGCGCGTCCTCATATGTATCGGCGCGAACGGTTGATAGAACCGGTCCAAAGATCTCTTGCTTATAGATCTCCATATCAGGGGTCACGTTGTCAAAGAGGGTCGGGCCAACGAAGAAGCCGTTCTCATAGCCCTGAAGCTTGAAATTACGACCGTCGGTGACGAGTTTTGCGCCTTGCTCAACGCCCTTGTCGATTAGACCCAAGACGCGGTCCATTGCCTGTTTGGTGATCAGCGGACCATAGTCCACGTCGTCGCCAGCAGTGTAAGGTCCGACTTTGAGCTTTTCGATGCGCGGTACGAGAGCTTCGATCAGACGGTCTGCGGTTTCTTGGCCGACAGGAACAGCGACCGAGATCGCCATGCAGCGCTCGCCAGCGGCGCCATAACCAGCACCGATAAGCGCATCAGCGGCCTTGTCCATGTCCGCGTCGGGCATGATCAGCATGTGGTTCTTTGCACCGCCAAAGCACTGCGCGCGCTTGCCGTTGGTTGCGGCGCGGCCATAGATGTACTGTGCAATCGGGGTCGAGCCTACGAAACCAACGGCCTGAATGGTCTCGTTGTCGAGGATCGCATCAACGGCCTCTTTGTCGCCGTGAACAACCTGAAGAACGCCTTCGGGAAGTCCGGCTTCCATGAAAAGCTCTGCGAGCATGAGCGAGGTCGAGGGCGTGCGCTCGGAGGGCTTGAGGATCATGGCGTTACCGGCAGCAATCGCAGGGGCCATTTTCCAAAGCGGGATCATAGCAGGGAAGTTGAACGGCGTGATGCCAGCAACAACGCCGAGCGGCTGACGCATGGAGTAAAGGTCAATGCCTGGACCTGCGCTGTCGGTGTATTCGCCTTTGAGAAGGCTCGGGAGACCCATGCACACTTCGACAACCTCAAGACCACGCTGAACGTCACCGCGTGCATCGGGGAGGGTCTTGCCGTGTTCACGGCTGACAGCCTCTGCAAGCTTGTCCATGTTGTCGTTGATCAGCTGACCGAACTTCATGAACACGCGCGCACGACGTTGCGGGTTGGTCGCAGCCCAGCCACGCTGAGCGATGGCTGCCTTTTCAACAGCGGCATTAACTTCTTCGACCGAAGCGAGCGGCACTTTGGCCTGCACTTCACCGGTTGCGGGGTTGAACACTTCGGTGAAACGACCCGAGGTGCCTTTGACGTATTCGCCGTTAATCAGGTGGCTGATTTCCTGCATGGAACTCTCCCAGATTGAAATTTGAATTGAGTGCACCTTAGCCTTGCATTTTTCCATGAAAAAGAGGCAGTATTTCAAAATCATTTTGCGTTTTTGCAAAGGTCTGGACATGTCGAACTGGGATGATATGCGTGTATTTCTGGCCGTTGCGCGGGCTGAGAGCCTTTCAAAGGCTGCACCGATGGCGGGGCTTGATCCCGCAACGCTCAGTAGGCGGATAGCTCGTCTGGAGGAGACCTTTGGCGGAGCGCTCTTTGTGAAATCACCGCAAGGCTACGCGCTCACTGATTTGGGGCAGGGCGTTCGGGAACATGCAATGGCCGCCGAAGAGGCGCTCACCCAAGCCTTTGATCAGGGGCAGCGAAATGAGCGAGGCCTGTCGGGGCAGATCAGGATCGGTGCACCAGACGGATGCGCGAACTTCCTTTTGCCTCAGGTGTGCTCGAAAATTCAGGAAGGTAACCCAGACCTGGAAATTCAAATCCTTGCACTGCCGCGGGTTGTGAACCTGTCAAAGCGTGAAGCTGACTTGGCAATCACAGTAAGCCCGCCCGATGCGGGGCGCCTCACTGTGCAGAAAATCACAGATTACAAACTTCACCTTGCCATGCGCGAGGACTTGCCCGTTCCCACGAGCCTTGAGGACATCAAGTCCCTACCTGTTGTCGGCTATATCGCAGACATGATCTTTGACAAAGAACTAGACTATCTGGGGAGCCTTGCCGCTGGCGGTGTGCAACGTGCCAGCAACTCCGTCGCTGTGCAGCTCCAGATGCTCCGGCAGGGCGGTGTTGGAATCGTCCACGACTTTGCGCTTCCTTATGCGCCGGAACTCAAAAAGGTGCTGGTCGACGAGGTCTCGCTCAAGCGGAGTTTTTACCTTGTTCGACACGCCTCTGACCGTCGATCCGAGCGATTGAACCGTTTTACATCGGCTCTGGTCTCCGAGCTGAGAGGCGAGGTTCAAAGGCTCGAACAACAGCTCACTTGACAGAGGCGGGGTGTTGAGAGGACGCTAGACGTATAAATAAACACTAAGGAGGAGCAGATGTTAGTTAAACAAATACTTGTTTCTAAGGGGAATAACGATCTCCACTGGCTCCGACCTGAAGCCAGCGTAGCTGATGCCGCTCGTATGATGTCGGTCAATCGGATCGGTACCTGCATCGTTTCTTATGAGGGTGACGATCTTCAAGGCATTCTTTCGGAACGCGATATTGTGCGCGAAATCGGCAAACGGGGTGAGACTGTGCTCGGCAACGACATTGCTTCCATCATGACAAGCAAGATTGTGACATGCGCTGAGACGGACAATTCCGATCACGTCCTTGAAACAATGACCAATGGCCGCTTTCGTCACATGCCGGTGATGGATGCGGAGCGGGTTATTGGGCTGATTTCAATCGGCGATGTTGTCAAGGCGCGTATCACCGAGCTTGCGATGGAAAAAGATGCCCTCGAAGGGATGATCATGGGCCACTGAGGCCAATCGTCCCCTTGCATTTCTCGGCGCAATAATGTTGCGTGTGCCTCAGAACAGACAGCACGAGGCTCCTATGCGTATTGGCTTGTATCCTGGTACATTCGATCCGGTAACTCACGGGCACATCGACATTATTCGTCGCGCATGTAGATTGGTCGATCGACTTGTGATCGGTGTTGCGATTAACCGCGACAAGGGGCCTTTGTTCTCGCTCGACGAACGAGTCCAGATGATCCGCTCGGAAATCGTGCCAATCGGCGAGGCTGCTGGATGTGAAATCATTGTGCACCCGTTTGAGAACTTGCTCATCGACTGTGCGCGTGACGTCAATGCGAGCGTGATTATCCGCGGACTTCGCGCTGTTGCCGATTTTGAGTATGAATTCCAAATGGTTGGCATGAACCGCGCGCTTGATGCACGGATCGAGACCGTCTTCTTGATGGCCGATGCCAAGAACCAAGCGATTGCTTCAAAGCTGGTTAAAGAGATTTGCCGACTGGGCGGGGATGTGACCAAATTCGTCCCGCCGAGCGTCAAAGAGAAATTGGAAGAAAAGCTGCGCTAGAACGGAGCGATAACTCCAACCCGCACCAATCCGTTGAGCATTGCATCTATTGCTACTGCCGCAAGGATCATTCCCATGACGCGGCTAATGATGCTCGCCCCAGCAAGTCCGATGACTTTGTAGATAGGTGTCGCCAAGAGCATGATTCCAAACGTGCATAACAGCACAAATGCCATAACCGCGCTGGTCATCGTCTGATGCGCGATTGAAAAGCGATCGTTATCGGTGAGAATGACGACAGCAAGCATTGCCCCCGGTGAAGCAATCGAGGGGATCGCCAATGGAAAGATCGCCCTCTCGCTGTTCGAACGTGCATCACGAAGCTCTGTCTCGGGCTTAGATTCCCCAAAAATCATGCTCAATGAGAAAAGAAGTAGAACAAGGCCGCCTGCAATTTGGAATGACCCGAGCGAGAGACCAAGCGCTTCGAGCACAATCTGCCCCGCGAGGATAAAAACGAGAAGCACACCAAAAGCCACTGCGGTCGATTTGATCGCAACTTCACGCCGTGCGGTGGGGGAAAGTCCTACAGTCATCGCTATGAAAACAGGCAATGTGCCGATGGGATCAATGACAACCCAAAGCGTGATAAGCTCTTGAATAATTTGGTTTATGGAAAACATGTTGCGCCTTTGAGTTGCTCCTCACTTATGGAGCGCGGGGCGCTGTGTAATGGTTCCGTTAACAGACGACAAATATGTGTTAGTTGCAAATTATGCGGGCACAAGAACGAAAGCCGCCCCAATTTGGAGCGGCTTTGCAAATCTTTTAGTTTTGTCTTGAATTAGAGCAATTTGCCCATCGCAACGGCGGTGTCCGCCATGCGGTTTGAGAAGCCCCACTCGTTATCGTACCAAGACAGGATACGCACCATCGTGCCGTCCATGACCTTGGTCTGGTCGAGCGCAAAGGTTGAAGAGTGCGGATCGTGGTTGAAGTCGATCGAAACGTTGGGCTGATCGGTGTAGCCGAGGATACCCTTGAGCGGGCCATTGGCGGCAGCAACGATGGCGTCGTTGATTTCCTGAATAGTGGTTGCGCGCGATGCTTCGAACGTCAGGTCGACAACAGAAACGTTCGGGGTGGGAACGCGGATCGCAACGCCGTCCAGCTTGCCATTGAGTTCAGGAAGAACAAGGCCAACAGCCGCAGCAGCACCGGTGGACGTCGGGATCATCGACAGAGCCGCAGCGCGAGCGCGGTAAAGATCCTTGTGCATCGTGTCCAGTGTCGGTTGATCGCCGGTGTAAGAGTGGATGGTGGTCATGAAGCCCTTGGTGATCCCAACGACGTCGTTCAGAACCTTAGCAACCGGCGAAAGACAGTTGGTGGTGCACGAAGCGTTCGATACGACGATGTCATCTGCGGTCAGGACATCATGGTTCACACCGTAAACGATGGTCTTGTCTGCGCCTTTGGAAGGGGCAGAAACCAGAACGCGCGACGCGCCGTTTTCGAGGTGGATCGCGGCCTTGTCGCGGTCGGTGAAGATGCCGGTGCACTCAAGAACGATATCAATGTGACCCCAAGGCAGTTCAGCAGGGTTACGGATCGCGGTGACTTCGATCGGACCACGGCCAGCGTCAATGGTGGTCGCGGTGGTGGTCACCTCATGCGGAAAGCGGCCATGCACAGAGTCAAAGCGCAGAAGGTGCGCGTTGGTTTCAACAGGACCGAGATCGTTGATAGCCACGACTTCAATATCAGTGCGGCCGGACTCGATAATACCGCGAAGAACGTTACGGCCGATACGACCGAAACCGTTGATTGCAACCTTGATTGCCATAGGGATGACCTCCAATTGGAACATCTAATGGGGCCGCCCACCGGCCTCCGTTGGCGCTAACATCGCGATTCACGACGAAAGGTCAACCGCTGAGTGCGATAAACAGCCGCAATCAGCGCCAGATGCTCACAAATTCAATGAGGTCTGAAAACTTTTTAAGAAGAAATAACGTGAATCCGAGATCAAGAGCTTGATCAGCGATGACAAACGCCACGATGGCCGCGAAAATCAAGAACGATGGGATAAGAGATTTCATGGTCGCGACCCTAGCCGCGACCGGAAAAAACGCAACTGCTTTTGATTAGATGAGGCGGCCCATAGCAGCAGCGACATCGGCCATGCGAGCAGAGAAGCCCCACTCGTTATCATACCAAGCCAGAACGCGAACGGTACGGCCAACGACTTTGGTCTGGTCGGGCGCGAAGATCGACGATTGGGTCGTATGGTTGAAGTCGATCGACACCTTCGGCTCGGGGTCGTAGGCCATGACCATACCCATATAGCCTTGGGCGGCTTCGCGGACGATTTCGTTCACGTCGTTGACTGTGACGTCTTTGCCTGCCTGGAAGGTGAGATCCACTGCCGAAACGTTCGGGGTCGGAACACGCATCGCGGTTCCGTCAAGCTTGCCCGAAAGTTCAGGTAGAACTTCGCCAAGCGCTTTAGCAGCACCCGTCGAGGTTGGGATCATCGCCATTGCCGCTGCGCGGGCACGGTAGAGGTCGTTGTGGCGGCGATCGAGGGTAGGTTGATCGCCGGTGTAAGAGTGGATCGTTGTCATGATGCCACTTTCGATGCCGATTGCATCGTTGAGCACTTTGGCAAGTGGAGCGAGGCAGTTCGTCGTGCAAGAGCCATTCGAGACCATCTTGTCTTCAGCAAGAAGCTGACGGTGGTTCACTCCATAGACCACCGTACGCTGAACGTTCTTAGCGGGGGCCGAGATGAGTACCTTCTTTGCACCGCGCTTGAGGTGGATGTCCGACTTGAAGCCGTCGTTGAATTTACCCGTGCACTCCAAAACCACGTCGCAGCCCGACCAATCGAGCTCTTCGGGGTTATAAGTTGACATCACATCAATCGGGCCACGGCCAAGGTCCATTGTGTTGCCTTGGATTTTGATCTGGTTTCCGAAACGGCCATGAACGCTATCGTACTTTAGCAGGTGAGCGTTCGTCTCAATCGGACCTGTGGCGTTGATCTTTACGACCTGAATGTCATTGCGCGCAGCTTCGGTGATATGTGCCAGCGTGCAGCGGCCGATACGTCCAAACCCGTTGATCCCTACCGTTACAGTCATCTCGTGATCCCTTTGTGAGCGTCCAGATTGACTTGGCCGTAGCGAGTTGGGTTTCATGTGGAAAGAAAAAAATGCAATTCCATCAGAGTGTTAGCGATAACTTCTCTTTGGGGGTACAGGTTGGCGCTAACGTTTGCGCCAACACTCAAACCGGTTGCGCCCAATTCACGGACGTTATCTATTTCTAGAGAATCAGAAGGGGATTTTTATGAGCGGATTGTTAGCGCTATTGGACGACGTCGCTGGTATTGCAAAAATTGCAGCCGCCAGCGTCGATGACGTTGCCGCCGCTGCTGCAAAGGCAAGTAGCAAGACAGCAGGCGTTTTGATCGACGATGCAGCGGTGACGCCGAGTTATGTCACGGGCTTCAAAGCAGAGCGCGAGTTGCCGATTATCTGGAAGATTACACTAGGATCGCTTCGCAATAAGCTGGTCATTCTCTTACCGCTTGCGCTTATACTCGCAAACTTCCTTCCCCAAGCGATCACACCGCTCTTGATGCTCGGCGGCTCCTACCTTTGTTTTGAGGGAGCGGAGAAGGTCTTTCACAAGTTCTTTCCACATGCCGACCATGCAGTCGAAGAGGATATGGATATCCAAGATCCTGCCCATCTCGAAGAAGCAAAGGTTGCGGGCGCAATTAAGACCGACTTCATTCTTTCGGCTGAGATTATGACCATTGCGCTTTCTGCTCTGCCAGAGAGTGGGATCTGGATGGAAGCGGCGACCTTGGCTGTTGTTGCAATATTTATCACTGTCATGGTCTACGGCTCTGTGGCGCTTATAGTGAAGGCAGATGACGTGGGGCTTCACCTTGTGGAAGTTGGCCGTTTGTCGGTGACGCGCTCAGTTGGAATGGGACTCGTTAAGGGTATGCCCTATTTGCTTAAGGTGCTCTCTTTGGTTGGCACGCTGGCTATGCTCTGGGTCGGCGGAAACATCGTGATCCACGGGCTACACGAGTTTGGGCTGCATTGGCCCTATGAGCCGATCAAACATGCGGCTGAGGTCGCTGCTGAGGCTGTTGGCGCGATGACGGGATTTGTAAGCTGGGCTGTGACAGCCTTCTTTGACGGGCTCTTTGGAGTGGTTTTCGGGCTGCTACTTATTCCCGTCGCAACCCGCATTATTGGTCCCGTTATTGCTCTGCTGACGGGGCAGAAAGGGCATTGACGGGGGCGGACGGGGAGGGGCGCTGCCCCTCTGCGCCTTTGGCGCATTCACCCCGGGATATTTGAGGCACAAAGGTAAGGCCTTTGGGTTAGGAATGAAAAAGCCGCGCAAGGGATGCTTGCGCGGCTTTTGTTTTGGGTATCGGAAAAGTTAGCCGAGAAGGGCTTTGGCCTTGGCAGCAACGTTTGCAGCCGTGATGCCGAACTTTTCGTACAGAGTTTCAGCGGGCGCCGAGGCACCGAAGCCCTCCATGCCGACGAAGGCCGACTTTTGTTCGCGGCCGCGCTCGCCGAGAAGCCATTGGTCCCAACCCTGACGCACGGCAGCCTCGACAGCCACGCGGACGGGGCCAGCGGGCAGAACGCGCTTGCGGTAGGCTTCGTCCTGCTGCGCGAATAGCTCCATGCAAGGCATAGAGACAACGCGGGTGCCGATGCCTTCGGCTTCGAGCAGGTCACGTGCTGCGAGGGCGATTTCGACTTCGGATCCCGTTGCCATCAGGATGACCTGACGCTTGCCTGCTTCTGCGTCGCGCAGGATATAAGCACCTTGAGCCGACAAGTTCTTGGCCTTGTGCTCGAGACGCACGGTCGGCAAGTTCTGACGCGAGAGTGCGAGAACAGTCGGGGTCTCGGTCGATGTGAGCGCAACTTCCCAAGCTTCTGCAGTTTCTACGGTGTCAGCGGGACGGAACACATTGGTGTTCGGGGTCGCGCGGAGCATTGCGAGGTGTTCGACCGGCTGGTGCGTCGGGCCGTCTTCGCCAAGACCGATGGAGTCGTGGGTCATTACGTAGGTGACAGGAATGTCCATCAGGGCCGAGAGGCGCATGGAGCCACGCGCATAGTCGGTGAAGCACATGAATGTGCCGCCATAGGGGCGCACACCGCCGTGAAGCGCCATACCATTCATTGCTGCGGCCATGCCGTGTTCACGGATGCCGTAATAGACATAGCGACCTTTGCGGTTCTCGGGGTTGAACACGCCGAGGTCTGCGGTCTTGGTGTTGTTCGAACCCGTAAGGTCAGCAGAGCCGCCGATGGTTTCGAGCATGATCGGGTTGATCACATCGAGCACCATTTCAGAGGATTTGCGGGTTGCAACTTTGGGGGTGGTCTCCGAGATTTGCTTTTTCATGGCGCGAATGGCACCAGCAAGTTTCTTTGGGGCTTCGCCGGCGTAGGCGCGGTTGAACTCGGTTTGACGCGCTTCGGAAAGCTTGGAGAATTCGACTTCCCATTCCGTACGAGCCTGTGCGCCACGCGCGCCCATCGCTTCCCACTGGGCTTTGACATCTGCGGGCACTTCGAAGGGACCCCAGTTGACGCCATAGTTAGCCTTGGCGGCGGCAAGCTGTTCCTTATCGGTCAGAGCGCCGTGACCTTTGGAAGTGTCTTGCGCCTTGTGGCCGAGTGCGATGTGGGTTTTGCAAGCGATCATCGACGGACGTGGGTCTGCTTTGGCAGCCTCAATAGCGGCGTCGATGGCAACGGGGTCGTGACCGTCGATGGCCTGTACGTGCCAGCCAGAAGCCGCAAAACGCGCGACCTGATCAGTTTTGTCAGCAATATCAACGGTGCCGTCGATGGTGATGTTGTTGTTGTCCCAGAAGACGATGAGGTTACCGAGCTGCTGCATACCGGCAAGGCCGATGGCCTCTTGGCTGACGCCTTCCATCAGGCAGCCGTCACCAGCCATCACGTATGTACGGTGGTTGACGATCTTCTTGCCGTAACGAGCGCGTTGAACTTCTTCGGCAATTGCGAAACCGACCGAGTTTGCGATGCCCTGACCGAGCGGACCAGTGGTGGTTTCAACGCCGTCGAGGAGGAAGTTCTCGGGGTGGCCAGCGGTCTTCGCGCCCCATTGGCGGAAGTTCTTAATCTCGTCGAGGGTCACTTGGGCATAACCGGTGAGATAAAGGAGCGAATAGATCAGCATCGAGCCGTGGCCAGCAGACAGGATAAAACGGTCACGATCAGGCCAATTCGGTGCCTTGGGATCAAAGCGAAGATGCTTTTCAAAAAGAACAGTTGCAACGTCAGCCATGCCCATCGGCATGCCCGAGTGACCCGAGTTAGCGGCTGCGACGGCATCGAGGGTGAGGGTCCGAATGGCGGTTGCCTTCATCCAGTGCTCAGGGTTCGCCTGGCGTAGAGCGGAAATATCCAAAGCTACGATCCTTTATATGCATGGGGTTTTCTGTTGATCGTGTCATATCAGCGTTGAGCCTAAGATCAAGCGTGAGTGATGATTTCTCGCTCTGAATACGGTCATTTGCGGGCCCGACAGGGATCGCATACGCTTTGAGAAACGTGTTGCGATTCGGGTTTTGGCCTTGGTGCGAACACGAAGTAGAGTGATAACTGCGCAGTTCCCCCACTTGGAGAGTTGCGAGCAGGAGGACAGGCGTATGAGCGAAATTGTGGAACTGGAACGCCGATTGACGGCTGCGCTGGATCGCATCGGGCTTGGAGTGGGGCAGCTTGTTTGGCAGAGCGAAAGCGGTGCTGAACCCACGGCGACGCATGAGGACAATTCCGCGAAAATTGCTGACCTTGAAGCAAAGCTAGCAGAAGAGCGCTCGGCTAATGCTCAACTCGAAGAGCGTGTGAAGGCCCTTAAAGAGCGTCAAGATGCACAGGTTACCGATGTTGCTCAAGCTGCGGACGCAACCAAAAAGCAACTTGTCCGCTTTGACCGTGAGCTGCAAAAGCTCCGCCAGGTGAATGCCGAGCTGCGCGAGATCAACGAGAAACTACGTCAGGTCGCTGAAACACATGTGAGCGAGCCTCATTTGATCAACCGCGCGATGCAGGCAGAACTTGAGGCGCTCCGCGTGACGCGTGATGCTGATGCGGTCGAAATCGAAGCCATTATCGGCGAACTTCGCCCAATCGTAGGAGGGGCGAACTGATGCCACAGGTAGAGATTAAGATCGGTGGCCGTGTGTTCGAGGTTGCTTGTCAGGAAGGCGAGGAACAGTTCCTGCACTCGGCAGCGGCGATGCTTGATATAGAAGCCAGCTCGCTCAGCAGTCAGATCGGTCGTATGCCCGAGGCTCGGATGCTGCTTATGTCGGGCCTAATGCTTGCTGACAAAACCGCTGGGCTAGAGGATCGTCTAAGCGAGGCCGAAGGTAAAATTGCCGAACTGACTGCAAAGCTCGATGCCCCCAAAGAAAAAGTCGAAGTGCCGGTGATCCCGTCATCTGTATCCGAAACTCTGGCAGAACTTGCAGCCCGCGCCGAGGCCTTGGCCGATCAAGTGGAAGCAAAGTCCAAGTGATCCGTTGGACCGTCCTCGCGCTTGGTCTGATGCCATGCGTTGCGGTAGCCCAAGGATACCAGATCGACCAATACATGTGCGAAGATGGCGGTGAAGTAACCGCAGTCTATCCACTTGGCACGAATGATGTGATCATCACGGTTGATGGATTTCCTTCGGCGCTGAGGCAATCTGTTTCTGGATCAGGCGCGCGTTTCACACCGCCGCAGTACATGCCAGGCTATGTCTGGTGGATCCATGGTGACGAAGGCATGGTCAGTATCATCGACAGTGACAGCGGCGAAGAACGAACGCTTTATCAAGAGTGCTACTGGGTCGCGGGACGCGAAGCCTTTAACGAATAAGGGCGCCCAAATGGACGCCCCATAAGTCACCAATCCGAAACGCTTAGCTGTTGTGCTTGCGGATTTCGTCGGCCTTTTCCTTGTCGAAGGAAACGCCGTTGTCAGCGAAAAGTGTATCCAGTTCAGACGACAGGGTCATTTCGGTGATGATGTCGCAACCACCAACGAATTCGCCTTTGACATAGAGCTGGGGAATGGTCGGCCAATCCGAATAGTCCTTAATGCCTGCGCGGATTTCTTCGTCAGCGAGCACGTTCACGTCGAGGTACTCAACGCCCATAAAGTTAAGAATGCCAGCAACGCGGCTCGAGAACCCGCACTGCGGCATGGTCTTGGTGCCCTTCATGAAGAGCACGACGTCGTTCGAAGTTACGGTTTCTTTGATCTGATCCAGAGCGGACATGGCGTCAGCCTTTCTTGCGGAATTGAGGGGTGCTGTTCCGATTAGCGCGCACGCGGATCGGTTGGCGTTGTGGAGCTGGGGCAGCGATGATTGCGATCAGCGCGCCCGCGAGCAGTAGAGCGGTTGCTGTCATCATTATTCAGGTGCCTTCGTCGTGAGTGCGAGCGCGTGCAGTTCGCCCTGCGAGCCATCCATCTTGCCCTTGAGCGCGGCGTAAACGGCGCGCTGTTGCTGCACGCGGTTCTGGCCGCGAAAGCTCTCGTCGATGACCATTGCAGCAAAATGCTGACCGTCATCGCCTTCGACCGTGATTTTGGCCGATGGAAAGGACTCGCGGATCAGGTTCTCGATTTCAAGTGCCGTAATGGCCATGTGGTCTTTCTCCTGTTGTTGCTCAAAATGTAGAGCGCCAATTCAGGGGCTGCAAGGGCCAGACGGCCAAGAGTTTGCTTTATTGGCTCGCTTCGGCAATCGGTCGCAGGTCTTCGATGAATGCTTTAAAGTCTTTGTTCATTTCGACAGAGGAAGACCAGCTGCGTGCGCATCGCTTGAGAAGTTTTTGACGGCGTTCCTCGAGGTCGGGCGTCAACGCATATTGACCAGCTGCCTCAAGCATCAGCATCCGTTCATGAAGCGGTCTCAATGCGCCGAAATCCCTCATCATCGCCGTCAGAAGCTCTGGAGCCGAACGCCAGTCTTCACTGTTAAAGCGTTCCTCGATGACACGTTGTCCTGCGCCAGCGCAATCATAGTCGATGCAGCCTTGAAAGCCGCGCTCGGCAAGGTCCGCGTGGATCGTGCAACGGTGGTCCGGGCCAAGATTGGGGCAGGGGGTGCCTGCCTCTTTGCTGATCGCGAACTTTGGTCCTTTGTCAAAAGTCAGCGCGACACAGCAAAGCGCAGCACAACGGCTGCACTCTGATTTCAAGCTCGGCAAATGAGAGGACATTAGGTCTGGATCAGTCCTTGCCGCGATAGGGCTGAACGTATTGCAGCGCCATGTCCCACGGGAAGAAAATCCAAGTGTCTTGGCTCACTTCGGTGATAAAGGTGTCCACCTGCGGGCGCCCTTTGGGCTTTGCATAAACCGTTGCAAAATGGGCGTTGGGGTAAAGTTCGCGGCAAAGTTCGAGCGTTTTGCCTGAGTCCACGAGATCGTCGATGATCAAAATGCCGGTGCCATCGCCCATCATCTCGGCATCAGGTGCCTTGAGGACTTGTGCTTGGGACTGGGACTGATGGTCATAGGATTTGACACTGATGGTATCAACTTTGCGAATGTCCAGCTCGCGAGCGACGATCATCGCAGGCGCCATACCGCCACGAGTAATCGCAACAACCGCTTTCCAAGCGCCGCCCTCGAGAGGGCTTTGTCCATCAAGACGCCATGCAAGGGCACGGCTATCGCGATGGATTTGGTCCCAAGACACGTGAAAACCCTTTTCGTGCGGGAGACGGTCTGTATTCGGCATAGGGCGATCCTTTAGGTCAGAGCAATCTTGAGGCCGAGGAGAGCCATTAGCCCTCCAAATGTGCGGTCCACAACGGCCTTGAGACGCAGATATGTGTTTCGTGCGCGTGACGTCGAGAACACGCGTGCAACGAGGATATACCAGAGCGTTTCATTGGCGAAAACCGCTGCAAGTATGGCAAGACGCCACGGCATTGGCGTATCGATGGGCACGAGGCCCACAAAAACTGCGCCAAAGAACACCGCAGGTTTTGGATTGGTTGCAAAGGTCAGAAAGCCAAAGCGAATTGCCGAGAGGACAGAGCGCGGCTGGGTGCCGATTTGCGCCTCTGCCAGCGGGTCCTTGGCATGTTTCCACATGTTAAAGGCAATCCAAAAGAGGAAAGCCGCGCCCACAAGCTTCATCCCAATGAAAAGCGCAGGCACGAGCTGGAAAATGATCGCAAGGCCAAGCATCGCTGCGGCGGCCCAGAGCACTGCGCCGAGACCAAAACCAAAGGCGAGGGCGGTCGCGACCTTAAAGCCTTCGGAGGCGGCCATGCGGACCGCTACAACAAAGCTGGGCCCAGGCGAAATCGCTGCCGCAAGGTGGATCAGGACGATCGTAAGAAATGCGGCAGCGGTCATGGCTTAGTCTTTGTTCATATCAGGCGCATCAACCGCCTTCATGCCGACAACGTGATAGCCTG